>NZ_AP024563.1:2130000-2430000 GCF_018409545.1 Allochromatium tepidum | reverse complement strand
GCTCGCTGGAGGCGTTGCGCAATCAGGATTCGGCCCTGTGCCGCGCGATCATCGCCGACGATGCCGTCATCAACCGGGAACGGCGCGCACTGGAGCAGCAGGCCCTGGTGGTGCCGGCCTCGCACCAGCCGGCCGGTCGCGATCTGCGCCTGATCGGTGCCACGCTGGAGATGATCACCGAGCTGGAGCGCATCGCCGATCACGCCGCCGACGTCGCGCGCATCCTGCTCAGGGCCCCCGCCTTGCCGCTCCCCGTCGAACCCGCCAAACGCATCGGGATCATGGGCGACATCGCGCTCGCGATGTTCACGCAGGTCATGGCCGTCTATGCCGAGAACGGCTCCGCCGATCGGGCGCGCGCCGCCGTGGCGCGCGAGAGCGAGGTCGATGCCCTGGAAGAGACCGCCGTGCGCGACGTCATCGCCTGGCTGTGCGACCAGCAGGCCTCCTCGTGCCTGCTCGGGATGCAGTTGCTCCGGATCGCCCACCACTACGAGCGCGTCGCCGACCGCGCCATCAACATCGCCGAGCGTCTCGTCTATATCGAGACGGGTGAGACGCCCGAACTCAACTGAGTCTCCGGCTCAGTTCCTCGGCGATGCTCAAGGCTCCGGGACAGTCGGTGCCCGGACATCGCGAAAACTCTCGATCAATTCGATGATCTGCTCGCGCCGGAACGGCTTGGTGACGAAGCCGTCGGCGCCGGATTCGCGCGCCCGTTCCTCGTCGATCTTCTGGGTGGCGGCGGTGAAGATGATGACCGGCCTGTCGCGCTTATGGCTGTTGCGCTTGAGCGCCCGGCAGACGTCGTAGCCCGAGATGCCGGGCATCCAGGCGTCCAGCAACACCAGATGCGGCCGGCAGCCGATGGCCTCCTTCTGGACCGCGTTGGGCTGATCGAAGCCGAGAAGCGCTCGAACAGCTTGCCGATGTCCTCGGCCTTGATGCCGATCCCCGTGTCCCTGACTTCGAGATGGACCCAGTCCGGCTCATTCATCGGGCCCGACTCTCTTGGGTGTCGGCGGCCGGTTCGACGCGCCACGCGGGTTGTAACGACGGCCTGATGGACTCACCGGCTCCGGTTTGGCGACGAGATACCACCAGACGGCACTCGCGAGCGCGCCGAGTCCGAGCAGACGCTGCATGAGTGCCGCCTGCGCATAGCCTCCATCGTCGAAGAGCAGGCTGAAGGCCGCCAGAACGGCCAGGGCCACGAAGGTCAGATGTACGCCCAAGCGGGTCGCCGGCCCCGGCCAGCGCGCGGCGAGCCGTCCACCGACCCAGGCCGCGAGTGCGCCCAGCGTCAGGCCGGCGATCACATCGATCGGCCAGTGCACGCCCACGGCCACCCGGCTCGCCCCCACCAGGAGCGCGATCAGCAGCAGGAGCACGCGCCACTCGATCCAGCGCGTGTGCAGGATGAGTACGCCGCAGAAGACGGCGGCGGTGACGCTGTGTCCGGATGGAAAGCTCACCCGCTCGCGTGCCGGCCCGATGAGGTTGAAGGTATCCGCCGCCAGCACGGCCGGCGGTCGGTCGGCGTCGACGAGTTCCTTCAGCCCGCGGCCGGCGGCGATCGCGATCAGTGCCGCCAGGATCAGGGTCCAGAACAGCCGCGGCCGGCGCAGCGAGAAGAAGAGTGTCAGCGCGAATACCGTGCGCTCATCACCCAGCGCCGTGAGACAGGCCCAGATCCAGCCCGGATACTCGGCGGCCAGGGCGTTGAGCCGCAGGAAGCCGGCGTGATAGCCGCAGATCAGATAGAGACCGAGTCCAAGGATCGCCCCGACCCCGAACCAGCGCCGCAGCCAGCGCTCGCCGCCGGCCGGGGCGATCGGCGCATGACCCGCGCCCAGGTTCAGGCGTTCACGCCACAACGCGGGCAGGTCGGAGCGATTCGCCCAGTGGATACCTCGACCGATGAGAGGATTCAGGCGTTTGGACATAGGTTTGACTCGAACGTCTTGAAGTCGGGCTAGGCGCGCTCGACGGCGAAGCTCAACACGGCGTCGATGTGCTCGTTGCCCGTGGCGAGCATCAGCAGGCGGTCGAGTCCGAGCGCCACGCCGGCGCACTCGGGCATCCCATGCGCGAGCGCCGCGAGCAGGGGTTCGTCGATGGGCGGCTCGGGTCGACCCTGGGCGCGCCGGATCTCGATGTCGGCCTGGAAACGCGCGCGTTGCTCCCGTGCGTCGATCAGCTCACCGAAGCCGTTGGCCAGCTCGATCCCGTCGATGTAGAGCTCGAAGCGCTCGGCGACCGGTACCTCGCCCGAGGTGCGCACGCGCGCCAGCGCGGCCTGACTCGGCGGATAGTCGCAGAGGAAGGTCAGTCTCTCCTGCCCCAGGCCGGGTTCCAGACATTGGGTCAGGAGTAGGTCGAGCCAACCGTCGCGATCCAGATCGAGTCCATCCAGCCCCCGGAGTCCGGCGCGCTCGGCGGTCCGGCGCAGTTCGGCAACCTCGGTGTGCCAGGGATCGATCCCGAGTCCATCGTGAAAGAGATCGCGATAGGTGACGTGCTCGATCGGCATCGCCGGTCGACCCAGAGCCAGCCTGACGAGCGCGCCGACTTCATCCATCAGGCGCTCATAGCTCCAGCCCGGCCGATACCACTCCAGCAGGCTGAACTCGGGATGATGACGACGCCCGCGCTCTTCGTCACGAAAGACCTTGCAGATCTGATAGACAGGCCCGATCCCGGCGGCCAGCAGCCGCTTCATCGCGAACTCGGGCGAGGTCTGGAGATAGAGCGGCCGGTCGGGGCCGAATCCGGCGATGTCGATCCGGGTCGAGAGGCTGGCCAGCGCCGGGTCCGTGACCGCCGCGCGCGACAGGATGGGCGTCTCGACCTCCAGGACGCCGGCCTCCCGGAAGAAGGCCCGGATTCCGGCATAGAGTTCGGCGCGCGCCCGGATCGCCGTCAGGTCGGCGTTCGGTCGCCAGTCCGCGCTGGAAACCTCGGTCATCACTCCTTGACGCGCGAGACGTATTCGCCGGTGCGGGTGTCGACCTTGATCAGCTCATCGGTCTGCACGAACAGGGGCACGCGCACCACGGCGCCGGTTTCGAGCGTGGCCGGCTTGCCGCCGCCGCCCGAGGTATCGCCGCGCACGCCGGGATCGGTCTCGGTGATCTTGAGCACCACGAAGTTCGGCGGCTCGACCGACAGCGGCGCGCCGTTCCAGAGCGTGACCTTGCAGATGTCGTTCTCCTTGATCCACTTGGCCGCCTCGCCGACGGCCGCCGCTGTGGCGGTCATCTGCTCGAAGCTCTCCTGGTGCATGAAGTGCCATTCCTCGCCGTCGTTGTAGAGATACTGCATGTCGGTATCATGCACGTCCGCCGCCTCGACGGTGTCGCCGGACTTGAAGGTCTTCTCGATCACGCGCCCGGTCTTGAGGTTGCGGATGCGAACGCGGTTGAAGGCCTGGCCCTTGCCGGGCTTGACGAACTCGTTCTCGACGATGCTGTATGGATCGCCGTCCAGCATGATCTTGAGTCCGCCCTTGAATTCGTTGGTGCTGTAGAACGCCATGTCATCCTCATTGCCTGTGAAAGTTAACCGGACAATGGTACCGCGAAGAACGGGGGCTTGTCAGAGCCAAGCGTGACGCTCGCGGGCCGATAGCGGTTGCGTCGCGTGCCCATACACTCAACAATTGAGGTTCGGCAGAGGCCCGCTCCGGCGCGGGTTCGAATACATTCAGGGATCGACATCATGCACCAACTCCTGCAACTCCACTCCAGCGTCCAGACCGCGTCCGGTCATGTCTGCCGTGTCGAGTCATTCATCGGCGGCGGACAGGGCGAGGTCTACCGCGCCCAACTCGACGGCCAGCCGATCGCGCTCAAGTGGTATTTCCCCGAACAGGCCACGCCCACGCAGCGGCAGAGTCTGGAGACGCTGATCCGCAAGGGGCCGCCGAGCGGGCATTTCCTGTGGCCATTGGAACTGGTGTCCGCGCCTGGGGTCGCCGGTTTCGGCTATCTGATGCCGCTGCGCGCAACACCGTTACGACTACGGTCAGCCGTTGGCGGCGGTGCAACCGCATCCATTACCGAAGCGAAGCCAACATGCGCCGTGCCATCCATCTCGACCGACTGGCCCAGGCCACCGAGGGCTATTCGGGCGCCGACATCGAATCCGTGGTCAAGGAGGCCATCGAACAAGCCTTCGTCGACGGGCGTTCGGCACTCGACAGCGACCGGCTGTTGCAGGTGATCGGCAACACCTACCCACTGGGCGAAGTGATGAAGAAAAAGTCGAAAGAATACGCCGAGCGCATCGTCGAGATGAAGATCAAACCGGCTTCCTGATACGCGATCCGGCAATGCAGGTCAGTGCGAGGCTTCTCGCAAGCCGATCAGATCCAACACCGCCCGCGCCGCCGTTGCGGCCGCATCAAGGCGCAATTCACGATGAATCCGCGCATATTCGCTCTGGATCTTGGCGATACGCTCCGGATCGTCCAGATAAGCGAGCAGGGCAGGGGCCAGACGTTCGGCCCGGCAGTCGCCTTGCAGGAACTCGGGCGCCAGCGCACGACCGGCGAGCAGATTGGCCATGGCGACATAGGGCACCTTGACCAGCTTCAGCCACCTGACCAGATGATAGGTCAGCGGATGCAGCCGATAGGCGACGACCATCGGCCGCTTGAGCAGCAGCGTCTCCAGGGTCGCGGTCCCCGAGGCGGTCAGCACGGCATCGGCGGCGGCGATGGCCTCGCGGCTGTGGCCATCGACCAGCCTGATCGGCAAGCCGGGATCGAGGCGCTGCAATTCGGCCTCGAACAGCGCCCTCAGTCGCGCGTTGACCAGCGGTACGACGAAACGCAACTCAGGCCGCGTCTGGAGACAGCGCCGTGCCGTGGCGATGAAGGGTGCCGCCAGCCGACGCATCTCGCCGGCACGGCTCCCAGGCAGCAGGGCGATGACCGGCACATCCACCGACAGTCCAAGCGCCGCGCGCACCTCGGCACGATCGACCTGGAGCGGAATCTCATCGGCCAGCGGATGACCGACATAGGTCGCCGGCACGCCATGCCGACGCAAGAAGTCTTCCTCGAATGGAAAGATGCACAGCATCCGGTCGACCGCGCGCCGGATCCCCTTGACCCGCCCGGCACGCCAGGCCCAGACGGTCGGGCTGACCAGATGCACGGTCTTGATCCCGCGCTCGCGCAGACGCCGCTCCAACCCCAGGTTGAAGTCGGGCGCGTCCACACCGATGAAGACCGCCGGCGGATGGGCGATGAAATGCTCCCGCAGTCGGCGGCGCAGACCCAGCAGCTCGGGCAGATGCGCCAGCACCTCGGTCAAGCCCATCACCGACAGTCGCTCCATGTCGAACAGGGTCTCACAGCCGACCTCACGCATCCGTGGACCGGCCACGCCGACGAAGCGCACCTCGGGACACTGCGCCCGGATCGCCCGCGCCAGCGCCGCGCCGAGCAGATCGCCCGACGGCTCGTTGGCGACCAGTCCGATGAGCAGCGGCTCGCGCGCGTCCGACCGAGCTTCCATGATCAGCGCGCCAACCCGCGTCCGGCGGCGCTGATGAAATCCAGCAGCGGCTGCAACTCGGGCGTGTCGGCGGTCATCTCGGCGATCTGAACCCGCGCCTCGTCGAGCTTGAGATTGGCCATATAGAGCGCGCGATAGGCGCGTTTGATGGCACGAATGGCTTCGGGCGAAAACCCGCGCCGTTTCAGACCCTCGCTGTTGATCCCATGCGGTTCGGCCGGATGCCCGCCGACCGTCACATAGGGCGGCACGTCGCGCGTGAGCACCGAGCCCATGGCACAGAAGGCATGGGCCCCGATGCGACAGAACTGATGCACGATGGTGAAACCGCCGAGGATCGCCCAGTCCCGGATCTCGACATGCCCGCCGAGCGAGGCGGCATTGGCCAGGATCACCTGATTGCCGATGCGGCAGTCATGGGCGACATGGGTATAGGCCATGAATAGGTTGTCGTCGCCGATGCGGGTCACGCCCTGATCCTGGACCGTGCCACGATGCAGGGTCGCGAACTCGCGCACCTGATTGCGATCGCCCATCTCCAGCCGGGTCGGCTCGCCGCTGTATTTCTTGTCCTGCGGATCCTCGCCGACCGAGGCGAACTGGAAGATCCGATTGTCGCGCCCGATCCGCATCGGCCCGCGCAACACGGCATGCGGCCCGATCCGGGTGCCGGCGTCGATCTCGACCCCGGCGCCGATCACGGCGAAGGGACCGACCTCGACCGACGAGTCGAGATCGGCGCCCGGATCGACCAGGGCGCTCGGGTGGATCAAGCGTCGAAGTCCCGCGCCGTGCACATGATCTCGGCGCTCGCGACCACCTTGTCGTCGACGCGCGCCTCGCCGTCGAACTTCCAGATGCCGCGGCGCACCGGACCCAGCCGGACTTCCATGATGAGCTGATCGCCCGGCTCGACCGGACGCTTGAAGCGTGCATTGTCGATGCCGACGAAGTAATAGAGCGATTTTTCACCGACCAGATCCGGACGCGAGGCCATCGCCAAGAGTCCGGTCGCCTGCGCCATGGCCTCGACGATCAGCACGCCGGGCATGACCGGGCGCACCGGGAAGTGACCCGTGAAAAATGGCTCGTTGAAGGTGACGTTCTTGAGCGCGGTCAGATACTCGTTGACCTTGTAGTCGATGACCTTGTCGACCAGAAGAAAGGGATAACGGTGCGGCAGAAGGCTCAGCACCTTATGAATATCCATCGTGCTCACGACATCCTCCGAACGACCCGCGTGTCGATCGGAATCCCGTGGATTCGAATCTGATCCATCCATCAGGACTCCCCCCGCTCGTGTGTTGCGTTCATGTTGGCAATAAGGGTTTCGAGTTGCTTGACTCGGCGCGTCAGCTCATCCAGATGTCTGAAACGCGCCACGTTGCGTCGCCAGTCCGCGCTTGGCATGGCTGGTATCCCACTGCTGTAGACACCAGGTTCCTTGAACGACCGGGTGACCATGGCCATGCCGGTGAAGTGCACGTTGTCGCCGATCTCCAGATGCCCGGCCATGCCGACCGCCCCGGCGATGGTGCAGTTGCGCCCGATGCGGGTCGAGCCGGAGATGCCGGTGTTGGCCGCCATGGCGGTGTTGTCGCCGACGACGACGTTGTGTCCGATCTGGATGTGGTTGTCGAGCTTGACCCCGTGGCCGATGACCGTATCACCGATGGCGCCGCGATCGACCGAGGTGTTGGCGCCGATCTCGACATCGTCGCCGAGCACCGCCCGTCCGATCTGGGGGATACGCACCCAGCGTTCGCCATCCTTCGCGAAGCCGAAGCCCTCGCGTCCGATCACCGCGCCCGGGTGGATCAGGGCGCGTTGGCCGACACGGGTGCCGGCGCACAGGGTCACGCGCGCCGTCAGCCGGCTGTCGGCGCCGACCTCGACGCCTTCGCCGAGGATGCAGCCGGGGCCGACGAAGACGCGCGGCCCGACCACCGCGCCGGCCTCCAGCACCGTCAGCGGACCGATCCAGGCGCTCGGATCGACCTGGGCGGCCGGATCGACCACGGCGGATGGGTGGATACCGCCGACGACCTCCGGGTATGGATGCAGCAGACGCGCTGCATGTGCGAAGGTCAGATAGGGATTGTCGCTGAGCAGCACCGGCACCTGGACGTCGCTACGCGCGTCAGATGCCTTGAGGATCACCGCCGAGGCGCCGGTCGTGGCCAGATGGGCGCGATAGGCCGGATCGCCGAGAAAACTCAGGCTGCCGACCCCGGCGCTGTCGAGCTGGGCGACATGGTCGACCACGACCTCACCGTCGCCACGCAGGGGCACGCCGAGCCGGGCGGCGAGTTCACCGAGACGGATCTGCACGGGATGGGTCTCCAAGCCGGAAAACGGGGGCGGCGCCTAGCGGGACGCCGAGGCGTCTGAGCGCGTCCCGGCGTTTTTGTTGAACTCTTGCTTCAGCCGCTCAATCACCAGATCCGAGATGTCGATACGCGGATTGGCATAGACCAGTCCGTCGCTGAGGATGAGGTCGATCTTCTGCTCCTTGGCCAGTTCGACCACGACCTCCTGGACCTGCCGCCCGAGCTTGGTACGCAACTCGTTCTGGCGCAACGCGAAATCGTCCTGGAACTCATCGCGCGCGTACTTGACCTTGCGCGTGCGGCTGCGGATGTCGTTCTGGAGCCGCTGGAGTTCGTTCTCGCTCATCAGCGGACCGTCGCGTTCGAGCTGACGTTGCAGGGCCGCGATCTGCTCCTGCTGTTCGCGCAGATCACGCTCGCGATCCTCGATCTCGCGCTGGAGCGCGTCGCGCGCGGCCTCATACTGGGGCGACTGCTCGACGACGCGGTTGGGATCGACCACGGCGATGCGATACTCGGAGTCGGCGGACCAGGCGGCCTGGACCGCGACTCCGAGCAATGCGGCCGCCACGAGCGGCGGGGCGAGTGTCTTCAAGGGCGCCTCCATGGTTCAGAAGGTCTGACCGAATCCGAACTGGAATACCTGTGTGTCGTCGCCGTCCTTCTCGTTGAGCGGGACGGCGAAGCTGATCGAGAGCGCCCCGACCGGCGAGAGCCAAGTCAGGGAGACGCCGGTCGAATAGCGCAGGTCGCCGAGATCGAAGCCGCTGTAGGTCAGCAGATTCGAGTCATAGGTCGACCAGACGTTACCGAAGTCCAGGAAGGCGCCCAGGCGCAGGGACTTCTCGAACTGCCCGCCGATCGGCGCCGGGGCGAAGAGTTCGATACTGCCCGCCAGCTTGAGGTTTCCGCCCACGGGATCGTCGCTGCCGACTTCGCGCGGGCCGAGCGTGTTGGACTTCCAGCCACGCACCGAGCGCGGACCGCCGGCATAGAAGTTCTCGAAGAAGGGCAGATAGTTGGTCTCGCCATAGCTGTCGCCATAGCCCAGGTTGGCGCTCATGGCGACGATGAAGCGCGAGGTCAGCGGGATGTAGATCTGTTCGTCGTAGCGGATCCGGTAGTACTGGAGATCGCTGCCGGGAACGGTCACGTCGGCCCGGATGCTGCGCAATGAGCCGCGTGTCGGAAACACGGCCTTGTCGCGCGTGTCGCGCGTGTAGCTGGCCGTGAGCGAGAAGTCGTTGAAGGTGTTGCCGTTGTCGGCGACGAACGCCTGGGCGATCTCGGACTCGCCGGCGGTGAAGTCGGTGTACTGATAGTCGAAACCCAGTCCGGCGCGGCTGGTATCCGTGATGGGCAGGCCGAAGTTCAGGCCGGCGATGCCGACGTCGGTCGAGTAGTCGGCTCCGACCAGTTCGTCGTAGTCGGTCTCGCGATAGGAGAGGTTGAAGCCGCGGCTGATGCCGTCGACCGTGTAATAGGGGTTGGTGTAGCCGAACTGATAGAGCGTGGTCGAGCTGCTGTTGTTGAAGGCGACCGCGACCCGCTTGCCGGTACCGAGGAAGTTGTTCTGGGTCACGCTGGCGTTGAGCAGGATGCCGTCGGACTGCGAGAAGCCGACACCGGCGGCCAGGTTGCCGGCGGGTTTCTCCTTGACCTTGACCTCGACGTCGACCTGATCGGCCGAGCCGGGCACGGCCGGAGTCTCGATGTCGACCTCCTCGAAATAACCCAGACGCTGTAACCGCTCGCGCGACTTGCGCACCAGATCGGCCGAGAACCAGGCGATTTCGAGCTGGCGCATCTCGCGGCGCAGCACCTCGTCGCGGGTGCGGGTGTTGCCCTGCATCTCGACACGGCGCACATAGACGCGCTTGCCGGCGTCGACGAAGAAGGTGACGGCGACCTCGTGCTTCTCCTCGTCGACCTCGGGGATGGTGTTGACGTTGGCGAAGGCGTAGCCCTCGTCGCTGAGCAGGTTGGAGATGCGCTCGGCGCTCTCGGTGGTGAGCTTGCGCGAGAAGAACTCGCCGCGTTTGAGATGGATCAGCGGAAAGATCTGCTCGGCGGGCACCGGGGGGTTGCCGGCGAGCTTGATGTCGCTGATGCGGAACGGCTGTCCTTCGTCGATGGTGACGGTGACATAGATGTCCTTCTTGTCGGCGCTGATCGAGACCTGGGTCGACTTGACGTCGAACTTGATGTAGCCGCGGTCGAGATAGAAGGAGCGCAGTGACTCCAGATCCCCGGCGAGCTTCTGCTTTGAGTACTGGTCGTTCTTGGTGTAGAAGGAGTTCCAGCGCGTCGGCCCCAGCTCGAACTGTTTGCGCAGTTCCTCGACCGGGAAGTCCCGGTTGCCGATGATGTTGATCTGCTTGATGCGCGCCGTCAGTCCCTCGACGATCTCGATGTTGACCGCGACCCGGTTGCGCTCCAGCGGCGAGACGGTCGACTGCACCACCACGCCGTACTTGCCGCGCGCGAAGTACTGCCGCTCCAGCTCCTGTTCGATGCGATCGAGCACCGAGCGGTTGAAGACGCGGCCTTGCTTGAGTCCGATGTCGGCCAGGGCGGCCTCGAGCGCCTTGGTCTCGATGTCCTTGTTGCCGCTGATCTTGATCTCGGCGATGGCCGGGCGCTCGCGCACCTGGATGACGAGCACGTTGCCGTCGCGCTCGACACGCACGTCGTCGAAGAAGCCGGTCTGATAGAGGGCGCGGATGATGCCGCCCGTCACATCGTCGCCGACGGTGTCGCCGACCTGGATCGGCAGATAATTGAAGACAGTGCCGGGAGCGATGCGGCGCAAGCCCTCGACCCGGATGTCGGCGACCTGGAAGACCTCCGCGATGGCCGTGCCCGGCACGCTCGAGACGAGAGCGCACAACAGGAGCGCTCGCCAGGCGCCATGGCGGAGTGACTGAGTTTTAGCGCGCAAGACGGTTTCCCCTGATTGAAGCCGGATCTGCCGGGCGGCCGGCATCCAAGGCGCGCTAGTATAAGGGATGCGCTCGGGTTAGCCCAATAGTCGCGACAGGTCGACGTAGAAGGCGAGCGTCATGAGCGCGGCCAGCAGCAGGAAGCCGATCTTCTGGCCCTGGAGCATGGCTTCCTCGGAGACCGGACTGCCCTTGATCCATTCGACCAGATAGAACATCAGGTGCCCGCCGTCGAGCACCGGGATCGGCAGCAGGTTGAGGATGCCCAGGCTGATGCTGATGATGGCCAGGAACTTGACGAAGGAGTCCAGACCATAGCTGGCGGTGCGTCCGGCGGTCTCGGCGATGCTGATCGGGCCGCTCAGGTTGTGGATCGAGGCCTCGCCGATCAGCATCCGGCCCATGACGCGCAGCATCAGGGCGCTCATCTCATAGGTTTTGCCGAACGCCAGCCCCAGGGCCTCGATCGGGCCGTGACTGACCCGTACCAGATAGTCTTCCATGAGATCCTCGCGCGCCTCGACCCCGGCGCCGATGCGCCCGACCGTGCGCCCGTCGGCGTCCATGGCGCGCGGGATGAGTTCGAGCCGCTGGAGTCCGGCGTCCGGACGCTCGATCTCGAGTGCGAGTCGCTGGTCGGGCCGGTCGCGCACCAACTCCACCAGCTCGCGCCAGGAGTCGATCGGCGTGCCGTCGATGGCGATCACCCGGTCGCCGGCACGCAGGCCCGCACGTTCAGCCGGCTCGCCCGGCAGGATCTCGCCGATCACGGCAGGAATGGACGGACGGCGTGGTGTGACGCCGAGGCGTGCCAGCAGATCCGGCTCCTCGCTCAGACCGGCGACGGATTCGCGCGGGATCAGCCGATTACGGACCTGATCGGCGTCGTCGCGCACCTGGACGATCAGGTCGTTTCCATCCATGGCGGCGACCGTCAGGGCGAGCAGGGCGTTCTCCCAGCTCTGGGCCGGGCGTTCGCCGATCGCCAGGATTTGGTCGCCGGGTCTGAAACCGGCCTCGGCGGCGATCGAGGCGGGTTCGACCTCGCCGACGATGGGTCTGAGTCCGGTGTCGCCGGTCATGAAGATGCCCCAGTAGGCGAGCACGGCGAACATCAGGTTGAACAGCGGACCGGCGACCACGATCGCCGAGCGTTTCCAGAGTGCCTGGCGGTTGAAGGCGCGATCGACCTCGTCGGCGGGGATCGGCTCATCGCTCTCGCGCTCGTCGAGCATCTTGACATAGCCGCCGAGCGGGATCGCGGCCACGACGTATTCGGTTCGGTCGGCCCCGAAGCGCCGGCTCAGGAGCGGTCGGCCGAAGCCGATGGAGAAGCGCAGCACCTTCACGCCGAGTTTTTGGGCCACCCAGAAGTGACCGAACTCATGCACGGTGATCAGGATCGCCAGGGCGACCAGGAAGGAGGCGATGGTGAAGAGCATGTCCATGGGCATTGTGGGCAGGAGGTTCGAATGAGTCGATACATGGGGGCGTGGGGATCATAAAACACGCCCGAGTCGATCGTCCAAGACGTCATCGGCTGTGTCGGCTCTCGCTGATGCGGCGCGACGAGATCGCCAACTATCGGCTGGAGATGACCTTCGACTGACGGGCGGCGACCCGAAGCCCGATAGCCGGTACGCTTAGTCGTCGCCCCAGGGGTCGATCACCTCGATGCCTGCCGCGCGAAACGGCGTTGTGTCCCTGGTGGCGACCGCAAAGCCATGGGCGAGGGCAATGGCGGCAATCAGCCCATCGGCTAGGGGGAGCGGCACGCCGGCGGCGGTCGTCGTGCGGGTGATCTCGGCATAGGCGCGGGCCGCCCGACGATCGAAATCGAGCAGACGACCGCCGAAGAGCCGGTCGAGCAGGTCCGCCAGGGAGGCTTCCAACGTGCGCTTGCGGGAACCCTCGGCAAGCAGGGCAACGCCCGCCCACAGCTCGGCGGCGTTGATCGCAGTGAGGTACAGGGTCTCCGGCGCCTGGGCGTCGAGCCAGGCCGTGACCTTATCGCTTCCGCGGGGACGCAGCGGCTCCGAGACCACGTTGGTGTCGAGGATTATCATTCGAAGGAGGCGGGCTCGATGGGCGACGGGTCACGGTGCAGTGGCAGTTCGACACCGCCGATCTGCTCGGCATAGCGGCGCAGCTCGGTGCCCAAGCGCAGGCCGCCCGGCGACCGGACGGCTTGGTTCAGGATGTCGCGGATCTCGGCCTCTGTGCTGCGGCCATGGGCCGCCGCCCGAACGCGAAGGGCGCGGTGGACCTCAGCGGGGAGATTGCGGACCGTAACGGTTGGCATGTTGACTGCATTCCAGGCAAATGATGGCATTGATGTCAAATTATGTATTTGATATCGGAGAGGTGCAAGCCGCCGTAGGAAACGACTGAACCCAAGTTGCCGCCCTCTGAGACTCGGAAGAGGAAATTGAGACTACAGGCCGGGATGAAGAAAGCGGTCTTGAGTTCGAATCCGGCGGCGGTCACGCTATGGATATGTTTGGGCAACAGGCGTTCGAGCAAACTGCCGGAGGTTTCAATGGCGTGAAGGGCCTGTGACATCAGATACGTCAAGGCCGGTGGATGGGCGCGCTTGGAGTTGCGGCGGCGTAGCGGCACCAGCCGGCGGTGTGCCTCGGCCGACAGATCCTCGTAGCGGTAATCGTCGTAGGCCTTGTCGCCGGTGATGGTCGCGCCTTCGGGCAGATCGAAGGCGTAGAGTTTGAGCGCCTTGGTGTCGTTGAGCGAGCCGGGGGTGAGGAAGAACTCCCCGGGTTGTCCGCGCGCGTTGACCATGAGATGGATCTTGAGGGCATAGCAAGCAAACCCCGATGGATGCCAACCCTTCAAGGTGGCAACTTGGGTTAGTACTCGTGCTGGGCCTCTCGGCTTGCAGCACCGTCAAGCACGAGCCGGCACCAGAGGCGCCCGCGCCCGTGGTCATGGAGCCAAAAGCCGATCGCGGTTGATCGCCTTGCCGCTTCGGCGGCGGTTGCTCCATATCTGGAGCCGATAGCGCATCATAAGCCGGCGCATGAGCCGTTATTCCAGGCTCATGCGCCGATTTCATTTCTGTGGTTCAGCCTGCCTGTGCCTGCACCAGCCGCTCGGCCTGCTCGCGCGCGCGCCTGTCGACATCGAGCAGGAACTCCAGCCCCTGTCCCTCGACCGACTCGCGCGGCAGTGCCTCCAGCGTCCCCTCGACCACGGCGGCGATGCCGGGAAAGTCGATACGCCGTTCGAGGAAGGCCGCGACCGCGATCTCATTCGCGGCATTGAGCACCGCCGGTGCCGTTCCACCCGCACGCGCCGACTCGAAGGCCAACCGCAGACAGGGGAAGCGCGCGAAGTCCGGTTCCTGGAAGTCGAGTCGGGCGACGGCGAACAGGTCGAGCGGCGTCACGCCCGAGTCGATGCGCTCCGGCCAACCCATGGCATGTGCGATCGGTGTACGCATGTCGGGATTGCCGAGCTGGGCCAGCACCGAGCCGTCCTCGTACTGCACCAGCGAATGGATGACGCTCTGCGGATGCACCACGACCTGGACATGGTCGGTATCCGTGCCGAACAGCCAGCAGGCCTCGATGACTTCGAGACCCTTGTTCATCATGGTCGCCGAGTCGACCGAGATCTTGCGCCCCATGTCCCAGGTCGGATGCGCGCACGCCTGTTCGGGCGTGACCGAGGACAGGCGTTCGAGCGGCCAGTCGCGGAAGGGGCCGCCCGAGGCCGTCAGCAGGATACGCCGCACCCCGACCCGTTCCAGCCCGTCGCTGAAGTTCGGCGGCAGACACTGGAAGATGGCGTTGTGCTCGCTGTCGATCGGCAGCAGTTCGGCACCGCTGTCGGCCACGGCCTGCATCAGCAGCGCCCCGGCGACCACCAGGGATTCCTTGTTGGCCAGCAGTACCCGCTTACCGGCACGCGCCGCGGCCAGGGTCGGACGCAGACCGGCCGCGCCGACGATGGCCGCCATCACATAGCCCACCTCGGGCAGGGCCGAGACCTGTTCGAGACCCTCGACGCCGGTGAGGATCTCGGGGCGCCCGGGCATGTCGGCCAGCAGCTCGCCCAGACGCCGCGCCGCCTCGGGGTCGACCATCACGGCATACCGAGGCCGGTGCCGGCGACACTGCTCGGCCAGCCGTTCGGCGTCGGTGTTGGCGGTGAGCGCCACCGCGCGGAAACGATCCGGATGACGCGCCAGCACGTCGAGCGTGCTGACGCCGATGGAGCCGGTGGCCCCGAGTACGGTCACGCCAATCACAGTCCTACTCCAGTCAGGTCAGGGCCCAGGTCATGCCCAGGGCATAGAGTGGGGCGGCCGCGGTCAGGCTGTCGATGCGATCGAGCAGACCGCCATGGCCGGGCAAGAGTCGGCTCGAATCCTTGAGTTGACGCCGGCGTTTGAGCAGGCTTTCGTAGAGATCACCGATGATCGACAGCATGGCGACCAGGATGCACAGAATCACGACGGCCAGCACGCCAAGAGGCGCCAGCCCGAGCCAGCCGGCGATGAGCACGCCGACGAGTGCCGCTCCGGCCAGGGCACCATAGGCACCGGCCCAAGTCTTGCCCGGACTGACCGTCGGGGCGAGCTTGGTCCGGCCCCAGCGCCGTCCGACGAAGTAGGCGGCCGAATCAGCCATCGCCATCAGGATCAGGAGCGAGAGCACCAGTCCGGGGCCACGTGATTCGATCTGATGCAGGCTCAACAGGGCCACCCAGGTCGAGGCCAGGATCAGCAGTCCGGTGATCAGCAGCAGGGGGCGCGGTCCCTCGACCGGCTCGATGCGCCGGATACGTGGAATGATCAGGCTCTGTGCGATCCACCAGATCAGGCTCGCCAGCAATAGCGGCGGCCAGCTCGACTCCGACCAGTGCCAGAGAGCGGCCAGTGTGGCGGCGATAAACGCCAGATAGAACCGGCGCGCGGCCTGTCCGCTGATGCCGGCCAGACCGCACCACTCCCAGGCGGCGATGAGCATGGCCGCGCCCAGGAAGAGCGCGAAGGCCCAGGTGGGCAACAGGAGCACGGCCCCGACCACGAGCGGCGCGAGCCAGAGCACGGTCTGGGCGCGGCGTCGCAGATTGTTCGAGGCGGGCGAGGATCTATCCGACACAGGCATCGACCAGGGTCGGGCGTCTGTCCTCGACTTGCTCGCCGGTGAGCCCGAAGCGACGCTGACGCCGGGCATAGTCGTCGAGCGCCTGACCATAGGCGGCGGCGCCGAAGTCGGGCCAGAAGACGTCCGAGAAATAGAGTTCGGAATAGGCCGACTGCCAGAGCACGAAATTGCTCAGACGCTGTTCGCCGCCGGTGCGGATGAACAGGTCCGGCTCGGGCAGGTCGGGGAAGGAGAGATGCTCGGCCAGCCGTCGCTCGTCGATCTGAGCCGGATCGAGCCGGCCGGACTGGACTTCGGAGGCCAGTCGTCGCACCGCCTGGACGATGTCCCAGCGCCCGCCGTAATTGGCCGCGACCTGGAGGTTGAGCCGGGTGTTGTCGGCGGTCAGGGCCTCGGCCTCGGCGATGCGGTGCTGGAGCTTCTCGGGGAAGGCGCCGCGCTCGCCGATGATGCGCAGACGGACCTGGTTCTCGTGCAGTCGCTTGGCCTCGCTGCGCAGGGCGCTCATGAAGAGCTCCATGAGGACGTTGACCTCGGTGCGCGGACGGCGCCAGTTCTCGCTGCTGAAGGCAAAGAGCGTCAGGGTCTCGACGCCCCGGCGCACGCTCTCCTCGACCACGGCGCGCACGCTCTTGACGCCCTCGCGATGGCCGGCCGTGCGCGGCAACCCGCGCTGTTTGGCCCAGCGCCCGTTGCCGTCCATGATGATGGCGACATGCCGGGGCACGCGCGGGTCGTGTGTGCGCTCCAGGGCGACCTCTGAGTCAGTATCCACAATAAATCGCAGGCGTTCTTGGCGAGCAGGCTCAGACTCAGATCGACATCAGATCCTGTTCTTTCTGGGCCAGCACGGCATCGACCTCCTTGATGTACTGATCGGTGAGCTTCTGCACGATCTCCTGACCGCGCCGCTCGTCGTCCTCGGAGATCTCTTTCTCCTTGACCAGATCCTTGAGGGTCTGATTGGCGTCGCGACGGATGTTGCGCACCGCCACACGCGCCTGCTCGGCCTCGTTGCGCGCGACCTTGATCAGATCGCGGCGGCGCTCCTCGGTCAGCGGCGGCATGGGCACGCGGATCGCGGTGCCGGCGGTGTTGGGATTGAGCCCGAGATCGGACTGCATGATCGCCTTCTCGATCGCCTGCACCATGTTGCGCTCCCAGGGCGTGACCAGCAGGGTGCGCGCGTCCTCGGCGTTGATGTTGGCGACCTGGCGGATCGGCACGTCCTGCCCGTAGTAGGAGACCATGATGTGGTCGAGCAGCGACGGATGGGCACGACCTGTGCGGATCTTGGCCAGTTCGTGGGTGAGCGACTCGACACTCTTGGCCATGCGCTCGGCGGCGTCTTGCTTGATATCGTCGATCATGATGTCAGTTTCCGCTTACGACCAGTGAGCCGACGTCCTCGCCGGCCAGGAGGCGGGGCAGGGCGTTCGGTTCGTTGATGTTCATGACCCGCAGGGGTATGGCGTGATCCCGGCACAGCACGATGGCGGTGGCGTCCATCACCCCGAGATTCTCGCGCAGCGCCTGATCATAGCTGAGTCGGGGATAGAAGACGGCGCCCGGCTCCTTCACCGGATCGGCGGAATAGACCCCGTCGACCTTGGTGGCCTTGATCAGCAGGTCGGCGCCGATCTCGATGGCGCGCAGACCGGCCGCCGAGTCGGTGGTGAAGAAGGGATTGCCGGTGCCGGCGGCGAAGATCACCACGCGCCCCTTCTCCAGATGACGCATGGCGCGGCGGCGGCTGTAGTCCTCGCAGACCTGATTGATCTTGAGGGCCGACATCACGCGCGTCGGCACCGACATCCGCTCCAGCACATCCTGCATCGCGAGCGCATTCATCACCGTGGCCAGCATACCGATCTGATCGCCCGTGACCCGATCCATACCGCGCTTGGCCAGTCCCGCGCCGCGAAAGATGTTGCCGCCCCCGATCACCAGCGCGACCTGGACGCCGGAGGCGATCAGATCGCGGACATCACCCGCGAGCCGCTCCAGGACGTCCGGATCGATGCCGTGGTCGCCCGCGCCCATCAGGGCCTCGCCGCTGAGTTTGAGCAGGATGCGTCGATACGCGGGAGCCGTCATGGACGCGGGCCTCGTGGTGATGTGATCGGATGGTCGGCAGGATACAGCAATGGCTCAGTTGCCGCGAACCTGTGCCATGACCTCTTCGGCGAAGTTCTCGACCTTCTTCTCGATGCCCTCGCCGACTTCCAGGCGCGTGAAGCGACGCACTTTGGCGCCAGACTGCTTGAGTAGTGCCTCGATAGATTGTTTGCTTTCCGACTTGACGAAGATCTGGCCCAATAGGGTTACATCGGAGATGTATTTGCGAATACGACCTTCGACCATTTTTTCGACAAGGGCCTCAGGTTTGTTCTCTTTCTGAGCTTGCTCACGAGATTGAACCTCTGCAATCTCTCTTTCCTTCGCTAGCACTTCAGCGGGTATTTGATCTGCGCTGATGTACATCGGATTCATGGCCGCGATATGCATGGCTACATCTCGACCGAGTTCTTCGTCGCCGCCGACCAGCTCGACCACCACGCCGATGCGCACGCCGTGACGGTAGCTGTGGAGCGCACCCTCGGCGCCGTCGAAGCGCACCAGACGACGCACCTGGATGTTCTCGCCGATCTTGGCGATCAGGGCCTCACGGGCGGCATCGACCGTGTTGCCGTCGGCCAGGGTCTGACCGGCCAGCGTCTCGGCATCGGCGACACCGCTGCTGAGTGCGGCGGCGGTGACGGCCTCGGCGAACTCCAGGAAGTTGGAGTCCTTGGCGACGAAGTCGGTCTCGCAGTTGATCTCGACCATGACGCCGTTCTTACCGTCGGCGGCGATCCGGATCATGACCACACCCTCGGCGGCGGTGCGGCCGGACTTCTTGGCGGCCTTGGCCTGACCGGACTTGCGCATGGCCTCGATGGCGGCCTCGATGTCTCCGTTGGTTTCCACGAGCGCGGCCTTGCACTCCATCATGCCGGCGCCGGTGCGCTCGCGCAGTTCCTTGACCAATGCGGCTGTAATCGCCATGACTAGAACACCTCGTCGACCCGCTCGGGGTCTGCTTGAATTCGGATGAAGAGCCGCCGCGCCGGGCGGCGTCCCGCAAAACTGGATCGGTCGAAACAGGCGGCGCGCCCCGTCCGCTCGGAACGGGGCGGGCGAGCGATCACGCCTCGGCCTGGGCCTCGTCCTGGATGGAACCCGCGCCACGGCCGACCATGGCGGCAGCGGTGCTGCGACCGTCGAGGATGGCGTCGGCGGCGCCGGCGATGTAGAGACGCACGGCACGGATGGCGTCATCGTTGCCGGGGATGACGTAGTCGACGTTGCTCGGGTCGTTGTTGGTGTCGACCACGCCGATGACCGGGATACCGAGCTTGTTGGCCTCGGTCACGGCGATCTTCTCGTGACCGACGTCGATGACGAACATGGCATCCGGCAGGCTGTCCATATTCTTGATGCCGCCGAGGCTCAGTTCGAGCTTGTCACGCTCGCGCGACAGGCCCAGAGCTTCCTTCTTGTTGAAGCGCTCGATGGTGCCGCTCTCGAACATGGCCTCCAGATCCTTCAGCCGCTTGACCGACTGACGGATGGTCTTGAAGTTGGTGAGCATGCCGCCGAGCCAGCGGTGGTTGACGAAGGGCATGCCGCAACGCTCGGCCTCTTCGCGGATGGCGTCGCGCGCGGCGCGCTTGGTGCCGACGAAGAGGATCTTGCCGCCGTTCGCGGCCAGGGTGCCCATGAAGTTCACGGCGTCCTGGTAGAGCGGCAGGGTCTTTTCGAGGTTGATGATGTGGATCTTGTTGCGCTGCCCGAAGATGAAGGCCCCCATCTTGGGGTTCCAGTAACGGGTCTGGTGGCCGAAATGGACTCCGGCCTCCAGCATCTGGCGCATGGTGACGTTGCTCACGATCTTCGCTTCCTGAATCTGAAACGGTTGGGTTGGACCTCCACGCGCCCCAGGCGACAACCCGAGTCGACGGGCACCCAGTCATCTGTGACGGCGCGTGTGTGGACGGATCGGCGCGTCTCTTCCAACGAAGTAAACGGCCTGGCCGAAGGGCCAAACGAAAAAAGAGCGGAAACGCGAATTTCCGCCTTGGTGCCGCCGTCGCAAGCCCCCACCATGAACCATGGCAGGCAGTCGTCAATTGCGACGGCGCGCCGCATTTTATACCATGACCGGTTACACAGGGGCAAATGCCCGAACGCCTGACGAGCCGAATCGATACCAAAAGACCGTGGATGCTTCCAATCGCAAGATGAATGTGCGGATCAAGACCCCAGAGGCGATCGAGAAGATGCGCCTCGCCTGCCGTCTGGCCGCCGACGTGCTCGACATGATCGAGCCCCATGTCCAACCCGGAGTCGCCACCGAGGAACTCGACCGGCTCTGCCACGACTACATCGTCGACCATCAGGGCGCCATCCCGGCCCCGCTCGACTATCGCGGCTTCCCCAAGTCGATCTGTACCTCGGTCAACCACCAGGTCTGCCACGGCATCCCGAGCAACAAGCGGCTCAAGAAGGGCGATATCGTCAACATCGACATCACCGTGATCAAGAACGGCTATCACGGCGACACCAGCCGCATGTTCTTCGTCGGCGAGCCGTCCGTCCTCGCCCGTCGGCTGGTGACCGTCACCCAGCAGGCGATGATGCTCGGCATCGCCGCCGTCAAGCCCGAGGCCACGCTCGGCGACATCGGGCACGCCATCCAGCGTTTCGTCGAGACCCAGGGCTATTCGGTGGTGCGCGAATACTGCGGACACGGCATCGGCGAGGAGTTCCACGAAGATCCGCAGGTGCTGCACTACGGCAAGCCGGGCGAAGGTCTGCGGCTCAAGCCGGGGATGTGCTTCACCATCGAACCCATGGTCAATGCCGGCAAGCGCTTCATCAAGGTGCTGCCGGACGGCTGGACGGTCGTCACCAAGGATCGCAGTCTCTCGGCCCAGTGGGAGCACACCATCCTGGTCACCGAGACCGGCCACGAGATCCTCACTCTGCGCGCCGCCGAGCGCGCGGCCCAGGGCGTCTCATGACCCAGGGCGCCTCCCTGCTCGCCGCCACCGCGCCGGTCGACGCGACGCTCTCGCCGTCGGACTCGCTGCGCTATTTCAAAGACCGGCTGAAGACAGGGAAGGACACGCTCTACCGGCACTATGATCAGGGCGTCCCGGTCACGCGCCTGGTCCGGGAACTCAGTGAGCTCATCGACGCCGTCCTGCGCGATCTCTGGAACCTGAATCTCGGCGAGTCACCCAGGGCGGCCTTGATCGCGGTCGGCGGCTATGGGCGACGCGAACTCCATCCGGCCTCCGACATCGACATCCTGATCCTGATCGATGCCGAACCGGCTCCTCCGTTGCTCGAATCCATCGAACGCCTGCTGACCCTACTATGGGACATCGGGCTGGAGGTCGGTCACAGCGTCCGCACCGTCGGTGACTGCGTCCGCGAGGCCGAGGCCGACGTCACGGTCATGACCAACCTGCTGGAAGCGCGTTGGCTGACGGGTTCCGAGACGCTGTTCCGGCAGATGCGAGAGGCCACCGGACCCGACCGTCTCTGGGACAGCGAAGCATTCTTCGCCGCCAAGACCCAGGAACAGCGCGCGCGCCGGCTCAAATACGGCGACACGGCCTACAACCTCGAGCCCAACATCAAGGAGAACCCCGGCGGCCTCCGGGACATCCAGATGATCGGCTGGGTGGCCAAGCGGCATTTCGGCGCCGAGACCCTGCACGAGCTGGTCGACCACGGTTTCCTGACCGAATCCGAGCACCAGACCCTGATCGGCGGCCAGACCCTGCTGTGGCGCATCCGCTTCGCGCTGCACCGGCTGGCCGGGCGGCACGAAGACCGGCTGCTGTTCGACTATCAGCGCACCCTGGCGCGTCAGTTCGGCTTCAGCGACGGCGAGAACAATCTGGCCGTCGAGCAGTTCATGCAGCAGTACTATCGCACCGTCCAGGAGCTCAATCAGCTCAACGAGATGCTGTTGCAGCTCTTCGGCGAGGCGATCCCGCTGCACGACGACATCGGCCCGCCGGTGCCGATCAACAAGCGCTTCCAGTCGCGCAGCGGCTATCTGGAGGTCACCTCGCCGGGCGTGTTCCGGCGCACGCCGATCGCGTTGCTGGAGGTCTTCCACATCCTCCAGACCCATCCCGAACTCGAGGGCGTGCGCGCGAGCACCATCCGGTTGATCCGCGAGAACCGCCATCGCATCGACGACGCCTTCCGCGCCGATCTGCGCGCGCGCAGCCTGTTCATGGAGATCCTGCGCGAACCGATCGGACTCACCCACGCCATGCGCCGCATGAGCCGTTATGGCGTGCTCGCCGCCTATATCCCGGCCTTCGCCAACATCGTCGGGCGGATGCAGTACGACCTGCTGCACGTCTACACGGTCGATGAGCACACCCTGATGCTGGTGCGCAACCTGCGCCGCTTCGTCATCCCCAAGCACGACGAGGAGTTCCCGCTCTGCAGCGCGGTGGCGCGACGCATCCCCAAGCTGGAGCTGCTCTATCTGGCCGGACTCTTCCACGACATCGCCAAGGGGCGGGGCGGTGACCACTCCACCCTCGGCGCGCGCGATGCCTGGGACTTCTGCCGACACCATGGTCTGAGCGAATTCGACAGCCGGCTGGTATCCTGGTTGGTCGAACAGCATCTGGTGATGTCCATGACCGCGCAGAGCAAGGACATCGGCGATCCGGAGGTCATCCAGTCCTTCGCCGCCCTGATCGGCGATCCGACCCGGCTCGACTATCTCTATCTGCTGACCGTAGCCGACGCGCGCGCCACCAATCCGGGACGCTGGAACAGCTGGCTCGACGCCCTGCTGCGCGAGCTCTACTACGGCACCCGGCGCGCGCTGCTGCGCGGACTCGACAACCCCCAGGCCCAGGACGAGCTGATCGTCCAGAAGCAGGCCGAGGGTCTGCGTCTGGTGGCGCGCTACGGGGTCGAGCCGGACAGCTGTCAGGCGCTCTGGCAGCGCTTCAACCGCGACTTCTTCCTCTACAACTCGCCCGACGAGATCGCCTGGCAGACGCGGCGCATCCTGGAGACCGCGCCTGAGGAATTGCCGTTGATCGACATCCGTCCCATCACCGCGCGCGGCGGCAGCGAGATCTTCATCTACTCGCGCGACGGCGACAATCTGTTCGCCCGCACCACGGCCGCGCTCGATCAGATGGGGCTGAACGTCATGGATGCCCGCGTCATGACCACCAGCGACGGTCTGGTGGTCAACAGCTATCAGGTGCTCGACCTGGACGGTGCGCCGCTCGGCGATCCCGAGCGCGTCGCCGAGATCCGCGACCAGCTCGGTGCGCGCATCACCGGACCGGCGCGCGACAGTCTCCGGGTCACGCGCACACCCTCGCGCCGGCACCGTCACTTCCCGATCGAAACGCGCGTCTCCTTCGCCGCCGACGAGTCCAATCAGCGCACCATCATGCGCCTGACCACGCTCGATCGACCCGGCCTACTCGCCGAGGTCGGGGCCGTGTTCGAGCAGTGCGGCATCCGGCTCCAGAACGCCAAGATCGCCACCGTCGGCGCCGAGGTCGACGACGTCTTCTTCATCACCACCGCCGAGGAGACCCCCATCACCTGCGAGCAGTCGCTGGCCTGTCTGAGGCGTGAGATCCATGATCGCATCAAGGCACGCAATGCGACCTGAGTCGGGTCGGATCTCGGGCGCACGCCTGATCGGGTGCGGATGGCTCCTGTTGACGAGCCTGGCGGGTCCGGTGCTCGCCGAGGAGTCCGGGACGCGAGCCGAGGTTCCGACCGATCCCGCCGCGATCGGGATCGAGCCGCCGGACCGGGGTTCACCCTGGCTCGACGAGGTGCGCGCCCAGCGCGAGGCCTGGGAGGCGCGCCGCTCGGCGTCACGCGATTACCATGAGCAGCGCCGCCGTGCCTATCATCCGCGCGGCGCGGTCCAACCGGAGGCCTGGGAGGAGGATCTGCGCCGCCGCCGCGCCGAGCGCCGGGAGCGCATCGAGCAGGATCGCGAGGTCTTTCGTCGGCTCGGACCTGGAGCCTGGGGGCCGCCCTCGACCTTCGCGGAAGATGAGCGTGGGCGCATCGAGCGGGCTGAAACCCCGTCGTCCGAGCCGCCATCGGCCTATCCGCCGGGTTGGGACAATCTCTGGTATTTTCGTGGGTACTGAAACGACGTGACGAACGCCGGCACACTCATTCTCGGGATCGGCAATGTGCTCATGACGGACGAAGGCGTCGGGCCCGAGGTCGTGCGTCGACTCGAATCCGCGCTCGGGCCGAGTGAATCCCTGGTCTTCATGGACGGCGGAACCCTGAGCTTCACCCTGGCCGGCCCGATCGGCGAGCATCCACGGCTGATCGTGGTCGATGCCGCCGCCTTGGGCGAGTCGCCCGGCTGCATCCGGCTGTTCGAGGGCGCGGACATGGACCATCGGCTGCGCACCCAGGCGCGTTCGGTGCATGAGGTCAGTCTGTCGGATCTCATGGACATGGCGCTTCTGTCCGACACCCTGCCCGAGCGGCGCGCCCTGATCGGCATCGAGCCACAGGTCATCGACTGGGGCGAGCGGCTGACCCCGGAGGTCGAATCCGCCGTGCCGCGCGCCATGCGGCTGGTCGAGTCGGTACTGGCGCGCTGGGACTCGGAACCATGACTTCACTGTTTGATTAAATTCTAAAATCAACTGTTCCAGGTCAAATCAAAAATCCCCGGACCGTCTTAGAATCCACTCCATCGATATCGAGATGGAGTGGCCATGTCCAGCCTGGAACCCAAGATCGATCCGCCCGCGCCGGGTGGCTCCTGCCCCGGAGCCACGCACGAGCACGGGCACGCCCTCCCCATCCTGCACGAGATCCGTCACGCGCTCGAACGTCTGCTCGCCGGCGGCGAGTCGACGTGCATCGACCTCCACTCCATGCCCTTCGGTCCGGGTGACCTCGAACGTCTGACCGCCGTGCTCGGTTCGGGCGAGGTCCAGGCGCGCGTCGAGGCGCTCGGCCCGACCCTGATCCGGGAGACCGCCATCCCCGGCGTCTGGCTGGTCGATTACCGCAGTCTGGAAGATCAGCGTCTGAGCTATCAGATCGAGATCGCCGCCATCCCCGAGATCCTGCGTCCGCGCCCGGAGGATCTCGCCGAGTCGCTCGGCGTGCTCGAGGCACGACTCGCCGAGTCCGGCCTGGACGCCACACCGAACGCTTCGCCACCTTCGTCCTGACACCCGAAAGGAGGGACCATGCGCAAGAGACCCGACAAGACACTGGGCGAGAGCCTGCGCGATCACGGCCTGTCGCGCCGCGGATTCCTCAAGCTCTGTGCCGCGACCGCCTCGCTGATGGCCCTGCCGCCGAGTATGGTGCCGGCCATCGCCGCCGCGCTGGAGCAGGCGCGCCGCCCCTCGGTCATCTGGCTGTCGTTCCAGGAATGCACCGGCTGCACCGAATCCCTGACCCGCGCCCATGCCCCGACGCTCGAAGACCTGATCCTCGATTTCATCTCGCTGGACTATCACCACACGCTTCAGGCCGCGTCCGGTGACGCCGCCGAGGAAGCACGCTTCCAGGCGATGGAGGAGAACAAGGGTCGGTATCTGGTGATCGTCGACGGTTCAATCCCGGGGCCGGACGCCAATCCGGGCTTCTCGACCGTCGCCGGTCACAGCAATTACGACATCCTGATGGAGACCGTCGAGCACGCCGCCGCCGTGATCGCGGTCGGCACCTGCGCGGCCTTCGGCGGTCTGCCCCAGGCGCGGCCCAATCCGACCGGCGCCATGTCGGTGATGGAGCTGGTCCGGGACAAGCCGGTCATCAACGTCCCCGGCTGTCCGCCCATCCCCATGGTCATCACCGGCGTGGTCGCGCACTATCTGGTCTTCGGTCGCCTGCCCGAGCTGGACGGCTATGGTCGGCCGCTCGCCTTCTACGGCCAGTCGATCCATGACCGCTGCTATCGCCGGCCCTTCTACGACAAGGGGCTGTTCGCCGAAAGCTTCGACGACGAGGGGGCCAAACAGGGCTGGTGTCTGTATCGACTCGGCTGCAAGGGACCGACCACCTACAACGCCTGCGCCACCATGAAATGGAACGACGGCACCAGTTGGCCGGTCGAGGCCGGGCATCCCTGTCTGGGCTGCTCCGAGCCGAAGTTCTGGGATGCCGGCGGTTTCTACGAACCTGTGTCGGTGCCGCTCACGCTCGGACCTACGACACTCCTGGGGGCGGGCGCGGCCGGCGCTGTCGTCGGCGGCGGACTCGCGACCTTGGCCCGCAAGCAGCGCAAAGAAGAAGCCGGCGCGCGCCAACCCGTCACCGTCGACGAATTGGAGCAAAAGCTGTCAACTACCCCGCCCTGAAGGGCGGAGTTTGTGAGAGCAAGCTGGGTTGACCAGCCTCAGCCCGCCTGACCGGGACGGTCGAAAGGGGCTCCGTGTGCAACAGGTCGTTAAGACTCACCGGCGGATGCTTCCTCAGTCCGCCGCTCTGAAAGGTCGAGATCATGCAGGCGAAAGGTAAAGCGTCGAAGGTCTTGATCGCCGCCGCGAGGCGGGAGCCGGTTGCACACATTGGCGAGGGGAGCGTGTCGCGTCGTGAGACGCCGCACCGTCACCAGGCCCTTACGGGCAGAGCCTCACGGCCCGGCAGGTGGAAAGCCTGCACCTGTTTCCGGCGGCTGCACGGTCGTAGCCGCTATCCCTTCCCGCCCTGAAGGACGGGGTTTCTCGCGGAGGAACTGATGAGCGGTTCGATGGAATTCCTGCTGTGGACCAAGGGTCCACTCTTCGATATCGCGCTGGCGATCTTCGCCATCGGTCTCATGGCGCGTCTGGTCGAGATCTTCATGCTCGGGCGCGCGCCCAACTATGCCGAGCCGCGTGCGAGCGAATGGCCGGCCGGACTGCGCACCATGCTGACCCGCACCGTCGCCGATCCGGGCACCTTCAAGCGCGCGCCCTTCAACGTGGTGGTCGGCTGGATCTGGCACATCGGGTTTCTGACCGCGCTCCTGTTCTTCGTGCCCCATGTCGAGCTGATCCGGGGCGTGCTCGGCTTCGCCTGGCCGGCGCTGCCCAATCCGCTGGTCGACTTCGCGACGGCCATCACCATCCTGGCCCTGATCGCGACCCTGGTGCATCGGCTCACCCATCCGGTGAAGCGGCACATCAGCACGATCGAGGACTATCTGGTGTGGGCGGTCGTCTTCATGGTGGTGCTCACCGGCTATCTGGCCTATCACCGTCTGATCGAACCCTATCCGCTGGCGCTCGGCATGCACATCCTCAGCGCCGAGATCCTCTTGGTCATCCTGCCCTTCACCAAGCTCACCCACATCTTCACGGCCTTCATCGCGCGCTGGTACAACGGCGCCGCCTTCGGTCGCAAGGGGGTCCAGTCATGAGCGAACTGACACTCGAACGGGGTCTGGCGGCCTTTCGCGCCGAGATCGACGCGCCGACGGCGGCGTTCTTCTCCAGTTGCGTGCACTGCGGACTCTGCGCGCAGGCCTGCCCCTTCTATCTCGAAACCGGCGATCCCAAGTACACGCCGATCCTGAAGCTCGAACCCCTGCGCCGGGTGTGGGAGAACGAGTTCACCCTGTGGGGCCGGATCAAGGGTCGGCTCGGTCTCCGGAAGCCGGTCACGGATGAGATGCTGGCCGAATGGGAGGAACTGCTCTACGACTCCTGTTCCATGTGCGGTCGCTGCTCCATGGTCTGTCCGGTCGGCAACGATCTGGCCTACATGATCCGCAAGACCCGCGAGGGCATGGTCCAGTCGGGCCATGCGCCCGAGGGTCTGATCGCGGCCGCCTCGCGCGCCGTCAAGACCGGCAGCCCCATGGGTCTGCAATGGAAGACGCTCGCGGTGCAGATCCAGCATGTGGAATCCAGCAGCGGTCTGACGGTGCCGGTCGACCGGGAAGGCGTCGAATATCTGGTGCTGCTGTCCTCGATGGAGGTCATCAACTTCCCCGAATATCTGGAGGCCATCACCAAGATCTTCGATCACGCGGGCGTCTCCTGGACGCTCTCGACCCAGTGCTTCGAGGCCACCAACGCCGGCATCCAGATCGGCAACAAGGACATCGCCGCCGAACTGGTCGAGCGCGTGGTGGCGGCGGCTGAAAAGCTCCGTGTGTCCAAGGTCATCAGTCCCGAGTGCGGTCATGCCTATACCGCCATCCGCTGGGAAGGACCGAACCTGATCGGCCGGTCCTATCCGTTCCGCGTCTTCCACATCATCGAGGTGCTCGACGAACTGCGCGCCGCCGGACGCATCAAGACCGAGGGCAAGGAAGACGACCGGCTCTCGCTGCACGATCCCTGCAATCTGGCGCGCAAGAGCGGCGTGATCCGGCAACAGCGCAACCTCATGGATCTGGTGGCCGAGAACTTCGTCGATCTCAAGGAGCACGGCAAGTATCAGTGGTGCTGCGGAGCCGGCGGCGGCGTCAGTTCCAACGAGCGCGCCGAGGAACTCAAGATGACGGCCTTCAAACGCAAGAAGGCCCAGATCGAGGAGGTCGCCCCCGAACGGATGGTTACCATGTGCGCCACCTGCCGCACCCAGCTCGAAGAGGGGCTGGAAGCGTTCAACATGGACATTCCGGTGGTCGGACTCACCGAGATGATCGCCGAGCATCTGGTCGAGCGCGACTGAATCGAAGCCCCCGTTTTAGAGCCGGGCCGCGTTGGCGGCCCCGTGCCGGAGATCCGCCAACATGAGTGAACGCATCGTCGTCGACCCCATCACCCGCATCGAGGGCCATCTGCGCATCGAGGCCCAGATGGACGGCGCCAACATCGCCCAGGCCTACAGCTCGGGCACTATGGTCCGCGGCATCGAGACCATTCTCAAGGGCCGCGACCCGCGCGATGCCTGGGCCTTCGTCCAGCGCATCTGCGGCGTCTGCACCCTGGTGCACGGCATCGCCTCGGTGCGCGCCGTCGAAGATGCCCTCAGGATCGAGCTGCCGCTCAACGCCCAACTCATCCGCAACCTCATGATCGGTGCGCAGTACATCCACGATCATGTGATGCACTTCTATCATCTGCACGCGCTCGACTGGGTCGACGTGGTCAGCGCCCTGAGCGCCGATCCCCGCGCGACCTCGGAGCTGGCCCAGTCCATCAGCGCCTGGCCCAAGTCCTCGCCCGGCTATTTCGCCGACACCCAGAAGCGCATCAAGACCTTCGTCGAGTCGGGTCAGCTCGGCATCTTTGCCAACGGTTATTGGGGACATCCGGCCTACCGGCTTCCGCCCGAGGCCAATCTGATGGCGGTGGCGCACTATCTGGAGGCGCTCGCCTGGCAGCGTGACGTCGCCAAGTTCCACGCCATCTTCGGCGGCAAGAATCCGCATCCGAACTTCGTCGTCGGCGGCGTACCCTCGCCGATCGATCCGGACTCGGACTCGGCGCTCAATGCCAAGCGGCTGGCCGAGGTCCGGAACCTGATCCGGTCGATGCGCACCTTCGTCGATCAGGTCTATATGCCCGATACCCTGGCCATCGCCGGGTTCTACAAGGACTGGGGCGAGCGCGGCGAGGGGCTGGGCAATTTCCTGTGCTACGGCGATCTGCCGACGGGCGCGAGTCTGGACCCGGCGACCTTCCTGTTTCCGCGCGGCGTCATCCTCGACCGCGATCTCTCGACCATCCACGAGGTCGATCTGGAGGCCGCCGGCGAGATCCAGGAGTTCATCAACCATTCCTGGTATCGATACAGCGTCGGCAACGATCGCGGACTGCATCCCTATGAGGGGCAGACCAATCTCGAATACGATCGGCGCGGCGGCGTCAAACCGCCCTACAAACAGCTCGACATCAGCGACGGCTATTCCTGGCTCAAGGCGCCGCGCTGGAAGGGGCGTTCGGTCGAGGTCGGACCGCTGGCGCGTGTCCTCATGCTCTATGCTACAGGCCACGAGCAGACCCGAGAGCTGGTCGACAGCACGCTGTCCCGGCTCGAACTGCCGGTCGACGCGCTCTATTCGACGCTGGGACGCACGGCGGCGCGCACCCTGGAGAGCAAGATCCTGGTCGATGCCATGCAGGGCTGGTACGACGGCCTGATCGACAACATCAAGTCGGGCGATACCAAGACCTTCAACGAGACGCTGTGGGAACCGTCGAGCTGGCCGAATCGGGCGCAGGGCGTCGGCATCATGGAGGCCCCGCGCGGCGCGCTCGGGCACTGGATCGTCATCGAGGACGGACGCATCGCCAACTATCAGGCCGTGGTGCCCTCGACCTGGAATGCCGGACCGCGCGACGGTCGTAGCCAGCCCGGCGCTTATGAGGCCGCGCTCCAGGACAACCATCGGCTCGTCGACGTCAAACAGCCGATCGAGATCCTGCGCACCATCCATTCGTTCGATCCCTGTATCGCCTGTGCGGTGCATCTGGACGATCCGGAGTCGGGCGAGTCCTTTCAAATCCGGGTCGTTTGAACCCGTTCGATCCCTGATGGCCGGGCCGGATCGATCCGGCCCGGCCGATCACGACCTCACCAGGTCAGGACCACTTCCGCGCGCACGAAGAACGAGTCGTTTTGGCGGTTGTCGGCATAGTAGTCACCCGGCATCAGATACTCGGCGACCAGATGGCCCGAGATGTTCTGACTGAACTTGCTCTTGAGCCAGGCCGTGAACAGATGTCCACGGAAGTCGCCGTCGCCGCTCAGGTTGACCATCTGGGCGGCGGTGCGGGTGCTCTGCTCGTCGGCCCAGAGCGCGTGGTAGTCGACCAGGAGCTGGGTCGTCGGATGCACCTGTGAGATCCAGCCGACGTTGAAACGCTTGAGGTTGGTCGCCTCACCCACGCGCGACTCCAGCGGCCACTGATAGATCATCAGCTCACTCCATTGCGGCCAGCGGCCCCAGAGCGGGTCGAACGCCTGATCGTCGGCGCTGTCCGGATCGTCGCCGGACAGGTACTCGAAGTCGGCATGGATCTGATTCTTGAGCGAATCGTTGAAGCTGTAGGTCAGGCGTCCGTTGAAACCGAAGGCGCTCAGATCGCGGTCGTTGCGCGTGCCCCATTCATAGGCGGTCTCGGCGCGCAGCGCCCAGTTGGGCGTCAGCTTGGAGTCGGCGCGCAGACCGGCGGCATAGATGTCGCCCGAGTCACTGCCCGAGGCGAAGGGCAAGCCATTGTTGATGCGGAGGTTGCGCGCCGTGGGGTTGGGCCGGTTGTGCTTGTAGATGAAGTAGCCGTCGAGATCCGTGCCCTCGATCAGCGACTTGTTGCGGCCATAGAGGATGACGCCGGTCTCGTGCTGCTCGGTCTGGTCCTCCAGGTTGCCGTTGAGCGACTGCGGGAAGCGCCCGGTGTCGGCACTCTGGTCGATGTAGATGAGATCGAGCGTGGTCCCGAGCGACTCCAGGGCGTAGGTGGCGCGGGCGGCATCGAAATAGATGGTGCGTGAACCGTCGAGCGGCGTGCCTTCGAGCACCAGCCAGCCGTTGCCCAGGACGATGTCCTGGCGCCCGAGTTTGACGGAGAGCGGCGTGCCGCCGATCTGCTTGGCGCCGACCGTGAGCTGATCGAAGAGCACGCCGCCGCTGTACCAGGTCTCCAGGGTCGGCATGTTGGAGTGCGCCGGATCCTGATAGTGGCGGCCCTCCCAGATCAGGCGCGCGCCGGCCTCCAGCTGATCGCCGAGCGTGTAGGAGCCCCAGAGCCGTCCGCGATAGCGCTGGAAGGTGCGATCGCCCGTGGCGCTGTCGGCGTCCAGACCGACGTTGTCGATCCAGACCTGACGCAGACGCAGATCCGCGCCCCATTTGAAGGGGCCGCTGGTCTGTTCGGCCGAAACAACGCCCGAGCAGGCGAGTGTGGCGCCGAGTCCGGTCGCCAGGAGCTTGTACTTATTGGAGTTCATCTTCCACCTTCTTTTCTTCGAGCGCCCATTGGCGGTCTTCTTCGGTGACTTCGTCGCGCGCGGCATTGCGGCGAATCAGGCCATAGAGAATGCTCAGGACGGCCAGGGCGATGATGCCCAGATAGGCCGTGAGCACGAAGGGATCGTCGAGACCCAGCATGATGCTTTACCTCTTTTCCGGGAAGCAGCGGTCGAGATGCTCGGCCGCCGGCGGGCGGGTGAAGGCGCTGACCAGGATCAGGGTCAGGAGCGCGGCGGGCAGGGCGACCACGATCGGATCGACCGAGGGCCAGTTCGGGTAGTCGGCCAGGATACTGGTCTTGCCGCCGGTGACGAGCTGCACCAGCCCGATGGCGCTCGCCTCCTTGGCCTTGACCAGCAGCAGCCAGAACAGCGACATCACCAGACCGACCGTCATCGAGGCCAGCGCCCCGGCCTTGGTGACGCGGCGCGAGAAGAGCCCGCCGATATAGGCCGGCAGGAAGGCGGCCGCGCACAGCCCGAAGAAGATGGCGGTGAAGCGGGCGACGATGTATTCCTGACGAACGGTGTAGCTGATGGTCACGGCGATCAGCAGACCGACCACGATCGCCAGCCGCATGACCAGCAGGCTGGGTTCGCGTTGCCGGCCCTTGGTGCCGATGCGCTCATAGAGGTCGCGTCCGGCCGCCGTGCCGATGGTGTGGAACTGGCTCGACATGGTGCTCATGGCCGCCGCCAGCAGCGCCAGGAAGAAGACGGCGCCGAACCAGTGGGGCAGGGCGGTCGAGATGAAGGTCGGGATGATCTTGTCGGCGTCGCCCTTGACATAGGTGACGACCGAGGAGCGTCCGCCGACCAGCTCGAAGCGCGTGCCGTCCGCACCCTCGACCTCCCGACGTTCGCTGACGATCAGGGCCGCCGTGGCCGGGGCCTGGGTCTTGGGGTTGAGGATCGCCGTCCAGGCGCCGCTGTCGGTCTGCCGCATCAGCTCGACCAGGGCCTGATTCTTTTCGGCGTCGAGTTCCTGGACCACCTTGCCGTTGAGGATGGGACCGTGCTGGGCGAACCAGGCGTTGGAGAGACTGCCGACCAGGAAGGGCGTGCCCGTCATCAGCATGATGAAGACCGCGCCGATCGGCACCGCCCGATCCAGCTCGCGCCGGCTACGCACCGTCATGAAGCGCACCGCCAGCTGCGGCTGGGCCAGCACGCCGATACCCACGCCCAGGATGATGGCCGTGACCACGGTCCACCACAGATCATAGGTCGGCGCCCCCCAGCCGAAGACCGGCATCTCGGTCCAGCCCTGATGGCCGATCTGGGCCAGGGGCGCGGGCACCATGGCCTCCATGCCGTCCAGATACTGATGGGCCTCAGTCACGCCGCCCAGGCTCGAATAGGTGTAGACCAGCAGGAAGATCATGGCCAGCACCATGACGAAGCCCTGGAAGGTGTCGGTGTACATCACCGCCTTGATGCCGCCGGGGATGACATAGGCCGCCGTGATGAGGGCGAAGATCAGGAGCGCGACCTCGAAGTCGATGCCGAACTGGGTCGCAGCGAAGACGCTGCCGCCGGTCATGACGGCTGCGGCATAGAGCGGCATGAAGAGGAAGATCAGGACGCCGGCGAAGATCTGGATGCCCCGGCTCTGGTAGCGCCGGCCCAGGAGTTCCGGGAAGGTGTGGGCGCCGAGATGGTGCCCGAGCCGGCGGGTCGGCTCGCCGAGCACGATGAAGGCGATCAGGATGCCGACACCGATGTTGAGAAAGGTCAGCCACAGCAGGCTCATGCCGAAGAGTCCGGCCACCCCGCCGAACCCGACGATGGCCGCCGTGGAGATGAAGGTGGCCCCATAGGAGACCGCCATGATGACCGGATGGGCCGAGCGCCCTCCGACCAGGAAGTCGGCCGCCGAGCGCGTGCCCCGGTAGCCGAGCCAGCCCAGATAGGCCGTGATGGAGAGGTAGGCGAGGATGACGACGATGTCGATCCAGCCCACCGATGCATGATCGGGCATGTTTCCCCCTGTCATTGGAATCTGTGGTATAGCTGCCACGTCGCCCGCGTCTGGCCAGGGACGGTTCGAATCGCGGGAGGGGGAAAATAACCCGATTCAGGATGCGGTTGTATAGCTACAGTGCCGAAAAGACACTTTTTCTCCACCGAGCCGATCCTGGGCAGGGGCATCGCGACCGATCCGTAGGCTCTGGAACGATGAACCATGAACCTATCCAGCCATTTGCGAGACCGAACTCGACCCCGATCGTCTGACACGCGGCACCCACCGCGGGTTGGAACAGATGCCGGCCGTCCTCGGCCGAGTCTGGAAATCCTGTGTCCGTTCCTGCTCGCACCCATCGCTGAGCGAACCGGGCTGAACATCCGGGTGCCGGCCATCGCACGTCTGTTGGCGCGAGCCGATCGTCGGCCCGGCCACGACGGTGACCCCATCGAGACGCTCATGCGGGCCGCCGGACTCGGTCGGCCTGACGGCGAGATGCCGACCGCCCCGATCGCCTTGCTGGGCGAGGGTGTCACGGTCGAACCGGGAACGATCTGGATGCATGCCGATCCGATCCATCTGCGCGCGGATCGCGAGCGTCTGCTGGTCTATGCGGGGGAAGCCGTCGCGCCGGACCCTGACGAGGCCGAGGCGCTGGTCAAGAGCTTCAATCGTCATTTCGCCGATGAGGGGCTGCTGCTCATCGCCCCGACGTCCGCGCGCTGGTATCTCAGGCTCGATCGACCCATGCCCGGCTGGCGGACTTCGTCCCTGTATCGAATCCAGGGCGGCTCGATGGCCGAGCATCTGCCGCGCGGACCCGAGGCGCGCGATTGGATGCGTCTGCTCAACGAGATCCAGATGCTCTTCCATGCCGATCCGGTCAACCGACGGCGCGAGGCGGCGGGCCGGCCGATCGTCAGCGGGATCTGGATCTGGGGCGCGGGATCCTTGCCACGGTCGTCCGAGTCCGATCCGGTGCCGGATGCGCTGATCGGCGATCATCCGCTGCTGTCGGGCTTGGCACGTCTGACCGAGCGTCCGCATCGCTCGCTGGCGGCCTGGCTGGACGACCCGATGCCCGTCGCCGGGCGTCAGTTGGTCTTCTGGGATCGTCATTGGCACGCCTGGCTGGAGCGTGATCTGGAGGCCTGGTCGCGCGCTATGACCGAACTCGATGCCGTGATCGATCGACTGTGGACACCCCTGCGTGTCGGACGTCTCGAAGCGATCCGGCTCGATCCCTGTCATGACGCCGTGTTCGGACTCGGGGCACTCCAGACCTGGCGCTTTTGGCGGAGATGGTCGGGAGTATGATGCAGTGCGTAGCGCTGTGCATGAGTCCATCTCCGGGCGCTCGACGCTTGAGATCGCGTTTCAAGCCCCCACAAGGAGCGGGGTCGCGGCCATCGGTCTTGACCGGGGAGGCTCCATAGCCGGCGCCGATCGACACGATTCTTATAATCCATTTAATTCGAACACTTTTTCCGGGTTAATCTATGTCCGTCGGCCCCAAGGGGCCAACCCGATCATCCATCAACCAGACGATTCATCACCCATCAGGAGAACCGAAGCATGTTCCAGGACCGTACCGGAAGCCGTATCCCCAGCGTCACCTTCCACACCCGCCGTGGCCATGAGTGGGTCGATGTGACCACCGACGAGATCTTCGCCGGCAAGACCGTGGTCGCCTTCTCGCTGCCGGGCGCCTTCACCCCGACCTGCTCGTCCTCGCACGTGCCGCGCTACAACCAGCTGACGCCGGCCTTCAAGGATCTGGGCGTCGATTCGGTGGTGTGCATCTCGGTCAACGACACCTTCGTCATGAACGAGTGGCAGAAGGCGCAGAACGCCTACAACCTGATCTTCGTCCCGGACGGCAACGGTGAGTTCACCGAGGGCATGGGGATGCTGGTCGACAAGGGCGCGCTCGGTTTCGGCAAGCGTTCCTGGCGTTACTCGATGCTGGTGCGCGACGGCGTGGTCGAGAAGATGTTCATCGAACCCGAGGTCGAAGGCGACCCCTACGAGGTCTCCAACGCCGACACCATGCTGGAGTACCTGGCGCCCGACAAGCCCAAGCCGCTCGACATCGCCGTGTTCAGCCGCGACGGCTGCCCCTTCTGCGTCAAGGCCAAGGAAGCGCTGCGTAATGCCGGCCTCGACTTCGAGGAGCTGGTGCTCAACAAGGACTACACCGAGCAGGGGCTGCGCGCCGTCTCCAATGCCGCGACCGTGCCCCAGGTCTTCGTCAACGGCCGGCTGATCGGCGGCTCGGACGCCGTCATCGCCTGGCTGCAATCGCGTTGACAGCGCGCTGAAGCGCTTCTTGCCTTGATCTGACGGGCTTCGGGTGATCGTGTCCAACGGTCGCCCGAAGCCTTCGACGTTACAGGACTCGAAAAACAGGAGTGACGGCAATCATGAGTCAGCATTTCGACCTGATCGCCATCGGCGGCGGCAGCGGCGGCTTGGCGGTGGCCGAGAAGGCGGCACAGTTCGGCCGGCGTGTGGCCCTGATCGAGGGGGCCAAACTCGGCGGCACCTGCGTCAACGCCGGCTGTGTACCCAAGAAGGTCATGTGGTATGCGGCCAATCTGGCGGCAGCGGTCGCGGATGCGCCCGACTATGGTATCCAGGCCCATTCGGACGGTCTCGACTGGGGCAAGCTGATCGCGGGCCGCAACCGGTACATCGCCGACATCAACGGCTACTGGGACGGCTATGTCGAACGGCTGGGCATCACCCGGATCGACGGCTTCGCCCGTTTCGTCGATGCGCGCACAGTGGCCGTCGGCGATCAGCACTACACCGCCGACCACATCGTCATCGCTACCGGCGGACGGCCGATCGTGCCGCGGATGCCGGGCGCCGAACTGGGCATCACCTCGGATGGATTCTTCGCCCTGGAAGAGCAGCCCAAGCGCGTCGCCATCATCGGCGGCGGCTATATCGGTGTGGAACTCGCGGGTGTGCTGAGCGCCTTCGGCACCGAGATCACCATAGTCGCGCTGGAGGATCGGGTGCTGGCGCTGTTCGATCCGCTCATCAGCGAGACCCTGGCCGAGAACATGAGGCTGCACGGCATCGACATGCACCTGCAATTCGAGGTCGCCGGCATCGAGCGCGATGAACAGGGGCTGGTGCTGGCCGCGCGTGACGGGCAGCGTTTGACCGGCTTCGATCAGGTCATCTGGGCCGTCGGGCGTGCGCCGAACACGCGCGAGCTGAATCTGGAGGCCGCCGGCATCACGGTCGAACGCAATGGCGTCATCCCGACCGATGCCTGGCAGAACACCAATGTCCCCGGCATCTATGCCATCGGCGACATCGCCGGGCGCGAGCCGCTGACGCCGGTGGCGATCGCCGCCGGGCGGCGTCTGGCCGAGCGGTTGTTCAACAATAAGCCGGAACTCAAACTCGACTACGAGAACGTGCCCACGGTGGTCTTCGCCCATCCGCCCATCGGCAAGGTCGGTCTGACCGAACCGGAAGCGCGTGAGCGTTACGGCGACACCCTGACCATCTACGAGACCAGCTTCACCCCCATGCGTTACTCGCTCAACGCGCACGGACCCAAGACCGCGATGAAGCTGGTCTGCGCCGGTGAAGACGAGAAGGTGGTCGGCATCCATCTGATCGGCGATGGCGTCGATGAGATGATGCAGGGCTTCGGCGTGGCGGTGAAGATGGGCGCGACCAAGGCCGATCTCGACAACACGGTCGCCATCCATCCGTGCAGTGCCGAGGAACTGGTGACGCTGAAGGTGCCGGTGCGTCGCCCTGGTCAGTCCAACACTTGACGTCCATGCAGGACTTCGTACCCGGCCAGCGCTGGCTGAGTGAGACCCAGACCGAGTTGGGACTCGGTCTGGTCGAGGCCGTCGAGGGCCGTCATGTGCGCCTCGTCTATCCGGCGACCGGCGAGAATCGGCTCTACGCCCGGGGCGAAGCGCCTCTGGCACGGTTGGTGGTCGGTCGCGGCGAACGTATCCGCGACCGGGCCGGGCGTGAGCTACGGGTTCTGGAGGCGCGGACCGAACAGGGGCTCATCATCTATCGCGGCGAAGACCCATCCGGGCTGATCCGCGAGCTGCCCGAGGCCGAGCTCGACGATCGTCTGAGCTTCAACCGTCCGGGGCAGCGACTGCTCGCCGCACGGCTCGACAGCGATCACTGGTTCCGACTGCGCTATCGGACCTGGCTCCAGGGGATGCGCGCGGCCGGCTCGTCGACCCTGGGGCTGGTCGGCGCGCGCGTGGCGCTCATTCCGCATCAGCTGCATATCGCCGCCGAGGTCTCGCGGCGCGAGGCCCCGCGGGTGCTGCTGGCCGACGAGGTGGGCCTGGGCAAGACCATCGAGGCCGGGCTGATCCTGCACCGGATGCGACTCAACGGCGGTGCGCGGCGGGTGCTGATCCTCACCCCCGAGCCGCTACTGCATCAATGGCTGGTCGAGATGCGCCGGCGCTTCAATCTGGCGCCGGCGCTGTTCGATCAGGAGCGCTTCGAGTCGGTCCGGGACGACAATCCCTTCCTGTCCGAACAGCGCGTGCTCTGCGGGCTGGAATGGCTGGTCGAGTCACCCGTAGCGGAGCGGGCGGTATTGGAAGCCCCCTGGGATCTTTTGATCGTCGACGAGGCGCATCACCTGACCTGGAGCGAGACCGAGGCCGGTCCGGCCTATCGGCTGGTCGAGGCGCTGGCGAGCCGTATTCCCTCGGTGCTGCTGCTGACGGCCACCCCAGAGCAACTGGGGCGTGCCGGTCATTTCGGGCGTCTGCGGCTGCTCGACCCGGCGCGCTTCCACGATCCCATCGCATTTCAGGAGGAGGAAGCGCGCTATGCGCCCATCGCCGCGCTGGCTGCGCGGCTGCTCGACGACGAACCGCTCGATGCGACCGAGCGCGCGCAACTCGCCTCCCTGCTCGGCGACATCGAAGGACTGGATCGCGAAACGCTCATCGAACGTCTGATCGACCGTCACGGCACCGGGCGCGTGCTCTTTCGCAACACCCGCGCGACCATCCCCGGCTTTCCGCGCCGCGAATTGATCGCTTATCCGCTACCGGAGCCGGACGCCTATCGCGCGCTTGCGGACCCGGACCCGCTGGCGCGTCTGACACCCGAGTACGCGCACGGCCTCGACTGGGAGGCGGTCGACCCGCGCATCGACTGGCTGATCGCGACCCTGCGCGACCTGCGTCCGGCCAAGGTGCTGCTGATCTGTGCCGGGGCCCGGACCGTGCTCGAACTGCGCGAAGCCCTGCGTCGGCGTGCCGGTATCCATGCCGCCGTCTTCCATGAAGGCATGGAGATCGTCGAGCGCGATCGGGCGGCGGCCTATTTCGCCGCCGTCGAGGACGGTACCCAGATCCTGCTGTGCTCTGAGATCGGCAGCGAGGGGCGCAACTTCCAGTTCGTCCATCACCTGATCCTGTTCGATCTGCCGCTGGAGCCTGATCTGCTCGAACAGCGCATCGGTCGGCTCGACCGCATCGGCCAGACCCAGACCATCCGTCTGCATGTGCCCTATCTGCGCGGGGGACCGATGGAGACGCTGTTTCGCTGGTATGCCGAGGGACTAGGGGCCTTCGGGCACCTGTGTCCAGCCGCCGCGGCCGTCCACGAACGTCTGGGCGAGCGACTGAGGGAGGCCCTGGCCGATCCTGCGCTGACCGAAGCGCTGATCACGGAGACTCGAACGCTTGCCGACCAACTCAACGGCGAGTTGGCTGCCGGTCGCGATCGGCTGCTCGAGCTGCACTCGCACCGGCTCACGCGCGATGCGGCTCTGATCGAGTCGATCGCGGCCATCGACGCCGAGCACTCGGTCGCCGACTATTTGCGCGACTTCTGGGACGCCTTCGGCGTCGAGCACGAACCCGGTCCGGGCGGCTCGCTGGTCGTGCGTCCCGGCCCGCAGATGCTACAGGAGACCTTCCCGCGCCTGCCCGAAGACGGACTGACCGCGACCTTCGACCGCGCCCAGGCGCTCGCCCACGAGGACCGTGAGTTCCTGACCTGGGAACATCCGATGACGCGCGAGGCGATGGAGCTACTGACCGCCTCGGAACTGGGCAGTGCGGCGCTGATCCTGATCCGGGGCGACACCCGTTTTCCGCGCGCGACACTGCTGCTGGAGATCCTCTATGTCGCCGAGTGTCCGGCCCCGCCCGAACTCCAGGTCGAGCACTTCATGCCGCCGACCCTGGTACGTCTGCTGCTCGACGCCGATGGACGGGATCGCGCTGCGGAGATCGCGCACGAGAGTCTGCGCGGTGACTGTCTGAGTCATAACGGCAAGCTCGCCCGCGCCCTGATCGCCTCACAAGCGTCGCGTCTGGCCGAACTGCTGGAGCGGGGTGAGGGACTGGCGCAAGGGGCGCTGGAGTCTTTGGAACAGGAGGCGCGGACGCGAATGCATCAGGCGCTCGGTGACGAGCTGGAACGCTTGCTGACGCTGGCGAAGATCAACCCCACGGTGCGCCCCGACGAGATCGCACGTCTGCGACACAGACGCGAGCGACTCGACGCGCTGCTCGGCCGGATCCATCTGCGGCTCGACGCACTGCGGCTGATCGTCGCCCATTGACTCGCATCGAGTCGGGTCGCACCTGTAAGGAGGATCGACGGGCGGACGACTGGATGCGCCCGTCCGCCTTGGACCCTTCAACGATAGCTGTCGAGCTCTTCCAGCGTCAGTCGCCGTGCTTCCTCCTCCAGCATGATGGGGATGTCGTCACGGATAGGATAGGCGAGCTGGGCCGACACTGAGATGAGCTCCCCGCGTGTCTTGTCGAGGATCAGCGGACCCTTGGTGACCGGGCAGACGAGGATGTCGAGGAGTTTCTTGTCGAGCATGGGTTGATGGCTCCTTGGGCCAGGCATAGCTTGTGGATACGGATCAAGTTTAACTGTTATCGCGCCCTTGGAGATACTGGACGAGCCTTGGTCTAACCTGTGTCTGTCACAGGCTCTCGGAGCCAGGCCGATCGATCTTGGCGTCGTCATTCTTCGGAACGGCAAAAACAAATATTGATTATCCGCAATCTATATTCAGCCCGGAGTTTGACGTAAAATGTAGGGGACATGGTGGTTTACTTGAGTCGCGACATCCTTCTACGTCAAACGCGACCTGTACCATCGACCCATCCCGCAAGGGAGCCGCGCCCCTGCGGAAGATCACCAAAATACCACCCCGCTATCCACAGTTCGGCAGGAGGAGTCTCGACATGGTCGCTTTCGAACAATTACATGCTCAGAACCACAAGATCACTGAGCTCTCGAACGTCTTCCTCTATCTGGTCCGCGATCGTTCCATGTGCGATACCGACGTCACATGCAACGTCTTCTTCGATCTCACCAACCATGTGCGCGAACACATGGAGGTCGTCGACTGCGATCTGTGCGGCAAACTGCTGTCCTATCCGGATCAGTCGGTCAAGAACACCGCCAACCGCTTCCTATCCGGCTCGACCGAGATCAAGCGCATCTTCAGCGCCTACGTCAAACAGTGGTGCTCGGAGAAACGCCACTCGCTGACGATCAACGATCACGCCTCCTTCGTGCAGGATACCGAGCAGATGTTCGCCCTGGTCATGGATCGCCTGCAGCGCGAGACCGAGTATCTCTATCCGCTGATCCGCAAGCTCGACGAAAAGGAACAGGTCGCGGCTTGAGGGCTAGGCGTCGGTACGGCTCAGCCGTGCGATCCAGGCTTTTTGGCAGTCGTGCCGGCGCTGGGCTTCGAGCCGGGTGCGGATTTGCTCACGGGCCTGATCGAGGTCGACCGTGCGCGCCGGTTCGATGCACTCGCACCAGAGTAGATGGAAGCCGACCTCGGACTCCAGCACACCGCTGACCTGACCGGCGTCGAGCGCAAAGAGCACGGCATCGAGTTCAGGATAGAGCCGTCCACGGGGCAGGGTGCCGAGACGCCCGTCCTCCATCGCCGTCGGGCATTCGGAATGACGGCGCGCGAGTCGGCCGAAGTCCTCCGGATGGGGGTCTCGGGACTGCGCTTGGTCTCGGTGACGAAGCGGCGCACCAGCGGCAGCAGGCGCTCGGCCTGCTCCGAGTCCAGCTCGAAGCACAGGCTCTCGGCATAGACGCGCTGTACCGCGTGTCGGCCCGAGTGCTTGCCGAGCACCAGCCGATGGTTGAGTCCGAGCTCGGCCGGATCGACGCCCTGATAATTCAGCGGATCCTTGATCAGCCCATCGACATGGATACCGGCCTCGTGGGTGAAGGCGCCGGCACCGACCAGACTCTTGTGCCAGGCGATCGGCTTGCCGGACGCTTGAGCGACTAGGGTCGACAGCGCCGAGAAGCGTTTCAGATCGACGCCGCAGTCGAGTCCCTGGACGTGCTTGAGGCCCATGACGACCTCTTCGAGCGCCGCGTTTCCGGCCCGCTCACCGAGACCATGGACCCTGGTGTTGACATGGGTCGCACCGGCGCGCACGGCGGCGAGGGTGTTGGCGGTCGCCAGACCGAGGTCGTCGTGGGCGTGCATCTCGATCTCCAGATCCACGCGGACGCGCAGCGCGTGCAGACGCTCGTAGAGGCCGAAGGGGTCCATGAGTCCGACCGTGTCGGCGAAGCGGAAGCGTCGCGCACCGGCCGGCCGCCTGGGCGGTCTCGGCGGCGCGCCACAGGAATTCGGGATCGGCGCGCGAGGCGTCCTCGCCGCCGACACAGACCTCCAGCCCTAGATCCAGGGCCAGTCGGACCTTGCGCGCGATCTGGGCGAGCACCCAGTCTCGATCGCGCCCGAGCTTGTGCGCGATCTGCTGATCCGAGAGCGGAATGGAGAGATCGACCAGTTGCACCCCGAGGTCGCGGCACTGGGCGATGTCGTCGGCCAGCATCCGGGTCCAGACCATGAGCCGCGCCGAGAGTCCGAGTGCGGCCACGGCGCGGATCGACTCGCGCTCCTCCTCGCCCATCGCCGGGATGCCGATCTCCAGATCCGGGACGCCGAGCGCGTCGAGACCCTGCGCGATGGCCAGCTTCTCGTCGAGTGAGAAGGCCACGCCCGCCGACTGCTCGCCGTCGCGCAGGGTGGTGTCGTTGATGATGATGACTGGATGATGGGGGTTCGACATGGCTCGCTCCGAAAGACCTCTACCGAGGCTTTAAGCACAAAGCGAGCCATGTTGTTTTGCTTGGTCGATTCAGACACTTAGGCTTTCCTGATTATTAACATAGCTCAGCTAGTTTGAGGAGGCGATGCGGCATTGGGGGTGTACGCACCGCGGCTTTGCCCAAGCGCGGCAGCATGGCGGCGAGGTCGAAGCGGCGATTGAAGCGATAGCAGAACTCGGCGAGGTGGCGCGGCAGATGCTTGCCGCTGAGATGATGGTAGGAGCCTTGCAGGCTGTTTTTGACGTTGCCCAGCACGGTATTGAGCCACTGGAACTCAGGAATCTCCATGCTGGGGTGGCCGCCGCCGGTGACGATCGGCTGGTGCTCGAATCCGGCCGCGGCGATGGCGCTGAAGCAGGACAATCCATCCGTGCGGATGAGGGCGCTGGGGTCAAAGTGGCGCTTGGCGAAGCGTTCGACCTCGGTTTTGCGGAAGCCGGCGACTTTACCCAAGCGCAGGCCGATGGGGTGGTTGTCCTCGTCGCACGAGAGCGCGGCGATGAATGGAACCTTGTTCGGTGAGCCGCGCCCGCGCTTGCCCCCGTGGTGCTCGCCGCCCCAGTAGGCGTCGTCGACCTCGATGACGCCGCTGAGCGGCGTTTGATCGTCGCGCTCTTTCATGACTTGCAACAATTTGTGCTTAACCCGCCACGCCGTCAAATAGGACACGCCCAGATGCCGTTTGAGCTCCAGGGCCGAGATCCCGTTTTTCTGCTGTGTCAGCAGAAACATCGCCGAAAACCAGGTCGTCAGCGGCAACTTGGTCGCCTCAAAGATCGTTCCGGCGATCAGTGAGGTTTGATGATGACAGTGGCGACACTGCAACAGCGCCCGCGTGCGCAAGCGCACCGGCTCACCCGCGTGTCCGCAGCTCGGGCAGACGAAGCCTTGCGGCCAACGCCACTGTTCAAGGGCCTGTTTGCACTGGTCCTCGGTTCCGTAGTTCTGGAGAAACTCCGGCAAACTCAAGCCTTTCTGAAACTGAATCGTGTTCTGAGGCATCAGCTGTCTCCGGTGAGTGGCATCTACTGAGAGTGTAGACTAGAAGAGACGAGTCTGCTGAGGTTCGTAACTAATCAGGTAGGCTTTTATCGGCCCCCAGTCCCTGTGTCATTTACGACAAAAGGGCGAGATCCCCTCAGACGCGCCGCACCCGCCGGATCACCCACTTCTCCAGCTCGACGGCCAGCAGCACCACCACACCGAGCAGGATCACGCGCCACCAGACCTCGAAGCCGACGGCGGCCGTGCCGAACAGCGCCTGCATCGGCGGCAGATAGGTGAAGGCCAGTTGCAGCACGATCAGCAGAACCACGGCCATCAATACATAGCGGTTGCCGAACAGTCCGGCGCGGTTGAGCACGGGCGCCGTCATGTAGCGCGAGTTGAACAGATAGAAGATCTCGCCCATGACCAGCGTATTGACGGCCACGGTGCGCGCGTGCTCGATGCTCACGCCGCGATCCATCTCCCACAGGAACAGCCCGAAGGTGCCCGCCATCAGGATCACCGACACATAGGCGATGCGCCACAGGAACAGCCCGGTCAGCACCGGCTCGCTCGGTGAGCGCGGCGGACGGCGCATCAGACCCGGCTCGGGCGGCTCGAAGGCGAGCGCCAGCGCCAGGGTGACGGCTGTGACCATGTTGACCCACAGGATCTGCACCGGCGTCAGCGGGAACTGATGGAAGCCGAACAGGATCGCCCCGAGCACCACCAGTGCCTGACCGCCGTTGGTCGGCAGGATGAAGAGGATCGCCTTGCGCAGATTGTCATAGACCGTGCGCCCTTCCTCGACCGCATTGGCGATGGAGGCGAAGTTGTCGTCGGCCAGCACCATCTCGGAGGCTTCCTTGGCCGCCTCGGTGCCGTTGATGCCCATGGCCACGCCGACATCGGCACGCTTGAGCGCCGGGGCGTCGTTGACGCCGTCGCCGGTCATGGCCACGATGCGTCCGGTCTCCTGGAGCCGCTGCACCAGCCGCAGCTTGTGTTCGGGCGTGACCCGCGCATAGACGTCGACCTCGACCACGCGCGCACGCAACTGATCGTCGTCGAGCCGGTCCAGTTCGGCGCCGGTGAGCACCACGTCCGGATTGGCCAGACCGATCTGACCGGCGATCGCTTTGGCGGTCGCGGCATGGTCGCCGGTGATCATCTTGACTCGGATGCCGGCCTCGGAGCAGGTACGCACGGCAGCGATGGCTTCATCGCGCGGCGGGTCCATCAGACCGATCAGGCCGAGCAGGGTCAGATCCGCGCCCAGGTCGCTGAAGTTCAGTTCCGACTGACGCGCCGTCGCCGGCTTGCTCGCCACCGCCAGCACGCGCTGACCGGCCGCGGCCAGGGCTTCCATGCGCTCCAGCCAGACGGCGCCTTGCAGCGGCTCGGTTCCGGTCGTTGTACGTTGAGTCGCGCACATCCCCAGCACCGCCTCGGGTGCGCCCTTGAGCACGATCAGCGACTCGCCGGCATGACTGTGATGCAGGGTCGCCATGAATTTGTGCTCTGACTCGAAGGGGATGAGATCGGTACGCGGCCAGTCGCGCCGGGTCGCGTCCAGTTCCAGTCCGCCCTTGACGGCGGCGACCAGCAGCGCGCCCTCCATGGGGTCGCCGTGGATGCGCCATGCGCCTTCACTCTGTTCGAGCGCGGCATCGTTGCACAGCAGTGAAGCGCGCAGCAGCTCGCCCAGGGCCGGATCGTCCTCGGACGCCTGCGGTTGGCCGTCGAGCAGGATCAGGCCATGCGGGTCATAGCCGCTGCCGCTCAGGGTGAAGTCGCGTCCGCTGGTCGCCAGCCCGGTGACGGTCATCAGATTGCGCGTCAGGGTGCCGGTCTTGTCCGAGCAGATCACGGCCACCGTGCCCAGGGTCTCGACGGCCGGCAGACGGCGGATGATGGCGTTGCGTCCGGCCATGCGCCGCACACCGATCGCCAGGGTGATGGTCATGATCGCCGGCAGGCCCTCGGGGATCGCCGCCACTGCCAGACCCACGGAGGCGAGGAACATCTCGGCGGCGGTGTAGTCGCGGATCCAGACGCCGAAGGCGAAGGTCGCACTGGCCACGACCAGGATCGCCGCCGTCACCCAGCGTCCGAGCTGGGCCATCTGGCGCAGCAGCGGCGTGGTCAGTTGCTCGACACCGGCCACCAGGGCGCTGATGCGGCCGATCTCGGTATCGGCGCCCGTGCCCACCACCAGACCGACACCTTGGCCCTGAGTGACCAGGGTGCCCGAATAGGCCATGCACACCCGATCGGCCAGCGGCGTGTCGACGTCGAGCGGGGCGACGGTCTTCTCGACCGGCACCGACTCGCCGGTCAATGCGGCCTCCTCGACGCGCAGACCCTTGGAGCGGATCAGACGCAGATCGGCCGGCACCTTGTCGCCCGACTGCAACTGCACCAGATCGCCCGGCACCAGGGACTCGGCCTCCAGTGTGACCAGCCGTCCGTCGCGCCAGACCATGGCGTGCGGCGAGAGCATCTGGCGGATCGCCTTGAGCGCATCCTCGGCCTTGCCCTCCTGCACGAAGCCGATGGCGGCGTTGATGAGCACCACGCCGAGGATGACGCCGGCGTCGAGCCAGTGTTGCAGCAACGCCGTCACCGCACCGGCGGCCAGCAGCACATAGATGAGGATGTCGTTGAACTGGGTCAGGAAGCGCAGTAGCGGTCCACGGGTCTTGGGTTCGGGGAGACGGTTGGGGCCGTGGCGCTCCAGGCGCTCGTCGGCGGCGGTGCCGGCGAGTCCTTGCTCGTGACTATCGAGCCGTGCCAGAGCGTCATCCGGACTCAGGGCATGCCAGTGCTCCTGATCGACCGGCGACTTGGCGGCGGCGGCACGTTCCGCCTCGAAGGCGCGCTGATAGCGCCAGCCGAGCCAGGCGCCCACCAAGCCGAGTAGGGCCAGGGTCGCGAACAGGATCAACCATTCGACCGACCAGAGGTTGAAGATCAACTGAGGCGTTTCGATCATGTAGAACCTACCTTGCGCGAAAACGTCGCTTCATTGTGTGTTTCTATGGGCAACATCCAGGGTTGACCCCGATCCAATGGGTCCGGTTCCATCGCTCAGCCCGGCTGAAGTCGCCGCGGCATCCTGTGCATCCACCCGATCACCTCGACTCGTGGCGCCCCGGAACCACCCATGGCACGCCGGCAGGCAAGGCGGTGAGGCTTGGGTTAAGATGATGGCGACACCTGATCGAGACCCATCCGCGGCTTGGTCGCCACTGAGGATCCGAACGAAAAACCGGCGGTCCTTGGGTATACTTGCGACCTTACATGACATCGTAAAAATTCCATCAGACATAAGCATTCGAATGGACGCCAGCACCATCCGCCTGATTCTGATCGTCGTCGGAGCCATCCTGATCGTGGCGCTCTATCTGTGGGAGCGTCATCGCGAGCGTCGGGACGACTATCACGGCGACTACGAAAACGATTACCTGATCGAGGAAGTGGGCGCGGACGAGCCCTATGGCGTGCGCCCGAACCGGCGCGAGCCGGTACTCGATCGTTACGACGATGAAGAACCGCCCGTGACCAAGCCGTCGCGGCCCGCCAAGTCCTGGCCGCGTTCACGAACCAGTCCGGAGCCGGAGGCCGAGTCACGGGTGGAGCGCGAGCCGATGCCCGAGGACTCCGTGGATTCCGAGGAACCCAAGCCGCTCAAGACGTCCAAGGCTCCCAAGCCCCCAAAAAACCAGGAGCCTCCTCCACCGGCGCCCAAGTCACCGAAGCGCCGCAAGGTCTCGGTGCCGGACCCGCTGCTGATCCAGTTGACCGTCAGCGCGCGCCGTTACCCATTCAAAGGGCCAGAGATCATGGACGTGGCCGCGAGCTGCGGCCTCTATCCGGGCGAGATGGACATCTTCCATTGTCTCGACGAGTTCGAGGACGAGATCCGGGTCTATTTCAGCATGGCCAACATGGTCAAGCCGGGGCGCTTCCCCTTCGATGACATGGAGGAGTTCTCGACCCCTGGGCTGGTGCTGTTCGCCCAGTTGGAGGGCGATCCCGAGGACATGACCATTCTCGACGAGATGGTGGCCACGGCGCGCAAGCTGGCCATGTCGCTCAATGGAGACGTACTCGACGAGACGCGCCGGCCGCTGACGGTCAAGAAGGAAGAAGAACTGCGCCAGGCCGTACTCGACAACGAACTGCGCTGGAAACGGACCCCGCGCCGGTGACGTCTCCCGACCTCGCCCGGCGCATCGAGGCGCTGCGCGCCGAGATCCGCCGGCACAATCATCGCTATTACGTACTCGACGATCCGGAGATCTCGGACGCCGAATATGATCGGCTCTTCGCCGAACTCCAGCGGCTGGAAGCCGAACACCCCGAGCTGATCACGCCCGATTCGCCCACTCAGCGCGTCGGCGCCGAGCCGCGTCCGGAATTGGGCGAGGTTCGGCACGCTGTCCCCATGATCTCGCTCGACAATGCGATGGATGACGAGCGGCTGGTCGAGTTCCATCGTCGTCTCACCGTCGCCCTGCCTGAACTCGATCCCGTGTTCTATACCGCCGAACCCAAGTTCGACGGGCTGGCGATCAATCTGCGCTATGAGTCCGGTGTGCTGGTGCTGGCCGCGACCCGTGGCGACGGCATGCGCGGCGAGGATGTGACCCACAACGCGCGGACCATCCCGAACGTGCCGTTGCGGCTCCTGGGTGAGGACTGGCCCGAGGTGCTGGAGGTGCGCGGCGAGGTCTATATGCCGCGTGCCGGATTCGACCGGCTCAACGCGCGTCTGGAGGAACGCGGCGAGCGTCCCTTCGCCAATCCGCGCAATGCCGCCGCCGGCAGTCTGCGTCAGCTCGATCCGCGCGTCACCGCCCGGCGGCCGTTGCGTTTCTGCGCCTATGGCTGGGGTGAGTTCGCAGGCGAGACGGGCGAGAGTCAGTTCGAGATGCTCCAGCGTCTGTCGGGTTGGGGGCTGCCGATCTCGCCCGAGCTGCGGCGGGTGAGGGGGCTCGACGGCTGTCGCGACTATTTCGATGACTTGGGACGGCGGCGTGCGACGCTCGATTACGACATCGACGGCGTGGTCTTCAAGCTCGACCGGCTGCCGGCGCAGATCGCGCTCGGGGCCACGGCGCATCATCCGCGCTGGGCCATCGCGCGCAAGTTTCCGGCCCAGGAGGCGCTGACCGAGGTCGAGGCGGTCGAGTTCCAGGTCGGGCGCACGGGGGCCGTGACGCCGGTGGCGCGGTTGCGTCCGGTCCGGGTCGGGGGCGTGACCGTTTCCAAGGCGACGCTGCACAATCTCGACGAGGTGCGGCGCAAGGACGTGCGCATCGGCGACAGCGTCTATATTCGCCGCGCGGGTGATGTGATTCCCGAGATCGTGCGGGTGCTCGTCGAGCGGCGTCCGGAGGGGGCAGGGCCGGTCGAGCTGCCGACCCGGTGTCCGGTCTGCGGTTCGGACGTGATCCGGCCGGAGGGCGAGGCGGTCGCGCGCTGTACCGGCGGGCTCTGGTGTCCGGCCCAGCGTAAGGAGGCGATCCGGCATTTTGCCGCGCGCCGGGCGCTGGACATCGAGGGGCTAGGGGAGAAGCTCATCGAACAGCTCGTCGATCTGGAGTGGGTGCGCGAGCCGGCGGATCTCTATCAACTGACCGCCGACCGGTTGGCCCTGTTGGAGCGTATGGGCGAGAAGTCGGCGGCCAATCTGATCGCGGCGCTGGAGCACAGCAAGCACACGACCCTAGCCCGCTTCGTCTTCGCGCTCGGCATCCGCGAGGTCGGCGAGACCACGGCGCAGTTGCTGGCGGAGCACTTCGGCGGAATCGAGGCGCTGATGGCGGCGAGCGTCGAGGATCTGGTCGCGATCAAGGGCATCGGGCCTGTGGTGGCGGCGCATATCGTCGCTTTCATGGCCCAGGCGCACAATCGCGAGGCGATCACGCATCTGCTGGCGGCGGGGATTCACTGGCCCGAGGTCGAGCGGTCCGATTCGACGTCCGTCGAGCCGAGCGCGGCGCCCCTGACCGGCAAGACCTTCGTCATCACCGGTACGCTGAGTCGTCCGCGTGAGGAATTCGCGGCACGGTTGCAGGAGCTTGGTGCGAAGGTGACGGCTAGTGTTTCCAAGAAGACCGATTATCTGCTGGCGGGCACGGAGGCCGGCTCGAAGCTCGCCAAGGCCGAGGCGTTGGGTGTGGCCGTGATCGACGAGGCCGGACTCGAATCCTTGATCGCGCGGCTCCAGACGCCACTTGGGGAGGATGGCCGTTCAGACACACCGTAATTGGGGGACACCCGATGACTGATCTATCGAAGGAACAACACATCCTGATCGCCATGCGCAAGACGCTGACGGCGATCGTCAAGGATGTCACACCGCCGCCGGGGATGCGTCATCCGCTCTCGGACGCGACCATCCGGCAGGTGCGCCAGTGTCTGGGACTGATCGCCGAGCGCGAGCAGGAGCTGGCTTTGGAGCAGGGCCGCGGCGGCGAGCGGCCCTACTACAGCGACGAGCGGCAGGACGTGCAGCTCGTGGCGTTCGATACGCTCAAGCGTCGGCCCAATTGAACCTGTCCGCCCTCGCATGTATCCGCCCGATCCGCATCGATATTCGGAAGATCGGTTCGGCACGGATCGACGAGGCGATTCGTCGGGCCAAGAAGCGCAATCATCCGCCGTGCAGGGATTGGCCAAGAAGCCTTGGGCAAACGACCGTCTATCCATTGGTCGAGAACGTCCTCGCCGCGCGGGACAAGCCGGAAGCCTGACGGTTTTCGCTTTCCGGATTGCCGACCGGCCTGGATGAGTTCGTCCGCCGAACCCATCCAGGCTGTCGATCCTCGACCTCAGTCCTTCTTGGCGTCCTCGCCTTCGGCCTTCAGACGCACCACGTCCTCGTTGAGATCCACCATAGCGTTGTTACGCATGTCGGCGAGCTTCTCGCCGAGCTTCTGGCGCTTGACGAGCGCGGTCAGCTGCGGCTTGGCGTCCTCGAAGGACGGCGGCTCGGCCTTGCGGGTCTCCTGGAGCTCGATGATGTGCCAGCCGAACTGGGTCTGGACCGGTTCCTTGGTGTAGGTACCCGGCTCCAGCTTGGTCACGGCCTCGGCGAAGGGGGCCACCATCTGCGCCGGGTCGAACCAGCCCAGATCGCCGCCGTCTTTGCCGGTCGGACCTTCGGAGTGCTTCTTGGCCAGTTCCTCGAATTTGGCGCCCTTGTCCAATTGCTTGATCAGCTTTTTGGCCTCGTCCTCGCTCTTGAGCAGGATGTGACGGGCCTTGTATTCGGTGCGGCTGGCCTGCTCCTTGATCCGGTCATAGGCTTCCTTCAGTTCCTTCTCGCTCGGCTCGATCTCGTCGGCCATGGCCGAGAGCGCGGCGTTGGACATCACCTTCATACGCTCGAGTTCCAGCGCTGCGACCACATTGCGCTCACCCTCGAGCTTGCGGCGGTCGCCTTCCTGCGAGGCGACGATCAGATTCATGAATTCGTCGAAGATCTGCTGCTGCACCGCCGGGTCATTGTTGGTCGGGCGTCCCTGGAGGCGCTCCATGAAAAAGACCCGGAACACATCGAGCCGATAGGGCGTGCCGTTGACGGTGGCGATCAGGGTCTCGGGCGAGTCGGTGTCCTTCTTGTTGTCCTCGGCAATGGCACCGCCGGTGGCGAGCAGACTGCACAGCAAGAGCGCAAGGGGTGTTTTCTTCATGAGTAAAGATTCCATCGATTGAACAGAATGGAGTGGTCGGAACGGGGTGATCCGGTCCAGGTTCAACGTGAGGCGTGAACCCGGACGCGAAGACTCAGGGAAAGACCTGTTTGAACGGCTTGACGCCGACGGCGCTGTAGACACCCGCCGCGCGATAGGGATCGTCCGCCGCCCAGGCTTCGGCCGCCGCCAGGTCGGGGAACTCGGCGACGATCAGCGAGCCGCTGAAGCCGGCCTCGCCGGGGTCCGGGCTGTCGATGGCCGGATGCGGACCGGCGAGGATCAGCCGCCCTTCGTCGCGTAGCGCTTCCAGTCGGGCCAGATGCGCCGGCCGCGCCTGCAGGCGCGCCGACAGGCTGTTGGGATGATCGACAGCGATGATGGCGTAGAGCACGTCAATCCGCCTCCAGGGCTTGGGGTTCCGGGTCTTCTTTGACATGACGCGAGAGATAGAGCGTCTGCGCGATCACGAAGGCGATCGTCAACCCCATCATACCGAAGAGCTTGAAGTCGACCCAAGTCGACTCGCGTGCTTGGGCCGTGTTGCAGAGATCCAGCACCGCGCCGCTATAGAGCGTCGCGCAGGCCGAAAGATCCGTGCCGGACTCGCCGGTCGCCGCGAGCAGCGCCTGATGCGCCTCGTAGAAACCGCTGCCGACATAGACCACGAACAGATTGGCCAGCCCGAGAAAGACGAAGAATCCGCTCCAGAGCGCATTGAGCCGCGTCCAGATCGGCTTGGGCAGTTCGATGGCCTGGCCCATCATGCGCTCGATCAGGGTGCGCTCGCCGATCCGGTGACTGCCGATGAAGACGGCGGCGAACAGCCAGTTGACCAGGGTCGGTTTCCACATCACGAAGATGGGATCGTGGAGCGCGATGGTCAGTCCGCCGAAGACGATCAGCAGTCCGAGGGTAGCCAGCGGCATCTTCTCGACCCGACGATGACGCGCCCAGAGCCAGGCGACCTGGATCGCCGTCGCACCGATGGCCATAGCCGTCGCCCAGTAGATGCCGGCGAACTTGTAGGCGATGAAGAACAGCAGGATCGGAAGGAAGTCGATGAGGAGTTTCATGCAAACCCGCAGCTTGAAGAGAATCGCGCCAGCATACGGCCTGGAGGCGTTCGCGGTAAAGCCGTGCGCATGGAAAGCACGTGCCGTGCGTCCCTTGTCGTCCGTCTGGGCTTGATATAGTGTCGCGCGGGTCGCGTCCGGCGTGGATCGGAAGCGAACGGCTCGGTTTTCGACGGTCTTCCTTCAACTCGACGCATTTTACGGGGGCACGACGGCAGTGGAACAGATAACTGCGTGGATCAACGTCTTGAACGGCTGGGTCTGGGGGCCGCCGATGTTGATCCTGATCCTTGGGGTCGGCTTCTTTCTGATGCTGGGGCTGCGCTTGATGCCGCTCATCAAGCTCGGCTTCGGTTTTCGTATGCTCTGGCGCGGGCGCGTCAGCCAGGGCAATGGCGACATCCCGCCCTATCACGCGCTCATGACGGTGCTCTCGGCGACCGTCGGCACGGGTAACATCGCGGGCGTGGCCACGGCCATTTTCCTCGGCGGACCGGGCGCGCTGTTCTGGATGTGGTGCACGGCCCTGGTCGGCATGGCGACCAAGTACGCTGAGGCCGTGCTGGCGCTGCACTATCGCGAGGTCGACGGCAAGGGCAGCCATCTCGGCGGTCCCATGTACTACATCAAGCTGGGGTTGGGCAAGAAATGGCTGTGGATGGCCACGGCCTTCGCCGTCTTCGGCGTGCTGGCGGGCTTTGGTATCGGCAACACGGTCCAGGCCAACTCTGTGGCCCACGCGACCCAGGATGCCTTCGGCGTGCCCTTCTGGGTCACGGGTGTGGTGATGGCGGTGTTCACCGGTCTGGTGCTGCTCGGCGGCATCAAGCGCATCGGCGATGTCTCGGCGGCGCTGGTGCCGCTGATGGCGATCATCTATGTCAGCGGCGGTCTGGTGGTGCTGGCGCTCAACAGCGAGCAGATCCTGCCGGCGCTGGAACTGGTCTTCGTCCAGGCGTTCAACCCGACGGCAGCGACCGGCGGTTTCGCGGGCGCCACGGTCGCGGCGGCGATCCAATACGGCGTGGCGCGCGGTGTCTTCTCCAACGAGGCCGGTCTCGGCAGCGCCCCGATCGCCCATGCCGCCGCGCAGTCCAACGATCCGGTCGCACAGGGCGCGGTGGCCATGATCGGCACCTTCATCGACACCATCATCATCTGCTCCATCACTGGCCTTGTGATTCTGGTCACGGGCGCCTGGGACTCGGGTGCGACCGGCGCGGCCCTATCCTCGCAGGCGTTCGAGAGTGCGCTACCCGGCGTCGGTTCTTACATCGTCGCCATCGGACTGATGCTCTTCGCCTACACGACCACCCTCGGCTGGAGCGTCTACGGCGAGCGCTGCGCGCAGTATCTGCTCGGCGACCGGGCCATATTGCCGTTCCGGGTACTCTGGGTGCTGGCGCTGCCGATCGGGGCCATCGCGCAACTGGACTTCATCTGGCTGGTGGCCGACACGCTCAACGCGCTCATGGCCCTGCCGAATCTGGTGGCGCTGCTGCTGCTCAGTCCGATCGTCTTCCGGCTGACGCGCGACTATTTCGCACGTCCGCGTCTGGAATCCGCCCCCGAGGAGGCCTGAGATCGACTAGGCTTTGAGCCGTGGCCAGGACTCATCATGGACGCGGTTCAAGATGTTCGGCTTCGCTTACGATGGCTCGATCAACGGCGACTGGGTCAGTCACTATGCGGTGCAACTGGCGGGCACCCATCCCGACCGGACTCTGAGGCTGGTCCATGTCCGGGACGGACGGGTCGAGTCCTCACGACTGGCCGAGAAGCTCGACCGTCTGCGGCTGGAATGTGAGTCTCAGGGCGTGCGGCTCGAAACGCATTTGCTGGAACCTAAGCCCTGGCCTGGCTCGGTCCGGCGCTCGTCCTCGGGCTGGACGGATTGCGCAAGTCGCCGGCCAGGCCGAAATGACCGGGTGCCGTCATGGACGCCAAGCGGCCCGGATCCCGGTATGTCGACGCCGGCGTTTCTCAGTGCCGGGTGACGACCTCGTCGATGAAATCGGGACGCGCGATGGCATAACCCTGGACGTGGTCGATACCGATCTCGCGCAGCAGGGCGATGATGCCGGCGTTCTCGACGAATTCGGCCACAGTCTGCTTGCCCATGAAATGCGCGATCTCATTGAAGGAGCGCACGATGGCCTGATCATGGGGGTTGTTGATGATGTCCTTGATGAAGGAACCATCGATCTTGACGTAATCGAACGGCAGACGCTTGAGGTAGCCGTAGGACGAGAGCCCCGAACCGAAGTCGTCGAGATAGAGCGAACAGCCGAGTGCCTTGAGTTGCGCGAGATTGGCGGCCGCGCGCTCGATGTCGACGATGGCCGCCGTCTCGGTCACTTCGAACCCTACGCGCTGCGCCGGAATCGCCCAATGTTCCAGGCGCCGGCCGACCCAGGTGACGAAGTCGGCCTCGCCGATGGTCTGACCGGAGACATTGATGGCCACGCTGCCGAGCGGCCCCTCGACGAACTCAGGATGCTCGTGGAGCCGGCGCAGTGTGGTTTCTATGACCTGATGGTCCAGGGTAGGCATCATGTTCAGCGCCTCGGCGGCGGCGATGAAGTCACCCAGATGCAGCGGCTGATGGTTCTCGTCGTAGACGCTGAGCAGGATCTCGGAGTGATGCGCCCCCTGGTCCGGGCGCTCGAGGTCGAGCTCGGCGAGCGGGGCAATGGGCTGGAAACGCAGGCGTATGCGTTCGGACCGGATGGCGTCCTCGGCTTGCACCCAGGCATGGAGCTGCTCCAGTTGCTTGAGGATGAGCGGATCCTCGTCGCGGAAGAGGACGACCCGGTCGCCACCCTGGCGCCGGGCGGTCAGACAGGCCAGATTCACGGCCGAGAGATAGTGCTCGGGCATGGCCGGGGGACCATCGAGCAGGCTGAGGCCCAGACTCCAGGAGAACCGGCGCGCCCCCGGCTTCGCCTCGGGTGCGAACGGGAGCGCCCCGAGCGCCGTGCGTAAACGTTCGCCGAGCGCCAGGGCTTCGTCGTCATCCCCGATCGCGGTCAGTACACCGAAACGACCGGCGCCCAGATAGGCCAGACAACGGGCCTCGGGGAGCTGAGCGAGCAGTAGTTCGGCAACGGCCTTGAGGATCTGCTCGCTACGGGTGAACCCATACTGCGACGTCATGAGATCGAAGCGGTCGAGTTCCAGGAATCCCAGGACATGGGGTCTGTCCCTGGCACTCGGGTCCGCGAGCAGCTCGACCAGGGTTCCGCGCAGGCGGTGCTGGTTTGCCAGACCGGTCAGGGGATCGGGGAGGTCGTGCTCCCGGATCTTCGACTGCATGCGCTCCAGCGCAATCGTGGCGGCGCGTTGCACGCTCCCCTCGGGCGCGGTCATGTCGATGACGAGCTGTTCGCGCAAGAGCTTTTTGATCAGTCGGCTGCGACGCAGGCTGATGAGGCGCTTGCCCAAGGGGTCGGTGAGACCGAGGCGGGAGCCGTCCTGGCTGCGCCAGATCAGGCGCAGCGCCACTGGGCCTTCGCGTTCGTGACTCCAGACGAGAGCCCCAAGGGGCAGGGCGTCGATCCGGTTGCCGGCTGCGTTCCAGTCCGCTTCCGCGACATTTCCCGCGACGCTGTCCGGGGCGTCGTCCGGCGCGGGTGCGAGTGGTGTGAAGGGCCGACAGAGTCCGGGTTCGATCTGCCCCGCCTGGGCCTGTTCGAGCACTTGGCGCGCGCGGTCGGTCAGCTCGCTGCATTCCTCGGGCGTGAGCCCCATGGCGCCCAATCCGTCGAGCAGCTCCTCGAGTAACACCCTTTGGCCGTCCACGGCGATGGAGGGTTCGGTCTCGGGAGAGCCGCCACAGGTCTCGAGATGCAGCTGCCACAGGGTGCGCCAATGACGACGCCAACGCGGGCCGTCCAAACCGCCGGCGAGACAGGCCGTTTCCAGCAGGGTACGCCAGCCGCGCTCCAGTAACTCGATGAGCACCGGATGGATGGGCCGATCGGCCAGGATCCCGTTGATCCGTAGACGAACCGCTTCACGGGCCTGGCGATGACGCTCGCGGATCTCGCAGACCGATACCCAATGGGCTCGATTCGAGCGGCTCTGTCGGTCGAGACGTCCATTGAGGTCGTCCATCTGCGCGTCGAGTGCGTCCAGGGTCGAGAGGTCGTCGGCCTCGGCGGCCACCAGACGCTCGATCAGGCGCTCGAACGCCTGCTGATGCTCGGCGTCGTCGCGGGCGCCATTGGGCAGCAGACGCGCGAGTCGATCGACTCGATCGAGCAGCCGTACCAGTGGATGCTGGTCATCGAGGAGTGCACCCGGATAGGTCACCGCCATGGAAAGCAGGTGCGCGGGGATGCGCTCCAGCACGGTCTTGAGCGGGGTCGGCGTGGATCTATCGGTCAGGATCTCGGTGACGAGACGCTCGGTCAGGGCGACGCGCTCATGGGTACGGGGCAGCGTCAGGGGATCGCCCTGAAGGGCGTCGCGATTGCGCAGCCAGCGCTGAAAAGGCGCGAGCCTGGGGGGCGAAACGTCCGGAGGCGTCTGACCGGCTTGAGCGCGCAGGTTGTCGAACAGTTCTCGCAATTGGGGACAGGTCGGGGGCGGCGAGCTGTCGGCGGGCACGGCAGGCGCCGGGGCGGTTCGGGACGCCGTCGAAGCGGTGTCGCCGGTAGGGGACGGTGGACCGGGGGCGCATCCGAATCCGGCCCCGAATCCGCCGGCGGGACGAATCTGTCCCAGGGATCGGCGGCCGGCGTATCCTCCCTTGGCGGTGGTACTGGTTGTTGCGGGGAGGTGGTTTCGATGGCCTCGATGCCGAGACGAGACCAACCCTCGGCAATCGCGCGATAGAACTCGGCGAGTTCTCCGGCAATCCGATGCCCGGCGCTCCGCAGGCCGATGCGCAAGACCAGACTACCGAGGCCGATCTGACCCAAGCCGTTTTCCAGTAGATCGATCAGACGATCGGGTTCGATCGGTCGCAGCGGTTGACCCGGCAGTTGCGCGGCTTGTGAACGCAGTCGGCCGAGCGGCTCTTGCAAGGCCTGTTCGAGCCGAGCGTTGAGTTCGGATTTCACCAACCAGTTTTCGAACTCGTCCTGATCGAGTAGCTTGAGTTCGCTACGCTGTTCGTCCGACGGAATAGAGGCGAGCGCGGGACCATCGAACGACTCATGGATGGCATCGCGCATCTGAAGCGCCAGGCGTCCGGATTGTCGAGCCTGGAAGAGCAGGCCGATCTCACTGCCGGCAAGTGATCGATGAAAATCGGACTCCGCAGTCTCGCTGTATTTCCAGAGTGCCTCGACGAGATACTCGATCCATCTGTCGAAAATCCCAGGCAACAGCTCCAGACTCGAGTCGCGCATCGACCTGAGTGCATTGTGATCGAGCGGACTCGGGTGCTCGTCCTGTTGGTCCGGCGGGGTGGATGCCGCGGTCTGGCCGATGAAGTGACCGAGTCTGACCTGGGTGTCATCGAGCAGGCTCATGAACCTCAGCCCGAATCCCTGGGGTGTCAGACGCATGACTTCGGCCAGGGCGCTCGCGGATTCTCGTCCATCGGGAAGGGCGATGTGTATGTGCAACTGTTCGCCAATGCATGGACAGTCACTCACCTGGCCGAGTTCGAGTTCCAGGAAGAGTCCGCCGGAACAGATGTCGCGCACCCGGCCGTGGATCACCAGACCGTGCGTTCCCTGGATCTCGGCACCGAGATCGACGCGATAGCGTGCATGGAGCCGTCGCTCACGGCCATGGCTCTGGGGTGTCGTCATGGGGCGCTCCTCTCCATATAGAGCTGGTCGACTGAGACTGGCCGGTCAGGTACCAGCGGCCGGTTCGAGGCGTGTGTGGACGTAGGCGAACACGGCCAGGGCGCCCGCGATCACCCGATCCGGAATCAGTGCCTGTTGCGCGGCGAGCGCATTGAGTCCGCTCGTGAAGCCCTTCCAGGCGGCCGAGGTCTGCCGGCCGTGGAAGTCGAGGAAGTGCGTCGAACCCAGTGGTTCACCGATGAGGCGCCGTAGATGGCGGGCGATGGTCCGTCCGCCGAGCGTGGCGCCTTCCAGGACATAGAGTCCGCCCACACGGGCACTGAGATCGTCGGGAAGCAGCGGGGCCGGCGCGACCGCCGGTACGGGCCTGTCGAACGTCAGGCCCTGCTCCTCCATATCCGCCAGCAGGGCCGGCAGCTTGGGGCGAACGCCGAGCCGATCGCGGACCGTCTCGTCGAGCCCGTCGTAGAGTACCTGTTCCAGCGGCGCATGGATGGTCAGGATGGCGCGCAGATAGCACTGATAGTCATCGAGCGTCGCCGTCTCCGAGGTCAGACGCGACATCAGGGGAAGCCGTTCGATCTCGGCATGGACGCCGGCCGTGGCCCGGCGCAGCGCGCCGGCCAGGTCGATTTCGACCAGGTCGATTTCGATTCGTGGTCTGGAACAGGGTTTGGGAGACGACATGCATGTGTCCATAATGGTTTAATATCGCGCTAACCGAACCAAATACCCCCGAGCACAGATCATGAGCGAATCCCTAGCCCCGGGCTTCCTGGCCGAATGCGAGCGCGAGCAGCTTCATCGCGTGCAGTCTATCCAACCTTGGGGTTGTCTGCTAGGCGGTCGGACGGGGGATCCGCTCGTTCGTTTCGCGAGCGCCAATCTGGAGTCCTGGACCGGCTGGTCGCCTGAATCGGTCCTTGGTCGGGTGCTCACCGAACGGCTGCCGGACTTTCCGCCCAAGACCGAGCCGGCCGACATCGCCGGCGCGCCCGACGCCTGGATGCGCGCCAGTGCCGGCAAGCGTCTCTATCCGGATCTGCTGTCGGGTCCGCAAGGCCGACTCGATGGTCTGCTCTCCTGCAACGAACACAACTGGCTGCTGGAGCTGGAACTCGCCTTGCCCGCCGCCCAGTATGGCGAAGCCTACCGGCCCGTGCCGCACCGGCTCTACCGGATGCCCTATTCCGAGCGCGACTGGGCGAGCCATTGCCGGTATCTGGCCGACGAGATGCGCGCGGCGACCGGCTTCGAACGGGTCATGATCTACCGTTTTCGTGACGACGGCTGCGGCGAGGTCATCTCGGAGAGTCTGGTGGAGGGCCTGCCGCCCTATCTGGGCCTGAGGTATCCGGCTTCAGACATCCCCCAGATCGCGCGCAATCTCTACCGGCTCAACTCGCATCGTCAGATCCCCGATATCCACACGACCAACGTCCCGATCCTGAGCCTCGACCCCGGCGAGATCGCCGATCTCTCGCTCTCGGATCTGCGCGCCGTCTCGCCGGTGCATCTGGAATATCTCCGGAACATGGGCGTCACCGCCTCGATTTCGTTCTCCATCCTGATCGCCGGCGAGCTGTGGGGACTGATCGCCTGCCATCATTCCGAGCCGCGTCGGCTGCCGCTACCGGTGCGTCTGCGCTGCGCCGAGATGACCCAGGTGTTCACGCTCGCCATCTCCGGCTATCAGAGCACACGGCGGCTGATGGATCTCAACGAGAGCGATCAGGAGATCCTGGCCCTGCTCTCGGCGCTACGGCTCTCGGAGGACGAGCGCGATCTGATCATGGAGATGAAGGACGGACAGGCCAATCTGGTCGACAGGACGCTCGGCCAGGCGCTGTTGTCGCTGGCACGCGCCACGGGCGCGGCGCTCGTCGACGATCACACCATCGTGACCTTCGGCCAGACGCCGGCGTCCTCCGACATCCGCGCCCTGGTCGATTGGCTGCGCGAGACGGTGCCCGACCCGATCTTCGCCACCGACCGGCTCTCATCGCTGTTCCCGGAATCCATGCACTATGCCGAGCAAGCCAGCGGCTTGCTGGCGGTGCGCGTCGACGGCTATCGCGAGACCGGCGACCGCTGGTTCCTGTGGTGGCGTCCCGAGCAGCCGCACACCGTCTACTGGGCCGGCGACCCGCGCAAGAGCGCGCTCTTCGACGAACAGCGTCAGGTGCTCTCGCCGCGTTCATCCTTCGCGCGCTGGATCGAGACCACGGCGCGCCAGTCCGAGCCCTGGACCGAGGCCGATCTGCTACGCGCCAAGAAGTTCAGGAGCCTGGTGCTGCACGACATCAACGCCCGTTTCCTGGGGCGTTAGCGCGTCTGCCCGCGCAACAGCTTGACCTGGAACAGCGTATTGCGCTCCTCCTCCTCCAGCGAGGACTGGATGAAGCGGATGGTGCGGTGATAGCGTGGGATGATGTTGTACTTGAGCGCATTGACCCGCTTCCGGGCCTTGCGCTGTTCTTCGAGCAGACGATGGAGCGCGGTCTCGACCTCCGAGAGCCGCGCGAGCTGCACGGCGGCCTCGGCCAGATGGTCGCGCGTGGTGTCGAAGCTCACGTCCGTCCCCAGCAATCCGACCGGCTTGAGCGGCAGACGCTCGCTCGTGACCGCCGGATACTCCACCCCGAGCGCCCGTCGCGGCAGGATGTCGACCTGTAGGGCCGGCTCCACGCCGAGCGAGGCCTGACGGATGGCGCGGCTGCCCATGCGCAGATGGGTGATGGCCAGACACTGGTACGCCTCGGTCAGCGCGCGTTCGGACTCGGCGCGCAGACGGCGATATTCGCCGATGCGTTCATAGACCAGGCGCGTGAGCAGCTCGCGCTTGCGCTCCAGCAGGTCGTGGCCGTCCTCCAGGAACCGGACCTGCTTCTTGAGCTTGAGCAGGGTGTTCTTGGTCGGCGGAACCTTGATCAACTGTTGTGCCATGCGGCCTCCCGCTCGGCGAGACAGTCGGGGCCACCCATCTCGAACTCGCGGCACAGCAGCGGGCGTTGCTCATAGATGCGGCAGAGCAGGCTGTCGCGGTCGAGCGCCGCGCACCAGCCATCGTCCAGACGCTCCATGACGACCGCGCCCCAGGCATCGCGCGCGGTGAAGTGGCGCGGCACTCCGGTCTCGGTCAGACACACGACTTCGAGCTTGCAGCAGGCCGCCGCGCAGTCGTCGCAGGTGACGGCGGGGGAGGGCGCGTTCATGCCGCGCTCTCCCGGTAGTACTTGGCCAGATCGGTCTCCTTGAGGCGCGTGAGCATGTCGCGCGGGAAGGTGCTCATCAGATCCCAGGCCAGATTGAGCGTGGCTTCGATCGAGCGGTCCTCGTTCTCGCCCTGGCCGACGAAGCGCTGGTCGAAGGCGTCGGCGAAGGTCAGATAGAGCCGGTCGCGCTCGGAAAGTTCATCGGCGCCGATGATCGAGGCCAGATTGCGCGTCTCCTGCGCACGCGCATAGAGCGCATAGAGCTGGGCGGCCACACGCGGATGGTCCTCGCGGGTGTCGTCCTTGCCGATGCCGTCCTTCATCAATCGAGACAGACTCGGTAAAATGTTCACCGGCGGATAGACGCCCTGGTTGTGCAGCTCGCGCGAGAGCACGATCTGGCCCTCGGTGATATAGCCGGTCAGGTCCGGGATCGGGTGGGTGATGTCGTCGGAGGGCATGGACACCACAGGCATCATGGTGATCGAGCCGTGGCGCTCGTGGATGCGTCCGCAGCGCTCGTAGAGCTCGGCCAGGTCGGAATACAGATAGCCCGGATAGCCCTTACGCGCCGGCACGTCGCCCTTGGCCGTGGCCACCTCGCGCAGGGCCTCGGCATAGTTGGTCATGTCGGTGAGCACCACCAGCACATGACGGTCGAGGTCGTAGGCCAGATATTCGGCGGCGGTGAGCGCGGTGCGCGGCAGGGTCAGGCGCTCGACCGGCGGGTCGTCGGCCAGATTGACGAACATCACCACATTGCGCAGTACGCCCGAGTTGGCGAACTCGTCGCGGAAGAACTTGGCGTCGGCGTAGGAGACGCCCATGGCGGCGAAGACGATCGAGAAGCTGGCGGACTCGTCGACCAGCTTGGCCTGACGCACGATCTGGGCCGCGAGCCGGTTGTGCGGCAGACCCGAGCCGGAGAAGATCGGCAGTTTCTGGCCGCGCACCAGTGAGTTGAGACCGTCGATGGTCGAGATGCCGGTCTGGATGAACTCGCGCGGGTAGGTGCGCGCGGCCGGGTTGATGGCCGAGCCGCCGACCGGACGGCGGATGGCCGAGAGGATCGGCGGGCGTCCGTCGCGCGGTTCGCCCAGGCCGTTGAGTTCGCGGCCGAGGATCTCGGGTGAGAGCGCGATCTCGATCGGCTCGTCGAGGAAGCGGACCCAGGTGTTCTCCAGGTCCAGATCCTCGGTGCCCTCGAAGACCAAGATCAGCACCTCGTCATCGGCGGCGCGGATGACTTGGCCGTTGCGGACGTGGCCGGCGTGGTCCTTGATGCGGACCCGGTCGCCGAAAGCGACATTGGGGGTGTGTCTGACCACCAGCAAGCCGCCTCGGGCCTCGACGGCGGTGCGGTATTCCTTGATGCTCATGAGCTTTGGATCTCGACCTCTAGACGCTTGGGCAATTGGTCATGCCGAATGCCGGGTATCGATAAGGCGTTGAACGGGAGACGGCGGTCATCACCTTTACGAGACCATTTGAAAGACCTACAATCTGGTTTCATTGGCTGTTATCTGGATAAATATCATGACATATCAAGTGCTTACAGAAATCGCGGCCAGTATATCCGAACTCAAGGCCAATCCAATGAAGGTAGTTTCCAGTGGGCAGGGTATGCCGATCGCCGTTCTGAACCGTAATGAACCCGCTTTTTACTGTGTGCCCGCCGCCGCTTACGAAGCCATGATGGAACTGATCGATGATGTCGAACTGTTGAAAATCGTCAAAGAGCGCCTGGATGAGCCAGCTGTCAAGGTGACACTCGATGACCTATGAACTGGAATTCAAAAAGTCCGCGCTCAAGGAATGGCAAAATTTAGGCCACACCGTAAAAGAGCAATTCAAGAAAAAACTCAAAGAACGACTTGAAAATCCTCATGTTCCTGCGGCGGCTCTGTCGGGTGCCAAGAACATCTACAAGATCAAACTCCGCCGACTCGGTTATCGGTTGGTTTACTACGTCGAGGATAAGGTTGTCACTGTGACAGTTGTCGCAGTCGGCAAACGTGATCGCAATGAAATTTACGACATTGCGCTTTCTCGGCTGCGCGAACAATCTTGAATCACGCCGCTTGTTCAGTTTGTTGCAATTGATTCATGTGATTTGTTGTTGTCTGATCAGACGCGAATATGTGTTGGAAATCCAGGGACAATCCCAGATTCCGCGATTTCGCCTTCATGACAGAAAAATCTCACCAGCCCTTCGCTATCACAAATCCACACTTCCAGAGCGCCCTTGGCAAGATAGAGTTCGATTTTCTCGTTCATCTCTCTGTCGGTGTTGCTGGGCGATCGAACCTCGATGCACAGCTCAGGGGCTTTCGGGTAAGGCGTCTCGAATCCAAATTTTTCGATGAACTGAGATGACGCCCAGCATACATCCGCTACTTTGACGTTCTTGGATGTTTGGATGCTCGTCTCAACCAGGATGTCGCCGTCGTCGATCTTTTTTGCCAGTTCCATGACGAGTCGGGATTGCAAGTAACCATGCAGGTTCGACGCCGGACTCATGACGATATTGCCGTCCTCGTTGAGTTCGATTTTATATGGAAGCTCTTTGAGTACAGGGTCTTGCAAAACCTGGCTCCATTCCATGCCATCCTCCTCATGTCATATTTACTAGAATCGTAGGATGCGGTGAGCTTGCAAAGTACATCTTTCGCGATCGATGCGGTTTGTAGAAAATAGAGGTCTGCCCCCTATTTTGTTTCATTATGCCGCCTCTTTCATTTCGCAAAGCTCATAAAGACGTGCCGGAGATAACTCCAATCCATTGGGCCATCCGAGAGCGCCCATGTCGATGAAGCAACGTTTGATATAGGTTTCTGATGCGAGCGGTTCGAGCAAGGGGCCGCTCCGACTAGAGCAATAAGCCCATACGTTAAAAATCCCTCTCATGCCATCGGAAAAAATCAATTCCAGGCATCCGTCTCCCAAATAGTTTGCCTCAAGAATTTTAATCACGATCAGCCCCCTGGATGCGTTCAATCGACTTTTATCGTGCCTTCTCCACAGCATTCATCACATTGAGCAAATGGGTTCTCATGAAGAGTATCATAGCCTGAGCCTCCGCATTCGGGACAAGGCACTTCAACATCTTCCCCACGCCCATGGCATAATGAACAAATAATTTCCTGATTAGTTACGAAGCTCAGCACTGCGGTGCGAGAACTCTCAGGCCAAGTTTTTGTTTTCTCTTGCCCGGTCAATCTCTGACCACCTAAGCGCGGCCTCCAAGTCAGCGCAGACGACCAGCGTACCTGGCACAAACTCAGATGGCTGAAAATAATTTCATAAAAACAATGAATTACAGTGAGCGTGAATGTGCTGAGCTTCGTAACTAATCAGGAATAATTTTAGTCATGTGTATCCTCCAATTTGCTTTAGTCGTTAGCTGGAAAATCCCAAGCCTAACAGTGTATTTAGATTGCAATGGAACGCTAAGCTTTCTAGACTGAAAGCAGTCTAGGTCGCGCAAATTTAGCCTCCAAGCGAAAAATTCTAAACAGCCCCCCCCTGCTTCGCATACTCAATCCGTATCGCCTCCATCGCCTGATCGACCTCCTGCCGAAACGCCTGAATCTGCTCCAACTGCTCACTCGAATACATCGACTTGATCCGCCGCATCTTGGCCAGCAACGGCAGACGCTGCAATTCGGTCACCGGCACCCCGAGCTTGACCAACGCCTCACCCCGTTTATAGATCGTAATCGCCAGATCCAGCAACGCATACTGCTTCGCCGGCGAGCAAAAGGTATCGATCTCATCCAGCGCACTCTGCTGCAACACCCCCTCCTTGATCAACGACGCCCCCTCCAACTCCCACCGCTGCGCATCCGACAACGCCTCAGGCCCCACCAGATTCACGATCCGCGACAACTCCGCATCCCGCGCCAGCAACGCCAATGCCGCCCCGCGCCGCTTCTCCCAATCCGGATCGATCTCCTTGTGCCACCACTCGGCCGCCGTCTTCACATGCCCCGAAAAGCTCGTCACCCAATCGATCGACGGATAATGCCGCGCATCCGCCAACTCCTTCGACAACGCCCAAAACGTCTCGATGATGTCCTTGGTATGACTCGTCACCGGCTCCGAGAAGTCCCCTCCCGGCGGCGACACCGCCCCGATCAAGGTCACAGAACCCGACCCCGCCCCAAAGGTCTCCACCCGACCCGCACGCTCATAGACCGCCGCCAACCGCGACGCCAGATACGCCGGATAGCCTTCCTCCACCGGCATCTGCCCCAGCCGCCCCGAGACCTCGCGCAACGCCTCGGCCCAGCGACTGGTCGAATCCGCCAGCATCACCACGTCATAGCCCATGTCACGGTAATACTCCGCCATCGTGATCCCGACATAGACCGACGCCTCGCGCGCCACCACCGGCATGTTCGACGTATTCGCCACCAGCAGCGTCCGCTCCATCAGCTTGCGCCCGGAGTAGGGATCGTCCAGCTCCGGGAAGGTCTCCAACACATCGACCAGCTCATTGCCGCGCTCGCCACAGCCGACATAGATCACGATGTCCGCATTCGACCAGCGCGCGATCTGCTGCTGAACCACGGTCTTGCCCGCCCCGAACGGACCCGGCACCGCGCCCTTGCCCCCCTTGAGCTGAGGGAAAAACGTATCGATCACCCGCTGCCCGGTAATCAGCGGCGACACGCCATCATCGCGTTTCAGATACGGACGCGGCTTACGCACCGGCCAGCGCTGATACAGGCTGAGCCGATGACTCACGCCCCGATGATCGCGCACCCGCGCAATATTCGACTCGATATCGTACTCACCCGCCGGCGCGATCTCCTCCAGCTCGCCCTCGACGCCGGGCGGCACCAGAATCCGATGCTCGATGGTCAGCGTCTCCTGCACCCGCCCGAGCACCGTCCCCGGCCCGACCTTGGCCCCAGGCTCCAGCTCCGCATTCGGCTCGAACACCCAGAGCTTGGTGCGATCGAGCGCCGGCACGCTCAGACCACGCCGGATGTAATCCCCCGACTGGAGCGCCAGCTTGGTCAGCGGACGCTGCACCCCGTCGAAGATGCCGCCCAGCAGCCCCGGCCCCAGCTCGACCGACAGCGGCCGGCCCAGCCCCACCACCGGCTCCCCCGGCCGCACCCCATCGGTCGACTCATAGGTCTGGACCACCGCCCGCTCGCCGTTGAGCGAGAGGATCTCGCCATAGAGCCCGAGTTCGCCGATCTTGACCTGCTCGCCGCTACGCGCGCCCGGAAGCTCGATGGTAACGATGGGACCGTTGATGTCGCGGATGACGCCGATCTTGTTGGTTTCGCTCATGGTCGTGATCTTCGCTGTCTCGCTCTGGCTCATCCGATGAAGAGGTTGCCGGTATCGAAGCCGCCGGGCAGCAGACGCTCCAGGATCGTCTGCCGGATACGCGGGCGCAGACGTTCGAGCCGGCCCTCGAAGGTGTGGTCGACGCGGATGCGTCCATCGGCGCTCGTCACCAGCACGCCGCCGAGCGTATGGAGCGCCTCGGGCGCGGGCACGAGCGTGGCCGTCTTGTCATGGGGCAGGGCGGCGATGACCGTATCCCAGTTCATGAACAGCCGGCGCTGATCATGCGCATTGGCGGCGACCTGGATCTCGGGCGACTCGATGACCCCAGCCGCCTCGACGATCAGACTCAGCAACCAGGCATCATAGGTCACCTGATCCTCGATGAAGGCCCGCATCCGCTCGGCCAGCCGCCGCTCGACGCCGAGCACCAGATTCCAGCGCGTGCGGTCGAGATGGGTCTGCATCTTGAGTTCGCTCGCCTGCACCCGCTGGCGGAACGTCCGCTCGGCCAGGGCCTTGGCGATGCCTTCCTCGCGTGCCTCGCGCAGACGCAGACGCTCGGCGGCCTCGCGCAGAATGCTGTCACGGCTGCGCGCGGCACGCTCGCGGTACTCGGACGCGAGCCGTTCGGCGCGCGCCAGGATGGCGCGTTCGAGTTCTTCGACCTGATTCACGATGACTCTCGCTCGCCGCTCGGGGCGGTCTCCAGGGTCGCGGTTCCAAAGAGCGAGGCCAGCCGCTGGGCGACCTCGCTGGTCAGACGGGGTTGCGCGCCGAGCGCGGGGACGGCGATCACCACGATGCGTCCGCCCTCCTGCCGCACCCGATGCAGGTTCGGGATCTGTTGCGCCATGAGCGCGTCGTCGACGATGACCAGGGCCTTGGCCCGATCACGGCGCAGATCGCGCAGCAGCCGGTCGGCGTCCTCCGGGGTCGGATTCGGATGGGTCTCGAAACCGATCAGCCGGAAGCCGTCGGCGAGCGTCTCCTCGCCGAGGAACAGCAGGCGGGTCGGATGGTCCAGGTCCGGCGCGTGCTCGGTCATGGTCGGCGTCGCTCAGAGCTTGTTGAGCAGCAGGATCGAGATGACCAGACCATAGATCGCGATACCCTCGGCCAGACCCAGATAGATCAGCGTGCGCCCGAGGTTCTCGGGCTTCTCGGTGATGGCCGCCAGCGAGGCCGCGCCGATCGGACCCACGGCGATGCCGGCGCCGATGGTCGAGAGTCCGGTCGGGATGCCGACGCCGATCATGGCCAGACCCAGGCCGACCGACATCTCCTTGAGTCCCTCGGCGGCGGCCCCGGTCTCGGGCGAGGCCAGGGCGTCGCTGACGCCGAGCGCCAGCAGCGCAATCTGGGCGCCGACGAAGACCGCCAGTTGCGAACCGAGTAGCGGCCGGAACCAGGAGCGGATGGCGCTCACGGTCTGCGGGCGCTGATCGAGCAGGAACCCGGCGACGATCAGGCCGAGAATGGCGAATGACATGAGTGCGACGAGCCAGAGCATGGACGAATCCCCTAGTGTTTGAAGTCCGGTTTAAGGTGTTCGGTAAGCGGGCGAAGGCCCCGATCAGGCCGGTCCGCGCCCGAACCGGATCGGCCTGAAGGCGTGGCCATCCCCCGAGAAATAGCGTGAAAAGCCCTCGTAATACTGCAAGCGCATCACCTGGATCATGACGATGCCGCCCTCCAGCACCAGCACGAAGACATTGCCCAGGACGACCGTCACCAAATGGCCGAAGGTGCCCATCATGTCGGCCAGGGTGAAGACGGCGATCGAGAGCGCGACATGGTTGAGACTGAAGGCCGCCACGCGCAGGAACGACAGGGTGTTGGAGACATAGCCGATCAGGGTCTCCAGGGTCTCGATGACGACCACCAGGATCTTCTCGCCCACGGGTGCCTGCTGATGCAGCCAACTGTGCCAGGCCAGGGCCGCCAGACTCCCCGCCACCAGCAGCGCGGGCACCGTGCCGAACCCCGTGCCGTCGGCCAGTCCGGCGCCACCGGCGATCAGCGCCAGATAGAACACCAGATTGACCACGCCGTGATGTCCGAACAGCGCCTCGCGCCACTGCCCGACCGCCCAGCGGTTGTAGATCGCCAGCAGACAGGCGACGACGATGAAGAACACGCCCCAGATCAGCGCCAGACGCAGCATCAGCAGCGGATCGCTGAGCGGATTCATCCACAGCGCCGGCAGGACGTGCTCATAGCCGAAGAGACTGCCATAGAGAAAGCCGAACAGGACCGATGACCCGCCGGCCATGAGTCCGAACGGCCAGAAGCGTCCGAACCTGTCGCGCAGCGTCCAGGCGGCGAGCGCGATCACCGCGCCCTGGCCGACGTCGCCGAACATGCTTCCGAACATGATCAGGAAGGTCAGGGCGAACAGCGGCGTCGGGTCGACCTCACCATAGGACGGGATGCCGTACTGATTGACCAGCAGCGCGAAGGGCGCCAGTAGCCGGCTCTTGACCGGCACCGTGGGCACCAGCGGGCGTTCCTCGGGCAAGGGGTCGCGTATGCTCAGGTCATAGGTTCCGGCCAGGGCGGCATCGAGACGCTCCCGTAAGGCCGCGACGGTGTGCGCCGGCACCCAGCCGGCCAGATGGGTCAGATGGCCGCAACTGCGCAGCGATTCGTCCAGGCTGACCAACGGATCGGCCAGTTGCAGGGTGCGCTGGGCCTCGCGCAAGGGCTCGTGGTAGCGCTCCGACCAGCGTTGCAGGGTCTCGGTGAGCTGAGCGCGCTCCTCGGCGATCGCGGCCAACCGCCGCTCGAAGTCGCGTTGCAGTTCGGTCGGCTCGCGGTCGAGTCCTTCCGGGATGGGGATGGCCTGGAACCCGGCGGCGGCGAGCACCGAAGCGAGACCGGCGTCCTTGGCGTCGGCCGGACCGACGATGACCACATGGGTATTGTCGCCGCGCTCCAGATAGACGTGCAGGATGTATCCGGCCAGCGCCACGGCACCTTCGAGTTGACGCAGATTCTCGCGCGGCACCAGACCGACATGGATGTTCAGAAACCGGGTCTTGGCGCGCAGCATCCCGAGATCGATGTTGAGATGACTGAAGTTCTCCAGCGCCGCCTGCTGCTCGTGGATCAGGTGCCGCTCGTCGTCGAGCTGCCGGAAGTCTTCCTCATAGCTGGAGGTTTCGTCCCACAGCCGCCCGAGCCAGTCGTTGAGCCGCGCCAGCTCGGCCTGATCGATCACCCGCGCCGGTTCGAGGCTCGTCGCCGGCTCGAAGGGGATGAGACGCGCGATCTTGTCGAGTCGCGCCCGGGCCTGGGTGTGGATCTCGTGGAAGGTACGGCCGGGCAGGGTGGCGAAACGCTCGCTCTCGGGTTCGCGCCGGTCGGGATGGAAGCACTGGGTCTCGGCGAGCGCCAGCGAGGCGCGCGGCAGGTCGTCGGTCAGGACCAGCAGACGAACATGCTTCATCGGCGTGGGTTTGAGCGTCGACACCCACGGATGGACATGCTGATGCAGCGGCTTGGACCGCAGCAGCGCCAGCCATGCAAGGGCACGCTGCTTCAACGGTTCAGGCTTCAACAGCGCCGGCCACGAACGGATGCGCTTCATCGACAGGTGTTTCGACAGCCGCATAGGTCAGTTCCCCGGCACGCCCGGCTCGATCTGCGCGAGCGCATGTTGGATGATCCGGTCGTCGAATCCGAGCAGACGCCCCTGGATCACGGCGAACAGACGCAATAGATCGGCCTCGCGCAGCATCAGATAGGCCAGTGCGCGCGCCACGGCCGAGGGACTGCGCGCCAGCACCAGGCGGATCTCGTCGAGGCTGTGACGCGCCAGTCGCGGCTGGATCTCGGCGATCGAGCGGCAATCGGCGCAGCGCGTGCGCAGCGGTTCGGGCAGCGCCTCCAGCACCTGCTCGAAACCGTCGAGATCGACCAGATGCAGCAGACGCTCGCGCGTGAGCAGCCGCATCGAGGGCACCAGCCAGTAATAGGTCTCGGACGGCGACAGCCCGTAGGTGAAGCGGAAACGCAGCATCCAGAGTAGCCCGATGCGGTCGAGTTCGGCCGAGATCAGCCGTCGCAGCCACTGGCGATGCGGCTCGTCGAAGACCTGGACGCGCCGCACCAGACCGATGAAATAGCGCTGATCGATCGTCGCCTCCAGGGCGAAGGGTTCGCGCTGCTGCTCGTAGACCTCGCGCGCCTGACGGGCGATCTGACGTTGCGGCCCGGCCTCCAGTTGGCGCAGGAGTTCGAGGACGTTCTCGGCGCCGAAGAGTTCCTTGTCGGCCAGCCGGATATGGGCCGGCAGTTCGAAGAGGTTGTCGTTGATCTCGCGCCGGTCGAGGTCGTGGAGCTTGCCGCGGATCAGGGTCTTGAGGTTGTAGAGGGCGTATTTGCGGCCCCAGTCGAGCATCAGGGCGCGCTCGTTGGCGTTCATGGGACGCGTGAGCACCAGCAGTTCCGAGAGCAGGAGCTGGAAGAGACTCTGTTCGACGGCGCGGCGGCGCGCCGCCGGTACGGCCTGATCGTCGAGCAGGGCGGCGAGTCCGAATTCTTCGACCAGCGCCGACAGCGGCAGATGGGCCAGACGCTCGACCAGACTCGGCGCGAACAGCCGCGCGGCCATCACCGAGACACGGGTGTTGAGATAGGCTTGATCGGCGACCTGACTCATTGGATGGACTCCGCGCTGTCCGGGCCGGGTCTAGTGTTCAAGACCGATCAGGATCTGGAAGGCGGCTTCCAGCGCCTCGGATTCGCGCTGCTCGGCCTGATCGCGCAACTGGACGTGACGCTCGTCATAACGGCGGCGCAGTTCGGCGATGTTCTGCTCGGCGCGCTCCTCGGCCTTGGCGATGAAGGTCCGGTGCAGCTCTGGGATGCGCGCGGTGAAACGCTCGTTCTCGGCCTTGGCATCGGCCATGGCCTGCTGGATGAGACTGTCCTGCTCGGCCTCGGCCTGCTGGGCGAGCCGTTCGGCGCGCATCTCGGCATCGAGCAAGCGTTTGAGTGTATCGTCCATCGCCGTCACCCCAGGGTGTTTCGAGCCTGTCGAACGGTCCGCGACTCAGGGGGCGCGGACTGGCCAATGGGGCTTAAGCTTAACCCCTTCGGGTCTCGGCCGCTAGCGACATCCGCCCCATCGATCCAGGCTCAGATCGGGTTGGCTGGTCGCTTCCAGGTATAGACGGCGGTGACGGCATAGTTCCATACCGCGCCGACCAGGATGCCGGCCAGCGCCGACAGCACCCAGCCCGACTGTCCGCTCCGGAACAGATAATCGGCGATGCCGACATTGGCCAGCGCGCCCAGACTACAGGCCAGTACGAAACTGAACCAACCCCAGAGCAGTTGACGGCCGCGCAGACGCATGTCGCGATAGGTCAGGATGTTGTTGAGGAAGAAGTTGCTGGTCATGGCCACCAGGGTCGCCGTGGCCTGTCCGGCCAGGAAGGCATTTTCACCGAAGATCCGCAGGATCGGCCAGAGCACGCTCAGGTGCACCAGCACGCCGAAGGCGCCGATCAGCGAGAAGGCGATGAAGCGTAGCGGGATCAGGGGACCGATCAGTTTCTGGGTCAGCATCAGCAGGTATTCCCACAGGACCCCGTTATCGAGCTTGCTGTGGCCGGCCTGGCGCCGGCGGAAGCTGAAGGGCAGTTCGCGAAAACGCAGGGGCGTCTCGGCGGCGGAGAAGATGTCGAGCAGGATCTTGAAGCCGACGCCGGTCAGACGCCGCACGCAGCCGTGGATGACGCGCTCGCGCACCATGAAGAAGCCGCTCATGGGGTCGCTGAGTTCGGCGCGGATCAGGATCTGGCCGAGTCGGGTCGCCAGTCGGCTCATGCCCTGGCGTCGCGCGCTCCAGTCGCCGACGTCGCCGCCCGCGACATAGCGGCTGCCGACGACGATGTCCAGATCCTCGTCGCGGATGGCCTGGAGCATCCGGGGCAGCAGGGTCTCGTCGTGCTGGAGGTCGCCGTCCATCACGGCCAGATAGGGCGCCGTGGTCGAGAGCATTCCCTCGATGCAGGCCGAGGAGAGTCCGCGCCGGCCGATGCGCTGGATCACCCGGATGCGCGGATCCCGGCGCGCCAGTTCTCGTGCGCGTTCGGCGGTGCCGTCGGGCGAGTCGTCGTCGACGAAGATCAGTTCCCAGTCGATCCCGTCGAGCACGGCCGCGACCCGGCGCGCGACCTCGGCGACCGAGTCGACCTCCTTGTAGGTCGGCACGATGACGGCCAGTTCGGGCGGGCGGTGGTCAGTGGTTGGGGTCGAGCGATCGGACATCGGGTGCAACCTTGGTGTGGTCCGGTGGACAATGGGTGCCGGCAGGCGGCGCGCCGGCGCGCCATTCTATAACCGACGACGCTTTCATGATGCACTTCCCTGACGACTCGCTTGCACGCTTGGATGGCAGACGACTACTGCTCTTGGTGCTCGGCGGCCTGGCCGTCTGGCGTCTGGCCATCGCGGCCCTGATGCCTGTGACGCAGGATGAGGCCTATTACTTCGATTGGGCGCGCCATCTGGCCTGGGGCTATTTCGACCATCCGCCGGGCGTGGCGCTGCTTGGGCTGGGTGTGCGGCTGGAACCCGGCTCGGTGTTCATGGCGCGGCTCGGCGGGCTGCTGGCGGGGCTGGCGACCCTGGTGGTGCTCGATCGTCTCTATCGCCGTTGCGGTCTGACGGATGTCCGCGATCGGGCGCTGGCGCTGCTGCTGGCCGGCACGACCCTGGCCGGGGTGGCCGGCGGCGTCATCACCACGCCCGACAGCGTGCTGGCGCTCGCCTGGGCGCTGGCCCTGCACGAGGCCGAGCGGGCGCTCGCCGTCGATCCGCGCCGCTGGATCACGGCGGGGATCGCCATCGGTCTGGGGCTGCTGGGCAAGTACACCATGTTCCTGATCGGTCCGGTGCTGCTGCTGGCCATCCTGGGCGCGAACCGGCGTCAGTTGCTCACGCGCTGGCCCTATCTGGGAGCCGGGGTGGCGTTGCTGGTCTTTGCACCGAATCTGATCTGGAACGCGCAGAACGACTGGCTGACGCTGGGCTTTCAGTTCGGGCACGGCTTCGCGACCGAGGTCGGCGGGGCGGTCGCGCCCGAGGCCGGGGCCATCGTGCATTCCGGTCCCGAGACGCCCGGCGAACGTGCCGCGAGTCTGCTGGAGTACGTCGGGGTCCAGTTCGTCCTGTGGGGGCTGATCGCGCTGCCGATGATGCTCGTGCCCTGGCTCGGCCGCCGTGAGGCGAAACCCCGCCTCAGCCTTACGGAGTCGGTATCCGACTCGCGGCTGACGACACTCGGATGGACATTGCTGCTCGCGGCGAGCCTCTTTCCCCTGGGTTTCTTCGCCCTGGTCGCCCTGATCAGTGAGGTCGAGGCCAACTGGCCGGCCATGTATCTGCTCGGCGCCGCGCCCCTGGCGGCACTCTGGCTGCGTCGGGCGCGCTTCTGGGCCTGGATGGCGGCCCTGGCCAATCTGGCGCTGGTCACGCTCTATGCGATCCATGCCGCGACGGCCGCACTCCCGCTGCCGGACAGTCAGAACCGCATCCTGCGCGAGACGCATGGCTTCGCGGAGCTGGCCGGGATCGCCGCCGGACTCGATGCGCCCGTCCATGCCGATCGCTATCAGCTCACAGCCATGCTGCGCTTCCATCGGCCCGATCTGACCGCCACCAGCCAGTGGCCGGGACTCACGCGCCCCTCGGAATATCTGCGCGGCCGGATCGCGCCCCGGATCGATCCGCAGACCGTCACGGCGCCCTTTTGGCTGCTGACCCGCTCCGGCACGCCGCCTGAGATCGAGGGTTTCAGCGTCACGGTCGCGCGACGTCTGTTCGACTGTCCCGGCCGACCGCTGAGTGAGGGAACCGAGCCGCCCTGTCGCCGCCCGCTGCATCGCTGGTCGCTCTATCGCTACGAACGCTGAGACGGCACGATACCTGTCAGCGCTTGGGATCGTCCTCGATATAGCGGGTCTCGATGCGCGGATTGGCGTCGAGCGTGCGATGTACCGGGCAGCGCTCGGCAATCTCCAGCAGGCGTTCGCGTTCCAGGGTGCTGAGATGGCCGTGGATGTCGATGCGCTGGACGATGCGGTCGAGCTTCACCGGCCGCTCGGCGCTGGCCGCGCAATCCTCGGCATGGTCGCGCGTGTGGCTCAGGGTCACTTCGATGTCGTCGACAGTCAGGCCGTGGCGCTTGGCGTACTGGCGCAGGGTCATCGATGTGCAGGCGCCGAGTGCCATCAGCAGTAACTCATAGGGCGTCGGCCCCAGATCCGAGCCGCCGGCCGGCTTGGGTTCGTCGGCCTGCCACTGATGACGCTGGGTGTAGAGACCGCGCAGGAACGGGCTATCGGCCTCGATTTCGGTCACGACGACCTCACCGGATTCGACCTTGGGCGCGGTGCCGGTACTGGTCTCGAAGGCGTGCCGCTTGATCCCGAGATAGCGGCTGGCCCAGGCGACCAGGGTCTCGGCGACGTACTCGGCGTCCTCACGGTTGGTGAGCATGTGGTCGGCCTTGTCGAGCGAGATGAAACTCTTCGGATGCAGCGCCGACTGATAGATCCTGGCCGCTTCGCTGATGTCGACGATGGTGTCGAGCGGTGAGTGGAAGACCAAGAGCGGTCGCCCGAGCCGGCGGATGTGATCGGGTGAGGCGTACTGATCCAGATCCTCGAGCAATTGCCGGCGAATCCGGAAGCGCCGGTAGCCGATCTGGACCTCGGCCTCGCCGCGCTCGGCGAGCTGATCGCGTGCGCCGGTCAGCAGGTGCTTCACATGCGCCGCCGTCGCCGGCGAGCCGATGGTCGCCACCGCCTGCACCGAGGGCAGTTGCGGCGCCGCCGCGAGCACGGCGGCGCCGCCCAGGCTGTGACCGACCAGCAGGGCCGGAGCCTCAAAGTCCTGCTCCAGCTTGCGTGCCGCCGCCAGCAGATCCTGGACGTTGGACGAGAAGTTGGTGTTGGCGAAATCGCCGTCGCTGTTGCCCAGGCCGGTGAAGTCGAAACGCAGCACCGCGATGCCGCGCTCGGCGAGCGCCCGGCTGATGCGGCTGGTCGCGGCCACGTCCTTGCTACAGGTGAAGCAGTGAGCGAAGAGGGCGTAACGGACCACAGGCACCCGTTCGGGCGGGGTCTCCAGGAGACCGACCAAGGTCTGTCCGTTCGCGTTGGGAAATTCGAGCTTGATGCGAGCCATGCGAGCCACCCTGTTGTATGTTGCGCTGCAATATACTCAAGCCGGGCGCATCGGCATAACAGATCGGCTCTAAAATATCAATATAATCATATAATTGAATTTGCCCAAGCGCCCCAAGCGTTCGCTGTTCGGAGCATCGGCACACTGACCGGCGGTTCGGTCACGAGACGCTGTGCGCGTCGAGCGAATCGACGGTCATCGAAGGTATAGAACACCTCACAGTGCGCGCATCCCGACAGATGCAGGGCGTCGGCGAAGTCCAGACCTTGAGCGAGTCGCTCCAGGGCGTTGACGACACGATCGGCTTGCTCGACATGGACGTTTGCCAGGCCCGGCAGGCGCTCGAAGACCCGGATGATGTCGGCGACTTCGAACCGATAGAAGGCGCGCAGAACCCATTCGAGTTCCAGCACGACGGTGAGCGGAACGAACAGGCTTGGATGACGGGTCAGGAGCTCGTAGGCAATGGGACGCTGCTTGGCGGCTTCCGGATCGCTGGGATCGGCGACATAGAATCTGGCCAGGATATTCGTATCAAGAGCGATCATCGTCACGCCGGTTCAATGCGCGCATGGCTTCGGCGACATCGAAGTCGGAAAGAGATCGTGTTCCCGGTTGCGTGCAGGTCAGCATGCCATAGCCATCTTCAGGGCGCGTCTGCGGCATCGTTCGCTGGGGTCTGACACGGATACTGTCGCCTTCGAGTTCGAAGTCGAGCTTCGTCCCCGGCTTGATCCCGAGCCGATGCCGGATCGCGGCCGGAATGACAACCTGTCCCTTCTCTGAAACCGTTACCATCGACATGATCAGACTCGCTTCTCTTACTTTGTAAAAAATTCAGTCTAGGGTTGCGTTTGGGCCTGCGTCAAGGCAGTGATCTTTCCCGATCAACAGATCAAGATCAACACGCCTGCCGCGCATTCGCGCCCGGCTTGTGCGACACTGAGCGGCCTCGTTTCCACCGCCCCACGACCGCATCCATGACCCGCTCTGCCCGTCCATTGCGCGCCCGTATCCATCTGGACGCGATTCGCCACAACTATCGTCGCGCCAAGTCGCTGGCGCCGCGTTCGCGCGCGCTCGCGGTGGTCAAGGCCAATGCCTATGGGCATGGGGCGATCGCCGTGGCGCGCGCCCTGGCCGGCGAGGCCGACGGGTTCGCGGTGGCCTGTGTCGAGGAGGCGCTGGAGCTGCGAGAATCCGGTATTCGGGAGCCGATGCTGCTGCTGGAAGGGGTCTTCAGTCCTGATGAGATCGCGCTCGTCGATCGCGCGGGGCTGGCGATGGTGGTGCACTGTCGTGAACAACTGGATTGGCTGCTGGCGGCACGGCCCAGCCGACGGCTCGACTGCTGGATCAAGCTCGACACCGGGATGCACCGGGTCGGCTTCAGCCCGTCCGAGTTCGCCGAGGTCGATGCGCTCCTGGCCGCCTGTCCGCACGTCGGCGAGCGCGTGGCCATGACCCATTTCGCCCGTGCCGACGAGACAGCGCATCCCTATACATCGACGCAGATCGCCGCCTTCGAGCAGGCGCTGAGCGGCGTTCGGATCGGGCGCAGTCTCGCCAACTCGGCCGCCGTGCTCGCCTGGCCCCAGGCCCACGGCGACTGGACGCGGCCGGGGATCATGCTCTATGGCGTCTCGCCCTTCGCCGGTGCTATGGCCGAGGCGAACGATCTGCGTCCGGCGATGACGCTCGAATCGGCCCTGATCGCCGTCCGCGACCTGGAGGCGGGCGAGTCGATCGGCTATGGCGGGCGCTTCGTCTGCGAACGGCCGACCCGTGTCGGAGTCGCCGCCATCGGCTATGCCGACGGCTATCCGCGTCATGCGCGCGACGGCACCCCGATCGCCGTCGGCGGACGGCTCACGCGCATCATCGGCCGCGTCTCGATGGACATGATCACGCTCGATCTCACAGGGTTCCATGAGGCCCGCCCCGGCGACCCGGTCGAGCTGTGGGGTCGGATCGTGCGGGCCGCCGCCGTCGCTGAGTCGAGCGACACCATCGCTTACCAGCTCTTCACCGGGATCGGCCGGCGTGTGCCGCTGATGTACGAGGACGCTTGACGCACATGACACGCGAGAACGAAGGGGCCGCCATCCTGGTCACGGGACCGGCGCGCAGCGGCAAGAGCGAATGGGCCGAGCGGCTGGCGCACGAATCGGGGCGTCCGGTGATCTATGTCGCCACCGCGCGCGAGGATCCGGATGACGCCGACTGGATGGCCCGCATCGAGGCGCATCGCCGACGCCGTCCCGCGCACTGGTCGACCCTGTGCGCCCCGGCCGAGCTGGAAGCCGCCATCACGACGGCGGGCGCGGGCGACGTCTGCCTGCTGATCGACTCGCTCGGAACCTGGGTGGCGAACCTGATCGAGCTGGACGATGCCGTCTGGCAGGCGCGCTCTGAACGTCTGCTCGCGGCGCTCGAACAGTGCCCAACGGCTCGGGTCATCCTGGTCGCCGAGGAGACCGGCTGGGGCGTCATCCCCGCCTATCCGATCGGACGTCTGTTCCGCGACCGGCTCGGCGGTCTGGTGCGCCGGCTCGGTCCGCGCTGTTCCGCGACCTATCTGGTGACGGGCGGACACGCACTCGACCTGCGCCGGCTTGGCGTCCCCATCGATCGCTGAAGGCGTTCAGGCATGATCGATCGTCTGGTTGTCTGGGATCTGGTCCGCGCCGTCAGAGGGTCGGGTGGCGGCCGTCGAGCCTCCAGGGATGGATTCACGGCGACCCCCGCCGGCCGCCACCCGACCCGGCACCGCCCAACCCCTGCCAAGCGACCTTCGATGCGCCACAGCCGCATCCTCCGGCGTGCCGGCATCGTCCTGTGGCTCATTCCAGTCCTAGGGCTGGCCGGACCGTCGCTCCCGACCGTCATGAGCACCAATCTCTGCGCCGATCTGCTGCTGCTGCGGATCGCCGATCCGAGTCAGATTCGCTCGGTCTCGCGCCAGAGTCAGGATGCTCGGATCTCGCCCGTAGCCGACCAGGCACGCGCCTATCCAGCCAATCGCGGCGGCGTGGAAGATCTGCTGTACTTCAAACCCGACATCGCGCTCGTCTATCAGGGCTGGATGGGGCGGCGTCATGCCGAACGGTTGGCCGGGCAGGGGATCGAGGTCATCGCCTTGCCCTATACCAAGGGCTGGGACGATGCGCTCCGGACCGCGCGTAACATCTCGGCGCGCATCGGGCGTGCCGAGACCGGCGAGGCGCTGACGGCGGATTTCGAGCGACGGATGCAGACGTTCATCCAACCCGAGCGCGAACAGGCACCCAGCTTGCTCTATCTGCGCCCGAGCGGCGGCACGGCCGGGCAGGGCACCTATGTCGATGACCTGATCACGCGGCTCGGTCTGCGCAATCTGGCGGCCGAACAGGGCATCGAAGGCTGGGGCCGCTTTCCGCTCGAACGTCTGGCGAGCACACCGCCGGATGTCTTCCTGCTCGGCTATTTCGATCAGGCCCGGTCGCCCGCGCGCTCGGCCTATGGCCGTCATCCGCGGCTTCGTTCGCTGTTGGAGCTTACCCCGGTGATCGGACTTCCGGGCAATGCCTGGGGCTGCGGCGGGCTGGAACTGCTCGACGTCGCCAAGCGGATCAGTGAGCAACTCGCCGAGATCGAGCGCAACCGATCCCGGACGCCATCACCCTGACCACATGCCGAACCTCTTCCTGTTACTCGCCCTGTCGCTGCTCAGTTTGCTCTCGCTCGGATTCGGCGAGGCGCCGCTCAGTATCGGCGAGGTAATCGCGGGTCTGCTCGGCACCGGACCCGAGACCCATCAGGTGATCGTGCGCGAGATCCGGCTGCCGCGCGTGGTGCTGGCCTGGCTGGTCGGGATCTCGCTCGGGGCCTCGGGCGCAGCGCTCCAAGGGCTGCTGCGCAATCCGCTCGCCGAACCCGGGCTGCTCGGGATCTCGGCGAGCGCCAGCCTGGGGGCGGTGCTGACGCTCTATTTCGGGCTGGCGCCGGTCAGTCCCTGGGTGCTGCCGGCGGCGGCCATGTTCTTCGCCCTGCTGGCCACCCTGGTGCTCCAGGCATTGACGCGCGCCGGCTCGAACAATCTGACCCTGATCCTGGCCGGGGTGGCGCTGTCCTCGCTGGCCGGCGCCCTGACCTCGCTGGCGCTCAACCTCGCGCCCAATCCAAGCGACGCGCAGGACATCGTGCTCTGGCTGCTCGGCTCGATCAGCGACCGCAGTTTCGACGATGTCCGGCTCTGTCTGCCCTTCGTGCTGCTGGGTCTGACCCTGTTGCTGTGGTGTGCGCCGTCGCTCGACGCACTGGCGCTCGGGGAGGCCGAGGCGAGCAGTCTGGGGGTCGATCTGGGGCGTCTGCGCACGCTCGTCATCCTGGGGTCCGCGCTGAGCGTCGGCTCGACCGTGGCGATCACGGGCGCTATCGGTTTCGTCGGGCTGGTGGTGCCGCATCTGCTGCGTCGTTTCGTCGGCTTCCGGCCGGGGCCGCTGTTGCCGGCGAGCGCGCTTGGCGGGGCGGTGCTGGTGCTCGCGGCCGATATCGCACTGCGTCTGCCCGAGGCCGGGCGTGAGCCGATGCTCGGCGTGGTGACGGCCCTGATCGGGGCGCCCTTCTTCCTGGCCCTGGTGCTGCGCTCGCGGAGGGATCTGCTGTGAGCCGGCTCGAACTCGTCGATGTCGCCGTGCAGCTGGGCGGGCGGACGCTGGTGCGTGAACTGTCGTTCCAGATCGGAGCGGGCGAGCTGGTCGGACTCATCGGTCCCAATGGGGCCGGCAAGAGCACGCTGATCAAGGCGATCGCACAACTGCTGCCCTACCGGGGGACGATTCGGCTGGATGGCGAGTCGCTGGACCGGACCCCGGCGCGCGAGCGGGCGCGACGACTGGCCTATCTGAGCCAGGACGACCGCGTCCAGTGGCCGATCTCGGTGGCCGATCTGGTCGCGCTCGGGCGTCATCCCTATCGAGGGGGCTGGTGGCGCGGGGCCGGGCGGGCGAGTGAGGCCGACCGGCATGCCATCGAGTCGGCGATGCGGGCGACCGATGTCTGGTCACTGCGTGCGCGTGCGTCCGATACGCTCTCCGGCGGCGAGCGAGCGCGCGTGCGGCTGGCGCGGGCGCTGGCGGTCGAGGCACCGCTGCTGCTCGCCGATGAGCCGGTCGCTGCACTCGACCCGCGCCATCAGCTCGAGGTCATGGAACTGCTGCGCGCCCAGGCACATCAGGGCGCGAGCGTGATCGTGGTGCTGCATGATCTGACGCTGGCGAGCCGGTTCTGTGACCGCTTGCTGCTGCTGCACCAGGGGCGAACGGTGGCATTGGGCGCGGTGGAGACGGTCCTGAGCGCGGATCATTTGCGTCTGGCCTATGGCATCGGCGCTGTGATGGGCAAACATCAGGGTCAGACTTATATCGTTCCCTGGTCATGTGCAACGGGTGACTTATCATCGACTCGGAGCGCGATCTGAGTCTTACGGAGTGGAGCCGGCAAGCCCTTGTGAGCGATCGCGTTGGCCCAGTCTTCCGGTGAAGTAACCGGAGCGTCTTCTGTAAAGACAACCTCTGCATCAGGCTGAGCTATGTTGATAATCAGGAAATTTTTTCAGGTGCATTGTGGATGCCTACCCAGACCCCTATACTGGCTCGGCCATTCCGGCTCCACAACATGAGGAAGACACGATGATCAAATCCAACCGGATCGCTGCTTGCGCACTCGCCGCGCTCTTCGCCGGCACCTCCTTCTCCGCAAGCGCCTGGTGGGGCGGTCCCGGCTACGGAAACGGCCTCTGGGACAACATGGGCGACATGTTCGGCGATGGCTATGGCGACTTCAACATGAGCATGGGCGGCGGCGGTCGCGGTTATGGCCGTGGCTATGGTCGCGGATATGGTTACGGCTACGACGCCCCCTATGGCTACGGCTATCCCTATGGCGCGCCCTACGGCTATGGCGCTCCCTATGGTTACGGCGCGCCTTACGGCTATGGCATGCCCCCCTATGGCGCCGTGCCGCCCCAGATGCCCGCCGCTCCCACCCAGCCACAGGCGGCTCCGAGCCGCTGAGGCTCTCCCGCCCAGGGTGATCGGCCCCGGCCGCGAATGATCGCGGCCACCCTGAAAACGCCTCGCGCTCCTGAGCCGAGGCGTTTTTGCGTTCGAGGCCTGCCGGCAATGGCGAAACCTCGGCGGCTAGAGGCCGAGCATCTTCTCCAGATAGTGAATGTTGGCGCCGCCGGCAAGAAAGGCCCCATCGCGCATGATCGAGCGCTGGAGCTTGATGTTGGAGTGGATGCCCTCGATGACCGTCTCGCGCAGGGCATTGCACATGCGCGCCACCGCCGATTCGCGATCCTCGCCATGGGTGATGAGCTTGCCGATCATCGAGTCATAGTGACAGGGAACGGTATAGCCCGAATAGATATGGGTCTCGACCCGCACCCCCGGACCGCCCGGTGCGTGGAAGTCGGTGATCTTGCCCGGACTGGGCATGAAGGTCTCGGGATGCTCGGCATTGATGCGGCACTCGATGGCATGTCCGCGCAGCTGGATGTCCGACTGGCGGTAGCGCAGCGGTTCGCCGGCGGCGATCAGGATCTGCTCCTTGACGATGTCGACGCCTGTGATCATCTCCGTGACCGGATGCTCGACCTGGACACGGGTGTTCATCTCGATGAAATAGAACTGCCCGTTCTCGTAGAGGAACTCGAACGTCCCCGCCCCGCGATAGCCGATCGAACGACAGGCCGCCGCGCAACGCTCGCCGATCTCGCGCCGCTGCTCCTCGGTGATGCCGGGCGCCGGTGCCTCCTCGACCACCTTCTGATGACGCCGCTGCATCGAGCAGTCGCGCTCGCCGAGATGGATGGCATTGCCCATCTGGTCGGCCAGCACCTGGAACTCGATATGACGCGGGTTCTCCAGATACTTCTCCATGTAGACCATGTCGTTGTTGAAGGCCGCCGCCGCCTCGGCTCGGGTGAGGGCGATGGCGTTGAGCAGCGTCGCCTCCGAGTGCACGACGCGCATCCCGCGCCCGCCGCCGCCGCCGGAGGACTTGATCATGATCGGATAGCCGATCTCGCGCGCCAGCTCCAGGGTGCGCTTCTTGTTGTCGTCGATCGGACCGTCGGACCCTGGGACGCAGGGCACGCCGGCCGCCTTCATCGCCGCGATGGCCGAGACTTTGTCGCCCATGAGACGAATGGTCTCGGGACGCGGGCCGATGAAGATGAAGCCGGACTTCTCGACCCGCTCGGCGAAGTCGGCGTTCTCGGATAGGAAGCCGTAGCCGGGGTGGATGGCGACCGTGTCCGTGACCTCGGCGGCGCTGATGATGGCCGGGACGTTCAGATAACTCTGCATCGCCGGCGCCGGACCGATACAGACCGATTCATCGGCCAGCAGCACATGCTTGAGATCGCGGTCGGCCTCGGAATGGACGGCGACCGTCTTGATGCCGAGTTCGCGACAGGCGCGCAGGATGCGCAGCGCGATCTCGCCACGGTTGGCGATCAGAACCTTCTCGATCATTGCGGGCATAGTGTCACACCTCAGTCGATCAGGAACAGCGGCTGGTTGTACTCGACCGGCTGTCCGTTCTCGACCAGGATGCGCTTGACCGTCCCGGAATACTCGCTCTCGATCTGGTTGAGGATCTTCATCGCCTCGATGATACAGAGCGTGTCGCCGACCTTGACCGACTGACCTTCCTCGACAAAGGCCTTGGAACCCGGCGAGGGTGCGCGATAGAAGGTGCCGACCATGGGCGAGCGCACCAGCTTGCCGGTGATCTCGTCCTCGTCGTCATCGCCCGCCGGCTGGGCGGGAGCCGGCGCGGCGGCCGGCTGTGGCGCAGCGCCCGCCATGGGCATCGGCATCCCCTGCGGCATGTAGAACGGCATCGCCGCACCGCCGCTCACCTGGCGGCTGATGCGCACCGATTCCTCGCCCTCGTGGATCTCGATCTCGGCGACGTCGGATTGCTCCAACAGCTCGATCAGCTTCTTGACCTTGCGAATGTCCATCGTTTCAGTGGTTCTCGTTCGTTGGGTTCTGGGCCAGTCGACCGAGCGCGGCGCGTAGCGCCAGAGCATACCCCTCGGCCCCGAGTCCGCAGATCACGCCCACCGCGATGTCGGAGAAATAGGAGTGGGCGCGGAATGGCTCGCGGGCGTGCACGTTCGACAGGTGCACCTCGATGAAGGGGATGGCCACGGCCAGCAGGGCATCGCGCAAGGCGACGCTGGTGTGGGTGAAGGCGGCCGGATTGATGAGGATGAAACGCACATCGTCGCGGCCGGCCTGGTGGATGGTCTCGATCAGGACATGCTCGGCGTTGCTCTGCACGAAGGCCAGTTCATGGCCGGCGTCCCGGGCCATGGCCGTGAGCGTGCGCTCGATGTCGGCCAGGGTAACGCGCCCGTAGTGACCGGGTTCACGCGTACCGAGCAGATTGAGATTGGGTCCGTTCAGGACCAGGATCGAGGCCATGGCGCCAACCGCTTGCAGACCAAAGGGTAAGGATGTGCGTCATTGCCGTCCGGCCGGAATCGGCGGCAAATCGCCTCGAATTGTGCGGATTTCGTCGGATCTTGTCCAGAGACGATCAGGGTGTACGCGACACGCGCGGCCCTTCTCTCACGAGTAGTGGATCGAGGTAATCGGCCAGTTCCTCGGCGCTCAGTTCACCGATCTGACCATGGACGCGCCGCCCATGCCGATCGAAGATCACGGTGAAGGGCAGCACCTCCAGTCGGTTGCCGAGCTGGACCGCGAGTTTGAGCACCTCGGGCGTGGCGATCAGGAGCGGGTAGTTGACAGGCTGCCCGGCGACGAAGGCGCGCACGTCCTCGATCTGATCGACGGCGATGCCGACGAACTGGACGCCGGACTCGCGTAGTCGTTCCTGGATCTCGACGAAACGCGGGATCTCGGACAGACAGGGCGGACACCAGGTCGCCCAGAAGTTGAGCACCAGCACCTTGCCGGCCCAGGCGCTGCTGGCGACCTCGCGCCCTTCGAGATCGGTCAGGCGAAAGTCGGGCAGGGTCTGGAGCGGCTCGGTCCGGCGCTCGGAACGCGCGGCTTGCCTGTCGCCGGATCCGTCTTCGAAATCGACCCAGCGCTGACCGATGATAGCGGTACCGATGCTGATGCCGCCGGCGAGCACGGTGACGAGGATGACCTTCAGGGCTTTCATGGGGCGACCTGGCGCAGATGCGCGGCGAACGGCTCGGCGGGCTTGAAGCCCACGAGGCGATAGTTGGTGAGTTCCCGGCCGGTGCGATCGAAGAACAGGATCGCCGGCGGTCCCGGTAGACCGAAACGACCCTGGATCAGGGCGCGATCCTCGGCATTATTAGCCGTGACATCGGCCTGGAGCAGGACGAAGCGGTTCATCTCGGCGATCACGGTCGGGTCGCTGAAGGTGTAGCGCTCCATCTCCTTGCAGGACACGCACCAGTCGGCATAGAAGTCGAGCAGCACCGGCTTACCGTTCGACTGGGCCTGAACCAGTTCGCGCTCCAGATCGGCGACCGACTTGATGCGTTTGAAGGCGACATGCTCGGCGCTACCCGTGCTGCCGCCCGTCGGCATCAGTCCCCGTAGCGGCTGGAGCGTATCACGCCCACCCGCTGCCGCGCCGACCAGCATGAGCGCACCATAGATCAGCAGCACCAGACCCAGCCCCTTCCACAGCTTGCTCCAGCCGCTCGCACCCGGCTGGAGTTGGGTGAGCGCGCCCATGTAGACCGCCGAGCAGATCAGCAGCCCACCCCAGAGCAGCATGGCGACCGCCGGCGGCAGGATCCGCTCGAGCATCAGGATGGCCACGCCCAGCAGCGCCACGCCGAACACCGCCTTGACCGCATCCATCCAGGCCCCGGCGCGCGGCAGATAGCGACCGGCCGAGGTGCCGATGACGATCAGCGGCGCGCCCATGCCGAGACTGAGCGCGAACAGCGCCAGCCCGCCGAGCAGCGCGTCGCCGGTCCGGCTGATGTAGATCAGCGCTCCGAACAGAGGGGGGGCCACGCAGGGTCCGACGATCAGCGCCGAAAGCAGACCCATGATGGCCACGCCGATCAGCGTCCCGCCCTCCTGACGGTTGCTGAGTTCCGCGAGCTTGGATTGCAGGCTGGAGGGCAGTTGCAGCTCGTAGAAACCGAACATGGACAGGGCCAGTCCGACGAACACCAGGGCGAAGGCGGTCAGGATCCGGGGATCCTGGAAGACGGCCTGGAGGTTGGCGCCGAACAGCCCGGCCAGCACGCCGACGACCGTATAGGTCAGGGCCATCGCCAGCACATAGACCAGCGAGAGGACGAACGCCTTGCGCGCGGTGAGTCCCGCGCCCTGCCCGGCGATGATGCCCGAGAGGATCGGGATCATCGGGAAGATGCAGGGCGTGAAGGCCAGCAGCAGGCCGAAGCCGAAGAAGACGGCGATGATCACCCACAGCCCTTCGCCCGCGAGCACGGCGGCGATGCGATCCTGCTCGGAGACCGGCGGACTCGAGCCGGCGGTCGATTTCGGTGCCGACGCCGGAGTCTGAACCGAGTCCGGCGCCGACGTCTTGGTCAGAGCATCGACGATCGCGGCCGGCGCTTCAGGGAGACTCAGCGCCACCCGCCGGGTCTGCGGCGGATAGCAGATCCCGATCTCGGCACAGCCCTGATACTTGACGATCAGGGTCGCCTCGGTCGGCGCCGTCGTGGCGCGCTGGAGCGGCACCGTCAGATCGAGTCGGCCCTGATGGATCTCGACATCGCCGATCGAGCCGTCGGGCAGCACCGAATCAGGCTTGAGCGTGCCCGCCGGACGCTCGACGACATCGAGCGCGACATCCGGCGACTCGACGAGCGCGATCTCGACCAGATCGGCATAGAGATAGGTTCCGGGCGCGATGTCCCAGGTGAGTCGGACGCGATCGGGCGCGACGACCTCGGACTGGAAGCGGAAGGCCTGCTCGACCTCGGGGATCTCATCCGTGCCGGTCAGTTCCCGGCTGGTCGCGGCGGACGACAGCAAGGCGGCCAGCCGGTTCGGCTTGGCCTCGGTGGGTGCCGATGCCGCCGCGACAGGCACGGGAGCCGCCGGCGGCAATTCGAGCTCGAGGGTTTCGCGATGCGGCGGATAGCAGAATCCGGCATCGGCGCACCCCTGCGAGCCGACCCGCAGTGTCAGACGATTGCCGGAGCCGGGTTCGCGCGTGATGGGCAGCTCGGCCGCGAGCCGCCCGCGATAGATCTCGACCTCGCCGAAGAACTCGTCCCGTTTGGTCTCGGCCTCAGGCAGCACAGCGGCGCCGAGCTTGATACCGGGCGTCTCGGAGTCGAATCTGAGCTTGCTCTTGTAGAGATAGTAACCGTCCGCCGTATCCCAGACGATGCGCACCGCTTCCGGCCCGATCACCTCGGCGCCGACCGGAAACGCCTGCTCCTGGGTCGGGAAGTCCTCGGCCAGGGCTTGAGTACCACCCAAGGCCCCCATCAGCCACAGCCACGCCCCGGCCAACAACCACGGTCGTTTCACGAGTCCTGCTCCACGGCGTTCACGCATTCGCTCACCCAATTCAGATAATCGCCCGACCCCGAGACGATGGGGAGGGCGATGATCTCCGGTACCTCGTAGGGATGCAACTGGCGCAGTCGCTCGGTGAGCGGCTCGACGCGCGCCTCGACGGTCTTGATCAGCAGCAGCACCTCGGAATCGTGCTGGGTACGCCCCTCCCAGCGATAGACCGAAGTCAGACCGGTCAGCAGATTGACACAGGCGGCCAGCCGCTCTTCGACCAGGGAATCGGCCAGACGCAGCGCCGTGTCCCGGTCGGGACAGGTACAGAGAATCAAACGATACTGGGTCGACATACTCGGGAACTCGATCTCGTTTGGACTTGATCTCGCCGACAGGGTAAGGTTTCCGCAACCGTCGGAGTCGACGAACGCCGGACTCTGACCGCGCCGACCGCGATAGATTCCATCCGGCCCGACCCGACGCCCCAGTCATCCAACGGAGACCCCATCGTGCCACTGTTGCTCCTGCTCTTCGTCGGTCTGCCGCTGACCGAACTCTATGTCCTGATCCAGGTCGGTTCCGAGATTGGAGCCCTCTCGACCATCCTGCTCTTGATCTTGACCGCTGTCGTCGGTATCTGGATCGTCCGCTATCAGGGCTTCGGCGTCCTGATGCGGGTGCGCGACCTGCTCGATCGCGGCGAGGTGCCCGCCATCGAGCTGCTGGACGGGGCGCTCATCCTGGTCGCCGGATTGTGCTTGATCCTGCCCGGCTTCGTCACCGACAGCCTGGGCTTCCTGCTCCTGATCCCGCCGCTGCGCCGCCGGCTGATCGAGCGTTACATCCGGATCCAGCCCATGAACATGCAGGCGCCCGGCGAGGTCCGGACCGAGACACGGGTGCGGGTGATCGAAGGCGAATTCCACTGCGACGACTGAGCCGACTCCAGGCAGAGTCCACCCTCGCCGATGTTGCGCAGATAATCGCGCTCGTCGGTGATCACCTCGCGCAATGAATAGCGGATGGGCGCATCGGCCGGATGACGAAGGAAGCGACGTGTCTCACCGGTCATGGTTTACCCCGATCCCGTCTCGATGAAGCCTAACACAACACGCCTCCTCAGCCCTCAGGGCGAGGAGCCACGGATTCCACTCACGCCACGCCCGCAGCCCGATCCATGAGCCTGTCCTGGACGCACCAGATCGCCAAAGCACTCGCCACCGGACGGCCGACCCTGGCCCTGGAGCTGCATCTCGACGCCCTGCTCGTCTGGCTGAGCAATCCGGACAACCCGCGCGTGGCCGAACTGGAACGCGCCATCGGGCGGCAGCGGCTCGCACGCGATCAGGCCGGCGCGAGCGCCTATCGTCTGCTCGACCGGCAGCTCTTCGCCGACGAGGCCCCGCCTTCGCCCGCGACCCTGGGGTTCGTGCCCGGCACTGCCGCCACGCAGGCCAAGCAGCGCTATCGTCGGCTGATACAGGTCTATCACCCGGACCGGCATCCCGAGCGCACCGCCTGGGCGACCCGTCGCACCGAGCAGATCAACCGCGCCTTCGCCGCCTTCCAGCGCGGCGAGACCGGCGCGGCGCGCGCCGGCACCCGCAAGGAGCACGGACACCGAGACGCCGTAAAGCCATCCGGCCGGCGCCTGCCGCCGGCCTGGCTTCCGCCCGTACTCAGAGACCCGATCGCGCCGGTCTGGGTCTGGACGCACGATCGTTGGTCGGCACTCACACCGCTCCAGAAGCGACTGTTGAGCACGGCCGCCATCGCCGGCGTTCTGATGCTCTCGATCGCGCTCTGGCCCGAGGAGCCGCCCAGACCGGTTCCCAGGATCATCCATCATCCGCTTGGGATCGAGCCGATTCCCGCGTTCGTGGACGAACCTGCACCCGAGCCTGAGCCACAGCCACCAGAGATCGCCGCGACAGATCCGGCTCCAGAGGCAGAGGCACCACGGCCGGCCATCATTGCACCGACGAGCACGCCGGATGAGTCTCCAAGCGAGGCGCCGGTCGTCGCGTCCCAGGGAAACACCCTGCTCGACCTGGAGTCGAGCGTTGTGCCCGAGACAGCGGAGCACGATAGATCCGCGCAAGAGAGGCCGACTCAAGCGGCATCGGACCCAAGGCCGGACCCCGTGCCGGAGCCAAAAACGGATGCAGCGACTCCAGCGATCATCGGGTCATCGGATCTGCCGGCGGCTCCGCCCCTCACTGTGTCCCCGCCTGGAGCGCCCTCCTCGGCGTGGTCCGACCCCACGACATCGCTCACCCCACACGCCGACATCCCGGCGGCGGCCACACCCGAGCCGCCCGAACCACCGGCACCGCCCGAGACGCCTCCAGTATTGAGTACGGCTCCTGCCGTCTCGACCATCACACCCACCGGCACACCGCTCGCCAATGACTGCCAGGCCGCACCCGAGATCCTGAGCCGTTTCCGGAGCGCCTATCAGTCCGGCGCGCTCGATCGGCTGATGGCGCTCTACAGCCCGCTGGCCAAGGAGAACGAGCTGGCGACCCGGTTCGCCATCCGCCAGACCTATGCCGAGTGGTTCCGTACCACCTCGTCCCGGCGCATCGGCTTCGAGCAGATCCAGGTCCGGCCCATCGCCGACAGCCGGCGCTGCGCCCTCATGGCCGTGTTCCAGGTCAGCTATCTCGACCGGCAATCGCGTCTGGTGACACAGGCCGGGATCATCGAGCTGCTGCTGGAAAGCAAGGACTCGGACTGGCTCATACTCAGGGCGCGCTATTGATCGTGCTCCCTGAGACGGCGTTCAAGCATAGTCATCGACGCCCTGGAAGGATTGCAGATCATCGCGTCGCTCCAGGCGTTGGGTCGCTTCGTAGGCCGCCACGGCGCGCCGTGCATAACCATCGCCGGCCATCACCCTGACCGGGGCGCTGTAGGGGCGTCGATACTGAGTAGACTCCTCGGTGCGTTCGGCCCGCGTCACCGGGCGTTCTGTCAGCGCATCGGCGTCGGTCCTGGCGGCCGGCGGGGGTACGACCGGCAGCGTCCGCTCCCAAGATGACTCGGAAACGATGGCATGGGACAGCGAAACCGGTGAACCGAGGATCTGCATCGGGAACCGTGGTCAACACTGAGGCACGTCGGTGAATGGACGGGATCACCGTCAAATGGAGATCCGGCCGGATCTTCAACAGTGTAGACCGCCCGCGCGCGTCGACAAACCCGAGGGCATGAGGCGCTACGGCTTGGGGTTTCTCGCGCAAGACTGATGAATGATCGTCAGACGTCCAATGAGCGCCGGGTCACGATCACCTGACGTACACCGCGCCCGATCAGTCCCGTGACCTCGATATGCACGGTGCCGACGATGTGGTCGAGATCGTCCTGATAGACCGGATAGCGCGTGTGACGATGGCGTTGTAGGATCTCGCGCAGACGCGCGTCGCCACATGCCCAGCCCCAGGCTGGCGAAGGTGATGCCCAGTTGCGCCGTGGCCACGTAGCGGTCGAGTCGGGCCGGATCGTCGAGCGTGTGCAGGAGACGCCGCGCCAGCCGGTCGCCGCCCTCGGCAAGCGCCGCCGGCACCGCGCGCGGGGCGCCGATGATGGCGAACTCGGCGGCCACGAACAGTCCGTTGAGCGCGACCGGGATCAGGATCACCGCCAGCATCGGGATGAACTCAAGCATCCGCACCCTCCTCGGGGGTTTCAAGATCGAGTCGGGACTGTCGGGGTCGTCCGAGTCCTCGGAGGCCATCGGTGTTTCACATGTATTGGTCGGATTCATAGGCGCGGCAGTTTAACCGACGTGCTCAAAGAGGCGTAAAGCAGAGCCAATGGATGAATGTATCGAGGTTGCCGTCGGCCTGGGCTTTCAGCGCGGCGTGGCGCTGGTCAGTCTGGAGCAGGCCATCGAGGCGGCACTGAACCCGCTCGGTGCGGTCGTGGTGGCCTGTCTGGCCAGCCACGCGCGCAAATCCGATGAACCCGCCTTGCTGGAGCTGGCGCGCAGACGCGGCTGGCCGTTGCGGTTCTATCCGGCCGAGGTGCTGGCCGGGGTCGAGGTTCCGACGCCCTCCGGGCGCGTGGTCGGCGAAGTCGGCACCCCGAGCGTCGCGGAAGCCGCCGTGCGGCTAGCCGCCGGTGGCGGTGAGCTACTCGTCGCGAAACAGGTCCATTACGGTGAGGACGGCAAAGGCGTGACGGTAGCCGTGGCGCGCCGATCTCAGCCTTGAGCGTCGAATCGCAGGGATTCGGGCCAGAGGCGCGTCAGCCACTCGATGAGCGCCGATCCGCTCGCGCCAGGGCCGACCTCCGTCAGGCTACTGGACGATTGCCAGAGTCCGAATGCCGATAACGCTGCCAAGACCAGGCAGACGCCAGCCGTCAACCGACGCCGATCCCAACCATGCTGCGCACACAGTCCGCGCCTGTGCGCACGACGGGCCTTGGCATCCTGTCTGATCGCCTGCAGTAACTCCTTCCAGGCACGGCGCAACCCGGACGACACTCGACCGCGACGCCAGGGCGCCAGATCGGCCTCCAGCGTCGCCAGTTGCGACACGCCCTCCGGCAGCCCGTTTGGAAAGCGCGCCGAATCCGTGAAGACCACCAGATCCAGGATCGGCACGCCGAGTCCCAGCGCCTCGACGGCCTTGAGATGGGCGTAGTTCTGACGGCACGGATTCTGGAACGTCCGACGATCCTGATCGCGCTGCTGCACCCAATGCCGGTCTTCGGGCGTGCCCGTGATGGTGCCGCGATAGTGCTTGGTTTCGACCACCAGCAGGCCCTTGGGCGTGAGGGCGATATGGTCGATCTGGGTCAGACCGCCGCGCGCAGTCGGCAGGATCACGTCATGGACGACCGCCGGGCACAGCCGCTCCAGAGCCGCCCCGACCAGACGCTCGCCATCCCGACCATACCCCTGAATGGCCCGCGCCCGCCGCCAGAGCGCCAGACCCAGCCCCGCCAGCGCGATCGGAATCAGCCAGAGCAGCGCCGCCATCAACGCGCCCGCACGCCTACGAGATTGCGCACCGGACGGCGCGAGCGCAGTTGGATCGGTTCCTGCCCGGCGCCGGGATCGAAGAGGAACCCGGTCGAGGTGCCGCCGTCGAGATTGAGCGCGCGCTCCACCGGCCAGGGCGCGAGCGCGCCGGGCGTGGCCAGTGCCTCGGCCAGTTCCGCCAGCGTCAGGCCATCGCGCGTGGCGCCCAGAATCCAGTGACGGCGCCAGTCGGTGGCGATGAAGGTACGGCGGCTGACATCGTTCGTCGAGAGTCCGCGCACCGCACGCCCCTGCTCGACCAGATAGGGGCCGGACTGCACCAGGGCGTCGATGCCTGGATGCGACTGAAAGCGCGCGCGTCGCTCCAGATGGATGCCGCGCGCGTCGCCATAGAGCACGCCGCTCAGGAGCTTGACCGTCTCGAAGCGGTTGAAGCGCTCGCCCTCGGCGATGACCAGCCCGAGCGGCTGACCGTCGGCATGGAAGAAGCCGCCATTGACCGCCGCCGACAGACCGGCCGCGCGCGTGCGCTCCGGCCAGGCCGAAGCCGGCGCCAGTTCCGGCCCCAGATCGAGCACGGCGAGCCGATAGCGGCGTGAGTCGAACAGCGCCAGATGGACTCTGACGGTGCGGCCCGTCGACGACTCCAGGGTGCGTTCACGATGGCTGATGGGGGCATCGGGCGCGGGCCAGGGTTCCCCGCCTGCCAGTGGGTGCCAGTCGGCGCGCGCGGAATCCTGAACGGTGCAGAACGCCAGCAAAAGCGTGAGGACGCCGAGCCGGACAGAGCGAGCGACGGGATTGATCGAAGCGGACATGGAACAGGACTCGATCATGCTAAACCTCGACTAGGCCGGGATGCGTAATTTTCCTCCTCCGGATTGAGCGTGGTTTTGGTCCAGAGTCGATCCGCGATGGCGCCGGGATCGGCATTGATGGTGTTGACAAAGTGCTTGACCCGTTGCACCAGTTCCTCGGCGGTGGCGTGACGGTGATGGTAGGTGACCTCCTCGCGCACCCGGCGCCGGAGCGCTTCCACCGGCATGAAGTCGGGGCTATAGCCGGGCAAGGGCTGGAGGGTGATGGACAGCTCCTGAGCCAGTTCGCGCACGGCCCCGGCGCGGTGATAGGAGGCCCCATCCCAGAACAGGATGATCTCGCCGCTGGGGTAGCGCTCGCGCAGACGGCGCAGCACCGTCAGGGTGTGCTCGGTGTTGGCGCGGGGGAAATCCCAGATCTCGACCTGGCCGTGGTTGTAGACATACAGCCCATAGAAACTGACTTTGGCCGACAACCCGGGGCGGTGGGAGCCGACCCACAGGCGCTCACCCGTCGGTGCCCAGCCATCGCCCAGAGCGGCGTCCTGATGATGTGGGCTTCATCCGGATAGATCATCAAGGGGGCCTGCGGCCCCAGGGTACGCTGGAGGATCTCTTGGAGGCGCTCGACGAAGGCTTCGCGCGCCGCCGTGGAGGCGCGATTGAGCAACGCCTTGGCTTTCTTCCACGAAAACCCCAGGCGCTTGAGTGCCCGACGCACCGTTTCGCGACTGACGCGGCGCTCGAACGTGCCCTCGATCCACTCCACCAGGCGTTTGAGGGTCCAGCGCGCCGGGGCCGTCAGCGGGTCAAAAAAGGGGAGACCCCGCCCGTGCGCACACACTCCAACGCCCTCGGGCCCTCGGCATTGTAGCGATGCACCCAGCGGATCAAGCCAACGGCGGCTCAGGTCACGTGGATAGCGTATCACAGAAATTACGCATCTCAGCCTGGACGTGGTTTAATAATCAGGAAAAATTTTAACGGCGCCGACCGGCGAAACCTGCAAACCTATAGACATCGGTCGACCATCCACGTCGGTCGGAGGCGTGTGAGATCTTTGCGAGGAGGCGAGCCTTGGAACAGAGCCCCAACCTGGACTTGAACAAGGGCGCGAACGCCCGGACGGACGACACAGCCGTTCTAGCCCAGCGTTTCGCGGCACTGCGTGATCAGGTCGGGCGCGCCATCCTCGGGCAGCACGGCCTGATCGAGCGATTGCTGATCGCGCTACTGGCCGACGGGCATCTGTTGGTCGAGGGCGCTCCTGGGCTGGCCAAGACCACGGCGGTCAAGCAGTTGGCGGCCGGTTTGGAGGGCGACTTCCACCGCATCCAGTTCACGCCCGACCTGCTGCCGGCCGATCTCACCGGCACCGAGATCTATCGCCCGCACGACGGCAGTTTCCGCTTCGATCGCGGTCCCATCTTCCATAATCTGCTGCTGGCCGACGAGGTCAACCGCGCCCCGGCCAAGGTGCAGTCGGCGTTGCTGGAGGCCATGGGCGAGCGTCAGGTCACGGTCGGGCGTGAGACCTATCCGCTACCCGAGCTCTTTCTGGTCATGGCCACCCAGAACCCGATCGAGCAGGAGGGCACCTATCCGCTGCCCGAAGCCCAGCTCGATCGCTTCCTGCTGCATGTGCGCGTCGATTACCCCGATCTGGAGACCGAGCGCGCCATCCTGCGGCTCAACCGCGATCAGGCACGGCGCGAGCCGGACGATGCGCCGAAACTGGTCCTGACCCAGGCTGAGGTCTTCGCGGCGCGGCGGGCGATCCTGGACCTCTATATGGCTCCCGAGGTCGAGGACTATCTGGTGCATCTGGTGATGGCCACGCGCCGCCCCGGCGCCTATGCGCGCGATCTCGACGGCTGGCTGCGGTTCGGCGCCAGTCCGCGCGCCACCATTGCGCTCGACCGCTGTGCGCGCGCCCGTGCCTGGCTGATGGGTCGCGATTTCGTCTCGCCCGAGGATATCCAGGCGCTCGCGCCCGATGTGCTGCGTCATCGGGTGCTGCTGTCGTATGAAGCCGAGGCCGAGGGGCGCTGTGCGGACGATTTCGTCACGGCGCTGCTGGCGCGCGTTCCGGCGCCCTGAGCGAGGCCGGGGCATGGCGGATTCGAACGACCGGGTTCAACCAGGCATCCGCGCTGATCTCAAGGAACTCATCGCGCTCCGCACCCAGGCGCGACGGCTGGATCTGGCCCCGCGCGGGCGGGTGCTGGCCACGCGCAGCGGCGGTCATCTGTCGCGCTTTCGCGGTCGCGGCATGGAGTTCGACGAGTCGCGCGTCTATCTGCCGGGCGACGATCCGCGCAACATGGACTGGCGCGTGACGGCGCGTGCCGGGACGCCGCATGTGAAGCTGTTTCGCGAAGAGCGTGAGCGTCCGGTGTGGCTGCTGGTCGATCAGGGGCCGTCGATGCGGTTCGGGACGCGCGTGGCCTTCAAATCCGTGATCGCGGCGCGGGTGGCGGCGCTGCTCGGCTGGGCGGCGGTGGATCGCGGCGATCGGGTCGGCGGGCTGGTATTCGACGAGGCAGGTCATCTGGAACGACGGCCCGCGGCGCGCGGCGCGGGTCTGCTGCCGTTGCTCGAACGTCTGGCTGAGCTGGTGGAGCCGGCGACGGGGGAGGGCGATTGTAAGTTAGCCGCCGCCGCGTCGCATCTGGCCGCTTTGGTACGTCCTGGGAGTCTGATCGCGATCGTCAGCGACTTCGCTGATCTGGATGAGCCGGATGGAACCTGGATCGCACGTCTGGTCTCGGGTAGCGAACTGCTGCTGGTGCTGATCCATGATCCGATCGAAGCCAGCGCGCCGCCCGCCGGCCGCTATCCGGTGCTGATGGGCGGGCGACGCGGAATCCTGGATCTGACCGGTGTCGGTTCGCGGACACGCTATCAGGCGGCGTTCGAGCAGCGGTTGGCGTTGCTCGAACGGCTGGCGCGGTTGCATGGCGCGCATTGGCTCAGGCTGTCGACCGTCGATCCGGTCGGCCCGGCCTTGGCGCTGGCGCTCGGTGCACGGCGGCGGCTGCCTGCAGCGAGGCGAGTGTCATGACGACCGATCCGCCGGCCGCGCTGTCGCGTCGATCAATCCTGGAGAGAGCTCATGAACCCTATGCGTATTATTTACGAAGATACACCGGATTCGATTCCGATCCCTGCAATGTTCCGTCACCGCAAGACTGAAATCATCGTTCGGCCCTTGGATGAGCCGGCAATGATTCACGCAAGGGATGAACCGATCGAGGCGTCGAGCATGGGCACGCCTCCCTCACCGGGAAACATCATGATGGCGCCGGCCGCTACGCTCGAGCTTCCCGATCTGGAGGAATTCCGCGCCACCCTACCGATACAAACAGTCAGCGCCGGCGATTTTTGTCGGGCCATGCGCGATCAGGATCGTTATTGATGCACTACGTCGATACCAGCGTCTTGATCGCCTATCTGGTGCCGGAGAAATATTCGGTTTTGGCTGATCTCTCGTTGCGAGATCCGGCGCATCGCCCCCTGGCGTTGAGCGCATGGACTGAAACCGAGCTGGTGTCGGCACTTGGGATCAAGTGTCGAACTGAGCAGGTCGAGGAAAGCGACAGGCGCAAGGCGCTGGAGCAATACGAGCGACTGCGCGATCATTTCGTCCATCTACCCGTGCTGCACGACGATTACCTGAGTGCCGCACGTTTGCTGCAAGACTGGCGACTGGGATTGCGGGCTGGAGATGCCTTGCATCTCGCCATTGCTCACCGTCATTCCTGTATCACACTGAGTCTGGATGAACGGCTGGTCAAAGCCGGCCGGCAGGCGGGGATCGCCGCCCTGTGCCTGCGCTCGGAGGATCCGGAAGAGGAACTCTGAATGCCAATGGCCGATCTGCGTGACTGGCATCTACCCGATCCGGTGTCCTGGTGGCCGCCGGCGCCGGGCTGGTGGCTGGTAGCGGCTGTGGTTCTGATCGCGCTGGCTCTGGTCGTGCGTCTTTGGTTGCGCCGGCGAGGCCGGACCTCGCTCCAGCGGGCCGCGCGGCGCGAACTCGAACAGATGGGGCGCGAGCTGGCGGCCGGCGGCGATCGGCGGCGTTATCTGGCCGAGCTGTCGCGTCTGTTGCGCCGTCTGGCGCTGGCGCGGTATCCACGCGCCCAAGTCGCGGGCTTGACCGGGGACGACTGGCTGGCCTTTTTGGATGCGACCGGCGGTGCCGGTGAGTTCAGCGACGGCGTCGGGCGCGTGCTGGTCGAGTCGGCCTATCGCCCCGCCGATCAGATGGACTTCAACCTTGAGCGACTCACGGCGCTGATCGGGCGGTGGATCGACAGCGCGGCTGATGTATCCTGGGATACTTGATTGTATTAACGATAAAAGTGCGTTTCGCCTGCATTGTTCATACAATTAACCTATGATCACTTAGGACGAACCAAAGCGCCGGATCAATCTTGCCAAGCACGGCTTGGACTTCGTCGGCGCTGAGGCGATTTTCGATGGTCCGATGTTCACGATCGAGGACGCGCGCGAGGACTACGGGTCGAATTCGAGCGGGCGGCGTCCGGTGCGTGCGAGTGTTTTCCGATCGAGGACGCGCGCGAGGACTACGGCGAGCAGCGGTTGAAAACGCTTGGCGTACTGAATGGGCGCGTGGTGGTGCTGGTGTGGACGGAACGGGAGGAAGGGCCGCACCTGATTTCGTTGCGATACGGTAACAAGCGTGAAACCCAAGACTTCTTCACATATCTTCAGTCCTGAAGAGATTCGGGCGATGATCGATGCGGCTCCTGAGATGGTGTCCTTCGATCCGGATTCTCCGCCGACGCGCCCAGACGATTGGAAGGAGGCGCTCTTCGTTCCGGGTGGCGGCTATCCGGCCGTCAAGGCCGCTCTGGAGCAGCGTCGACGCACGCGCGGTCCGCAGAAAACCCCGAAGAAGGTGCCGACCACCATCCGTTTCGATGCGGATGTACTCCAAGGGTTGCGCGCTACGGGTAAGGGCTGGCAGACGCGCGTCAATGAGGCGATGCGCGAATGGCTGGAGCGACGCGGCTAGGCCGCCTGTCGACGCTTCAAAATCGCAGACGATGATCACGCTCGCCTGGCCCTGGATCTTGTTGGCTCTGCCGCTCCCGTTGCTGGCACGCCGGCTGCCGCCCGCGCGTGACGAAGGCGGTGCGGCCCTGCGTTTTCCGATCCATGTCGGGCTTGGAACCGAGGCCGTCGGGCATCGATCCCGACCGTCCGAGCGGTACCGCCGACGCTTGCTGATCGGGCTGCTCGCCTGGGGATTGCTGGTGCTGGCGGCGGCGCGTCCGCAATGGGTCGGCGAGCCGATCCCGTTGCCGCTGGCCGGACGCGATCTGATGCTGGCGATCGATGTCTCGGGGAGTATGGAGCAGGAGGACTACGAACTCGACGGACGTCCGGTTTCGCGCATGGCCGTGGTACGGACGGTCGCCTCGGCCTTCGTCGAACGCCGCGTGGGCGACCGACTCGGGCTCATCCTCTTCGGCACCCGCGCCTATCTCCAGACGCCCCTGACCTTCGACGGCGCCACGGTCGCCGCCATGCTGCGCGATTCGGTCGTCGGGCTGGCCGGACGCGAGACGGCGATCGGCGACGCCATCGGCCTGGCGGTCAAGCGTCTGCGCGAGCAACCCGAGGGGCAGCGCGTCCTGATCCTCCTGACCGATGGGGACAACAATGCCGGTGCGCTCGATCCGCTGGAAGCGGCCGAACTGGCTGCTCAAGCCGGAGTGCGCATCTACACCATCGGCGTCGGCGGCGGCGAACTGGGCGTGCGCTCGCTGTTCGGAATGCGTCTGATGCGCCAGGCCGACGACTTCGACCCGACCACACTCAGACGCATCGCCGAAATCACGGGCGGACGCGCGTTCGTCGCCGGCAGTCGGCAGGAACTGGAAGCCATCTATGCCGAGCTGGACCGGCTGGAACCGAGCGAGCGCGAGCAGCGCACCTATCGCCCGCAACGCGCGCTCTTCGTCTGGCCCGCCGGTCTGGCGCTGATCCTGTCGGTCCTGCTGGTCGTCTTCTCTGAGGGAACCCGCGTCCGTCTTCCTCGGTCCATCGCTGACCGCACGACCTGACATCCCACTCATGCTGTTTCTGCGTCCACACTGGTTCCTGGCCCTGATCCCGCTCGTCTGGCTGCTGTGGCGGCTCCGGCGCCGTCGGACGGATGCCGATAGCTGGTCGGCACTCGTCGATCCGCACCTGCTGCCGCATCTGCTGGTCGGCGGAACCGAGCACGCGCGCCGCTGGCCGCTCGTCCTGCTCGGTGCGGGCTGGCTGATCCTGGTGATCGCGCTCGCCGGGCCGGTCTGGCGTCAGCTCCCGCAGCCGGTCTTCAGCCTGGACGCACGCTCGGTGATCCTGCTCGACCTCTCGCCGAGCCTGGACGCCGCCGATGTCTCGCCCTCGCGGCTGACACGCGCCCGATTCGAGACCCTGGATCTGCTCAAGGCCATGCACGAGGGACAGGTCGGCCTGATCGCCTTCGGTCCCGAACCCTTCCTGGTCTCGCCGCTGAGTGCCGATGCCAACACCATCGCCGCCCAGGTGCCGATGCTCGCGACCGATCTCATCCCCGTGCCCGGCGCGCGCCGTACCGATCGCGCGCTGGAGATGGCCGCCGGGATGCTGGAGCGCGCGGGCGGCGGTGCGGGACATGTGATTCTGATCACGGATGGCGTCGGAAATCCGGCCGGATCACTGGAGTCGGCGCGTCGTCTGGCCGATGCCGGACATCGGCTCTCGGTGCTGGCGGTCGGTACCCTGGAGGGCGCGCCCGTGCCGCGTCCGGGCGGCGGCTTCGAGCAGGATGACGCCGGCGCGCTCCGGATCGCCCGTCTGGAGCGCGACCGACTGCGCGAGCTGGCGCGGGCCGGCAACGGACTTTATCTGGAGGCCGGCGTGGGTGAGGCCGATACTCAGGCCCTGATCGCGGCCGCACCCCGACCCGAAACCACGATCGAGGCGTCATCCTTGACGGCGGACCGCTGGCGCGAGGAAGGCCCCTGGCTGATCCTGCTGTTGCTGCCGTTGGCGGCACTGGCCTTCCGGCGCGGCTGGCTGGTTCCGGCACTGGCGGCGGTGCTGCTGGTGCCGCCCGATCGGGCGCTGGCGTTCGACTGGGCCGATCTTTGGTGGAGTGCCGATCAACAGGGCGCGCGTGAACTGGCCGCAGGGCGTCCGGACTCAGCCGCCGAGCACTTCAGCGATCCCGCCTGGCGCGCGGCGGCGAGCTATCGTGCAGGTAAGTTCGAGCAGGCACTCGAAGCGCTCGCCGGACTCACTGGAGCCACGCCTGAGTACAATCGCGGCAATGCGCTCGCGCGTCTGGGTCGGCTGCAAGAGGCGGCGGCGGCCTATGAGCGCGTGCTCGAACAAGACCCTGACCATGCCGACGCGCGTCACAACCTGGAACTGGTGCGCCGGCTTCTCGACCAGTCGCCCCCCCGGAACGACCAGACGCAGAACGGCCAGTCTCAGGATGAACGATCCGGAGATGGCCAGGATTCCTCATCGACATCCGAGTCTTCGGAATCGGAGTCCGACTCCGACTCAACCGATACCTCGCCACCGGAAGCGTCCGAATCCGGCACTCAGCAAGCCGACGCCTCGAAGTCCGAGGCGGACGAATCCGGTGAGACGGAATCCAATGAACCTCAGGCGGCGAATCCGGATCGAGCGTCCGAACCTGACGCCGGTGCCGATTCCAGTCCAGATCAGGAGCAGGTCAAACAGCCAGGAAGGAAATCGGAAGCCGCTGAACCGTCACCGGAAGACATCGCGGTCGATGATCGGCCGGCGGATTCGGATTCGGATTCGAGCCGGCCGGTGAGTGCCGAGCCGACCGAAGCGGAGGCGGATGCGTCGCCGGATACCTCAAGCTCAGTACCGGAAGCTCTGGACGACCGCTCGCCTGAAGAACGCGAGCGCGAACAGGCCATGGAAGCCCGATTGCGTCAGGTACCGGACGACCCGGCCGGACTGCTGCGTCAGCGTTTTCTCCTGCAACATCTGCGTCGCGAGGGCCAATTACCGTGATGGCACAACGATACGGACGCGCGATCCTGCTTGTACTCCTGTGGCTGACGCTGTCGGCATCGGCCCAGGCGGCTGATTTGAGCGTTCAGGTGGACCGTCAGCGCCTGGAACTGGGCGAGGTGCTGGAACTGCGGCTCGTCGCCGAGGGCGACCTGGACGCCGAGCCGGATTTCACGCCCCTGGAGCCGGACTTCGACATCCTGCGACGGGGTCAGAGCCAGATGACCAGCATCATCAACGGACGCATCTCGCACAGCCGCCAGTGGAGCCTGCAACTGGCACCCAGGCGCGCGGGCCGTCTGACCATCCCCGCCATCCAGGCCGGCAGCGACACTAGCCGACCGCTGAGCATCGAGGTCATCGAGCCGGGCAGAGCCACGGCCCGATCCGGTCAGACGGATCAGTCCGGCCCCAGGGTGCTCTTCGTCGAGTCCGAGGTCGAGACCACTACGCCCTATGTCCTGCAACCCATCGAATACCGGATCAAGGTCTATTATCGTCAGCCGCCGCAGCGCGCCGTCCTCTCAGAACCCGAGGTCGAGGGTTCGACCGTGCAGCGTCTGGGCGAGGACCGCGCCTATGACGAGACGCGCGATGGCCAGGTCTATCGCGTTATCGAACGACGCTACCGACTGACACCCCAGCGCAGCGGACCGATCACCGTCCAGTCGCCGCGTCTGGAAGCCATGCTGGAGGATCCGCGCCAGGGCGCACGTCAGGATCCCTTCGCCGAGCTGGATCAAGCCTTCGGTGGACGGCTCTTCCAAGGCTTCCCGACGATGCCGGGCGTCACCCATCCGGGGCGGCGCGTGGTCGAGCGCGCGCGCGACATAGAACTCCAGGTCCGCCCCCAACCGCCGTCACACGCAGGCACGAACTGGCTGCCCGCCACCTCGCTCCAGCTCACCGACGAGTGGACACCCAGTCCGCCGGTCTTCCAGGTCGGCGAGCCGATCACCCGTACCCTCACCATCACCGCCGAGGGGACGGCGGCGGCGCAACTGCCGGATCTCGCCCTGGGCGCGCTCGACGGCGTCCAGGTCTATCCCGACCAGCCGCGCGGTGAGGATCTGACCAATGGCCCATCGCCGGCTGCGATCAAGACACTCAAGTTCGCGCTCGTCCCGACACGCCCCGGCACCCTGACCCTCCCCGAGATCCGGCTCGACTGGTGGGATACACGCACGGATCGGGCGCGGGTCGCCGTGATACCGGCGCGAACCGTCGAGGTCGCGCCCGCGCCTGACAGTACATCCGGCGCGAGCGAGCCGATGGCTGGTGCCGCAGCACCGACTCAAGCGACCCAGCCGGAATCGGACTCAATGCCCGAGTCCAAACCAAGCCCGACGTCCGAGTTCGACCGAGGTCGGGGATTCTGGCTTTGGCCGGCGCTGATCGTCCTGCTTGTCGGCGGCTGGGGAGCGACGCTCTATCTCTGGCAGCGCGAGCGCCGTGCCCGGACAGCCGCCGGCCGACCAACCGATGCCGGCATCCGGGGCGCTCCATCCGCACCGCCGCCGACACCTCCCGGACTCGACCCGGCACGCCGCGCCTTCCGCGCCGCCTGTCTCGCCCGAGATCCACGCGCCGCCCGTGCTGCCATCATCGACTGGGCACACGCCCGTTGGCCGGATCGAAACCCGACCGGACTGGAGGCCGTCGCCACCGGCTTCGACGACCCCGAGGTTCACACCATCCTGCGCACCATCGACCGCGCCATCTATGCTCCACCCAGCGAGACCTGGGACGGCGAGACGGCCTGGAAGCGTCTGGAACCGTATCTCGGCGCGACTCGTTCGAGCACCTCGGATCGCGAATCGCCGATTCCCGACCTCTATCCGCGAACCTGATCGCGATCCGGAATCCGCTCGATGATTTGCCGGTAAAGGATCTCGTCGGTCAGCCCGGCGATCGGACGTCCGCGCTCGGGATGCACGATCTCGGGCGCGATCTCCACCAGGGGAATCAGCATAAAATCACGTAGCAGCAACCCCGGATGCGGCAGCCGTAGCTCCGCTGTGTCCTCGATCCGTTCGCCATACAGCAGGATGTCGAGATCCAGCGTGCGCGGCCCATTGACCTGAGCGCGCACCCGCCCGAGCCGCGTCTCGATCCTCTGGGTCGCGTCCAGTAGCACTGAGGGCGTCAGCCGTGTCCGAACCTCGACCACCAGATTGATGAACTCCGCCTGCGCTTCCAGCCCCCAGGGATGAGTGCGATACCAGGACGAAACCGCCCCGAGCCGGGTCGACTCGATCCCATTCAGCGCCTCCAGACCCAGCGCGATGTGACGCTCCGGCTCGATGTTCGAGCCGATGGCGATGAAGGCGCGCGTCTCCCGATTCATCAGCATTGCGCGAGAAACCCCGTCCTTCAGGGCGGGGAGGGATAGCGCGCGGCGCGTAGCGCCGTCAAGCCGCCCGTCTCGCTTCCTCCGTCTGTGGTTTGGGTTGAAATGAATAACCATAGCCGTCGGCACGCTGAAGGAGACGGCAATGGCGGTAGGAGATCCCCTGGACGGTTCCGCCCTGGGTTTGGATGTTGAACGATCCGGTTCGGCGCACCGCCACACGCCCGACATGCACGCCGGCCTTCTTGCCTTTGGGCACCTCGGCGCGCACCCAATCGCCGGTCTGGAAGCCGTGGACGCGCTTTTCACGGGTGAGATAGCCGCGCGGGAAGCCGTTGCCGGATGTGTGGGTGCGGCTGTAGGCCCCGCGTCCGGTGGCGCGGATGGCCAGGACCGGGCGGTTCCAGTCCCGTAGCTGATCGACGGCGCCGACACAGGCGGCATCGAGGGCATGGGTCTTGGGGATGTCCAGGCGCGTGCGATTGAACTTGGTGCGTCCGCCCGAGCCGGTTTCGACCGCCAGACCCGTAGCTTTGAGCGCCGCGAACAGCGCCCAGCGCGTGGCATTGACGGCGGCGGCATCCCTGAGCGGGGCTTTGGCTTGGGTCCGTATCCGGTGCAGGAGCGCCGGTTGGCGTTGCAGAAAGTCCTCGATGGACCGGTTCCCCTTGCGCTGATTGCAGGCGCGGCAGGCAAGCGTCAGGTTCGAGATTCGATCCGAGCCGCCCCGGCTCTTGGGTATGATGTGCTCGATCTCCAGCGGCACGTGCGTCGCGCCGCAATAGGCACAGGTGCGGTTCCATTTCTCCAGCAGGTATTCACGCACTTCGTAACCGGCCAATTCGCCCTGTTGGTATTCGACCCCGCGGATCTCCGGGTTCTGCATGGCCTGAGTGTCGAACCGCACCAGTTCTTGACTGAGGGCGCTGATCGGGGCGATCCGGCACAGGCGCCGTACCCAGTTGACGGTGGTGTCGAGCCGATGCTGTAACGACGGCGGCAGCCGGCCCTCACGGCGAGTGCGGTTCAGGAAGCGCGGCGCCCGGTAGCGGGTCTTGCGAGCGCGCCGGGCGCGCCGGTACTGACGCCGAAGCGTCAGGGCGTCCCGGATCTGGTGGCCGCGATGCGCCAGTTCCCCAAACCACAGCCCATGTTCGAGTCGCTCAACGGCACCTGTGTCCGGATCACAGGTCTCGGATTCGCGCACCAGGGCCGGCCCGGTCACGCGACTGCCCGGATCCAGCTTCAGGCGCAGCGGTTGAACCGCTCCGCCGAGCCGATCCTTCAGGCGAATGGTGAACGGGGCCGGACGCACCACCACGGCGCGTCCGCGCTCCAGTAACAGTCGCGCGCGTTTCTCCGTGCACGGCATCAGCGGACGTTTCTGTTTGTCGAGTACGAATACGGCCATTTTTCGGGTCGCCCGCATCTGTGTCAGCCGACGCGAACCGATCGGCGGTCGTTTTACAAACGAAACCAACATGCTATACGTAGTTCTACCTAAAAGCGGTTTTGGAGAGTTCTGACGGATGTGTGCTGTTGCTCTGGACCGGGCTTTGGACCATGACTGAAGCCCAAACCGTCTTTCTGGTGGACGACGATCAGGGAATGCGCGACTCGCTGACGCTGATCCTGGAACTGGCCGGTTACCCGGTACGCAGTTTCCCCACGCCCGCCGCCTTTCTCGCCGACTTCGCGCCCGATGCGCGCGGCTGTCTGGTGCTCGACCAGCGCATGCCGGACATGACCGGGCTGGATCTGCAAAGCGAGCTGCTGGAACGCGGTGCCCTGCTGCCGATCATCTTTCTCTCGGCCTTCGGCGACGTACCGACCACGGTGCGCGCCATCCAGGGCGGCGCGATCGATTTCCTCGAAAAGCCGGCCAGCACTGAGCGTTTGTTGCAGCGCATCGAGGATGCCTTCGCCGAGGACCGCCGCCGGCGCGAGGAGGCCGCGACCGAACACGACATCCTCGAACGTTTCCGGCAGTTGACCCCGCGCGAGCACGAGGTTCTGACCCTGACCACGCGCGGCCTGACCAACAAGGACATCGCGCGTCAGCTCGGCATCAGCCCGCGCACCGTCGAGAACCACCGCGCGCGCATGATGGAGAAGATGGGCGCCGCCAACCTGGCCGAACTGTGCCGGATGTCGGCCGTCTGTCAGGCCAGTGCCGCGCGCTCGACTACGAACGGCGCCTGACCACGGAGTGTTCGCCGTCAACTGAGTGATCCTACGGATAGCTCCTTCCGGGCGCCTCGTCTATTCTAATTTCTCAATGCAGGCGATTGAAATTACCGATCATCGATCGCCAGGCTCGCGGACAAAGAGAAGAAGACGAGGAGCTGCCTCGGCCGGGTCCGCCCGACCGCAGGCCCGACACACGAAATCGCGCCCCACGGCGCCCGCCGTCCGAAACTGGATCTCCAGGCCGGCACCGTGACAGAGCGCGTTCATCCACTCACATACCCCCGGCTTCTCGGTCGACTGAGGTCCGCCGAGAGGCCGGGGGAGTTTTTTTGTGGGCGTCCCGATTTCAACTGTCGTCGTCGATTGACGCGGGTCTTGGCCATCGGTTAGGCTTGCACGCTTATGTCGACCGTCCTGCCTGATCATATCGACCCCTGGCGCGCCGCCAAGAACGGCCTGTCGTTCGCGGGTGAGTTGACCTTGACGCGCTTTCCCAGACTGCTGGAGGTCGGGAGTTTCGACGAGGGCGAGACACCGGCGCCGGTCACGTATCGACTCGACTTCGGACGCGACGCACAGCGGGGGCCGGTCCTCGAAGGCTGGGCGCGGGTGCGGTTGCGCCTGCTCTGTCAGCGCTGTCTGAGCGACTTTTGGCTCGATCTGGACGCGCCTCTGGCGCTGCGTCTGGTGCGGGTCGAACCGAACACCAGGGCGTCCGAGAACGATAACGGTTATGAGACGCTGGTGGTGACGGACGACAGTCTCGATCCGTTCGAGCTCATCGAAGACGAGCTCCTGCTCGCAATCCCGCCGTTTCCCCGGCATCCGGTCGGCGAGTGCCGGGCACCCGAGCCGGCGAGCGGCGACGGGAGCCCGGTGTCCGAACCGGATCGCCCGTCCGCCGAGGAGCCGGAGCGAGCGCCCAACCCATTCGCCGTCCTCGAACGCCTGAAGCAACAATAGATTTTTGACACACGACCGGGAGGCGGCCGGGTTCCGCGCACCTCCCACACTGGAGAGTACCAATGGCCGTCCAACAGAATCGCAAGACCCCTTCCAAGCGCGGCATGCGCCGTTCGCACGATGCCCTGACCAAGCCGACCCTGTCGGTCGATCCGACCAGCGGCGAGACCCATCGCCGTCATCACATCACGGCCGACGGGTTCTATCGCGGCCGCAAGGTTCTGGATCGGGCCGAGTGATGTCGGCGCCGGGCCGCTTCAGCGTCGTGCAATCCAGGGACGAGCGCTCCGGCGCCGCGAAACCCCGTTGCACGATCGCCCTGGACGCCATGGGCGGGGATCACGGCCCCCAGGTCGTGGTTCCGGCGGCCCTGCGCTATCTGGCCGACAATCCGCACGTCGATCTGATCCTGGTCGGCGATGAGGCGCGCATCATCTCGCTGCTCGGCGACGCTTCACGCGACCGGCTGCGCATCCGTCATACGACTCAGGAAGTCGGGATGGACGAGTCGCCGTCCAAGGCGCTGCGCGGCAAGAAAGATTCCTCGATGCGGGTGGCCATCGATCTGGTCAAGGACGGCGAGGCTCAAGCCTGTGTCAGTGCCGGCAACACCGGCGCCCTCATGGCCACGGCGCGTTTCGTGCTCAAGACCCTGCCGCACATCGACCGGCCGGCCATCTGCACCGCCGTGCCCTCGCTCCACGGGCATACTCACATGCTCGATCTCGGCGCCAACGTCGACTGCACCGCCGAGCATCTGTTCCAGTTCGCCGTCATGGGCAGCGAGCTGGTCTCGGCCGTCGACGGCATCGAACGTCCCAAGGTCGCGCTGCTCAACATCGGGCAGGAAGAGATCAAGGGCAACGAGCAGGTCAAGCAGGCCCACGAATGGCTGGCACGCAGTAACCTCAACTATGTCGGCTATGTCGAGGGCAACGGCATCTATCTCGACGATCTCGACGTCGTGGTCAGCGACGGCTTCGTCGGCAACGTCGCGCTCAAGAGCAGCGAGGGCGTGGCCAAGTTCATCGGTCAGTCGCTGTCGGCGCAGTTCAAGCGCAACCTGCTGACCCGTCTGGCCGGTCTGATTGCATTGCCGATCCTCAAGAAGTTCCGCCGCGACATGGACCCGCGCCGCTACAACGGAGCGAGTCTGCTGGGTCTGCGCGGCATCGTGGTCAAGAGTCACGGCGGGGCCGACGAGATCGCCTTCGAGAACGCGATCTATATCGCCGAGAAGGAGATCCACGCCAACATCCCGCAACGCATCGGCGATCAAGTCGGGCGTCATCTCGACACTGAACAGTACAGGGAATCGGCCTGATGAAGTTCTCCCGCATCCTCGGGACCGGGGGCTATCTGCCCAGCCGGGTCATGACCAACGCCGATCTGGAAGCGATCGTCGATACCACGGATAGCTGGATTCGTGAACGCACCGGCATCGAGAAGCGTCATCTGGCGTCCGAGGGCGAGAGTTGCTGCGATCTGGCCGAGATCGCCTCACGCCGGGCGCTGGAGGCCGCCGGTCTCGATCCGGCCGATCTGGATCTGATCCTGGTCGCGACCACCACGCCCGATCAATTCTTTCCGAGCACCGCCTGTCTGCTCCAGCAGCGGCTGGACGTGCATGGTTGTCCGGCCTTCGATCTCCAGGCGGTCTGCGCCGGCTTCGTCTATGCGATGGACGTGGCCGACAAATACATCCGTACCGGCGCGGCCCGGCATGTGCTGGTCGTCGGCGCCGAGACCATCTCGCGACTCCTCGACTGGAACGATCGCACCACCTGCGTGCTGTTCGGCGATGGCGCGGGCGCCGTGGTGCTGGGCGCGGCCGACGAGCCGGGCATCATCTCGACCCATATCCACGCCGATGGTGCCTACAAGGATCTGCTCCAGGTTCCGGGCGGTCACGGCAACGGTCGGCCCGATCTGGCGGCGCTGGAGATGCGCGGCAACGAGGTGTTCCGGTTCGCCGTCACCACGCTCGGGCGCATCGTCGACGAGACCCTGGAAGCCAACGGGATGACCAAGGACGACATCGACTGGCTGATCCCGCATCAGGCCAACATCCGCATCATCCAGGCCACGGCGCGCAAGCTCGACCTACCGATGGAGCGCGTGATCGTGACCGTCGCCGAGCATGGCAATACGTCATCGGCCTCGATTCCGCTGGCCTTCGATCAGGCGGTGCGCGATGGGCGCATCCGGCGCGGCGAGACGCTGCTGATGGAAGCCTTCGGCGGCGGGTTCACTTGGGGCTCGGTGCTCGTTCGCTATTGATTCCACCTTGAGCCGAGCGCAGACGCGCGGCTCGTGACCATCGACCACTGAACGATTCTGCAAGGCCCATGACGCAACAACTCGCTGTCTTCTTTCCCGGTCAGGGTTCGCAAGCGGTCGGCATGCTCGACGCGCTCGCCGAGTCCCATCCGAGTGTCAAGCACACCTTCGAGGAAGCCTCGGACGCGCTCGGGCGCGATCTCTGGTCGCTGGTCGGTCAGGGTCCGAAGGAGGATCTGGATCGCACCGAGAACACTCAGCCGGCGATGCTCGCCGCCGGTGTCGCCGTGTGGCGCGTCTGGCAGCAGTCGGGCGGGCGTCCGGCGACCATGATGGCCGGGCACAGTCTCGGCGAGTACGCGGCACTGGTCGCGGCGGGTGCGCTGGGCTTTGCCGACGGTATCCGGCTCGCCGCCGATCGTGCGCGCTTCATGCAGGAGGCCGTGCCGGCGGGTGAGGGCGCCATGGCCGCCGTGCTCGGACTGGAGGATGCGCAGGTCGTGGCCCTCTGTGCCGAACAGGCCCAGGGTGAAGTGCTGTCCGCCGTCAATTTCAACTCGCCCGGTCAGGTCGTGATCGCCGGTTCGGCGGCCGCCGTCGCGCGTGCCATCGATGCGGCCAAGGCGGCTGGGGCCAAGCGTGCGCTACCGCTACCGGTGAGCGTGCCCTCGCACTGCGCTCTGATGCGCCCGGCGGCTGACCGGCTGGCCGAGCGGCTGGCCGATGTGGCGCTGGCCGTGCCGGGCGTGCCTGTGATTCATAACGTCAACGTCGCTCCGGCCGAGGACGTCGAGTCGCTGCGCCGCCTGCTGGTCGAGCAGCTCTACAGCCCGGTGCGCTGGGTCGAGACGGTCGCCTCGGTGGCTGCGCAGGGCGTGACGACCGCACTCGAATGCGGTCCGGGCAAGGTGCTGACCGGGTTGAACAAACGCATCGCTGACAATCTGACGACGCTGCCGGTCTTCGATCCGAAGACGCTGGAGGCGGCACTGGAGGCAACCTCGAATGCTTAAGGGTGAAATCGCGCTGGTCACCGGCGCTTCGCGTGGAATCGGACGCGCCATCGCCATGGCGCTGGCCGAACAGGGTGCGGCTGTCGTCGGCACCGCGACCACCGAATCCGGTGCTCAGGCCATCGAACAGGCGCTGACCGATGCCGGCTATCAGGGCATGGGACTGGTGCTGAACGTCTCGGACTCGGCTTCCGTCGAGGCGGCTCTCGCTCAGATCACCGAGCGTCTCGGCGCACCGAGCATCCTGGTCAACAACGCCGGCATCACCCGCGACAACCTGCTGATGCGCATGAAGGACGAGGAGTGGGACGCGGTCATCGACACCAACCTGACCTCGCTCTACCGGCTCTCCAAGGGCTGTCTGCGTGCCATGACCAAGGCGCGCAAGGGCCGCATCATCAACATCGCCTCGGTCGTCGGGTCCATGGGCAACGCCGGTCAGACCAACTATGCCGCCGCCAAGGCCGGCATGATGGGCTTCACCAAGTCGCTGGCGCGTGAGGTCGGCTCGCGCGGGATCACGGTCAACTGTGTCGCGCCCGGTTTCATCGACACCGACATGACCAAGGAACTGCCCGAAGCGCACCGCCAGACCCTGCTCGGCGCCATCCCGCTCGGGCGGCTCGGCCGGCCGGAAGAGATCGCCGGCGCCGTGGTCTTCCTGGCCTCGCCGGGCGGCGCTTACATCACCGGCGAGACCCTGCATGTCAACGGCGGCATGCACATGGCGTGAGGTTTTATCGGCGTTTTTCTGTTATTCGTTGCAAAACAAGACGTTGAATGCCGAGAATCGATGAAGATCTCGGCTTTCATCGCATCTGGTTTATCACTAGAATACGCCGTGGCCCAGTGGGGCCGATTTTTGTCATTCGAGAGGAATCAATCCTGTCAACTACCCCGGCCTGAAGGCCGGAGCTTGTGAGAACAAGCTGGGTTGACCAGCCTCAACCCGCCTGACCAGGACGGTCGAAAGGGGCTACGTGCGCAACAGGTCGCTAAGACCCACTCCGGGATGCTTCCTCAGTCCCGGACCCTGGAAGGTCGGGATCATGCAGGCGCAAGGTAAAACGCCGAAGGTTCCGATCGCCGCCGCGAGGCGGGAGCCGGTTGCACACATTGGCGAGGGGAGCGTGTCGCGTCGTGAGACGCCGCACCGTCACCAGGCCCTTACGGGCAGAGCCTCACGGCCCGGCAGGTGGAAAGCCCGCACCAATTTCGATGGCTGCGAGGTCGCAGCCGCTATCCCTCCCCGCCCTGAAGGACGGGGTTTCTCGCGGAGAAACTTATGAGCAGCGTTGAAGACCGAGTTCGCAAAATAGTGGTGGACCAGTTGGGCGTGAAGGAAGAAGAAGTCACCCCAGAGGCGTCCTTCGTCGACGATCTGGGAGCGGACTCGCTCGACACCGTGGAACTGGTCATGGCCCTCGAGGAGGAGTTCGAGACCGAGATTCCGGACGAAGACGCCGAGAAGATCACCACGGTCCAACAGGCCATCGACTACATCAACGCGCACCAGGCCTGAGATCGGGCCGAGCGGATAGATTTCACGCCAGGCGCCAGGCTTCGGCCTTGACACGAGGGCGCGGCATGGGCTCGTCGAACGTGGCGTTCTGAACGACGATAGAGGTAAGTGATGGCAGGCAGAAGGGTAGTAGTCACCGGATTGGGCCTCGTGGCACCGGTTGGTCTGGACGTCAAGTCCGCGTGGGACAACATCCTCGCCGGAAAGAGCGGCATCAAACCGATCACCCATTTCGATATCGCCCCGTTCAGTACCCGCTTCGGCGGTCCGATCTATGGCTTCGATCCGAGTCCCTATGTCTCGGAAAAAGACGCCAAGAAGATGGACAAGTTCATCCATTACGGCTTGGCGGCCGGCTGTCAGGCCATCGCCGATTCCGGACTGGAGATCAACGAGTCCAACTGTCGGCGCATCGGCGTGGCCATCGGTTCCGGTATCGGCGGCATCACCGGCATCGAGAACAACTACGAGGTCTATCGCGAGAAGGGGCCGCGTCGTATCTCGCCCTTCTTCGTGCCCGCCAACATCGTCAACATGGTGGCCGGCAATCTCTCGATCAAGTTCGGCCTCAAGGGCCCCAATTATTCGATCGTCTCGGCCTGCGCGACCGGCACGCACAACATCGGCGAGGCGGCGATCATGATCCGTCACGGCTATGTCGACGTGATGCTGGCCGGTGGTGCCGAGATGGCGACCTCGCCGGTCGGTCTCGGTGGCTTCGCCGCCGCGCGTGCCCTCTCGACCCGTAACGACGACCCCGAGGCCGCCAGTCGCCCCTTCGACAAGGATCGTGACGGCTTCGTGCTCAGCGACGGCGCCGGTGTCGTGGTACTCGAAGAGTACGAACACGCCAAGGCGCGCGGCGCGACCATCTATGCCGAGCTGGTCGGCGTCGGCATGAACTCCGACGCCTATCACATGACCGCGCCCTCCGAGGACGGCATGGGCGCAGCCGAGTGCATGCACCTCGCGCTGAACGACGCTGGGCTGAACGCCGAGCAGGTCCAGTACATCAACGCGCACGGCACCTCGACGCCCGCCGGCGACGTGGCCGAGACGCGCGCCGTCAAGCGTGCCTTCGGCGATCACGCCTACAAGCTCGCGGTCAGCTCGACCAAGTCCATGACCGGGCACATGCTGGGCGCGGCCGGCGGCGCGGAGGCCATCTTCACCATCCTGGCCATCCGTGATCAGGTCGCGCCGCCGACCATCAACTATCACACGCCGGACCCGGACTGCGATCTGGATTGCGTGCCCAACACCGCGCGTCAAATGACGATCGATGTCGCGCTCTCCAACTCGTTCGGCTTCGGCGGAACCAACGGGACGCTGATCTTCCGGCGTCTCTGATCCGGTCTCCGTCCGGAGACAGGACCAGGGTAGCGGTCGGGCAGGACGCATGGCTATGACGCCAGGAATCGGCGCCCCGTCTCGGATCCTGATCGATGGCCGGCCCGGTGATCGGATCCCGGTCCTCGACCGGGCGCTGCACTACGGGGATGGTCTGTTCGAGACCATCCGCCTCGCCGCCGGCTATCCCTGTCAGTGGCAGCGCCACATGGACCGGCTGATCCTGGGCGCGGAGCGTCTCGGCATCGACATGCCGGATACCACGCTGCTCGCCGCCGAGGCGGCCGAAGTGACCTGGGGACAGCGCGAGGGCATCCTCAAGCTGATCCTGTCACGCGGTGAGGGCGGACGCGGCTATGCGCCGCCGGTGCCGGCTTCGCCCCGGCGTCTGTTCCTGACCTATCCCTTGCCGTCCGCTCAGGGACGCGACCGGCGTCAGGGCGTGGTCGTGCGCTACTGTCAGACACCCGTGTCGATCAATCCGGTGCTCGCCGGTATCAAGCATCTCAACCGTCTGGACGCGGTCCTGGCGCGCGCCGAGTGGAACGATCCGGCCATCGCCGAGGGGCTCATGTTCGAGTCGACCGGCGAACTGGTCAGCGGCACCATGACCAATGTCTTCCTGTGGGATGGTCGTTGCCTGATGACGCCGCCGGTCGATCGCGGCGGCATCGCCGGTACCGTGCGCGGTCTGACGCTGGAACTCGCGGCGCGTCTGGGGATCGATTGTCTGGTCACGCGCCTCGATCGTGCCGCGCTCGATCAGGCGCGCGGACTCTTTCTGACCAACTCGATCATCGGCGTCTGGCCCGTGCGCGAACTGGGCCGACGCCGGTTCGATTCGGCGCAACTTCCTTGGGATCTGCTCGATCGACTGTATCGGGCCGCCTGTACGCCGGGGTGATCGACCCGATGTCGAAACGTATCGTCGCACTGCTCATGCTCGTCGTCCTCGTCGCCGGCTTTCTGGTCGGGGCGCTGTGGCGCGACTATCACTGCTTCCTGTCGATGCCGATCCAGGGCGTCGAGGAGCGCGTCCTGTTCGACGTGCCGCGTGGGACGTCCCTGCGCACCCTGGCCAGGCGTCTGCACGAACAAGGGCTGATCGCGCGTCCGACCTATTTCATCGCGCTGGCCTATCTCCAGGGCGATCAGGGGCGGCTCAAGGCGGGCGAGTACGCACTCACGCGCGACATGACGCCGCCGCGCGTCCTGGAGCTGATCACCTCGGGTCGGGTGGTCGAATACAGTCTCACCCTGGTCGAGGGCTGGACCTTCCGGCAGGCACTGGCGGCGCTCGACGGTCACGAGGTCTTCGCCGGCGGTTCCAGGCTTTCGGATCTGTCCGACGCCGAGATCATGGCCCGGCTCGGGCGCCCCGACGCACATCCCGAGGGCCTGTTCTTCCCCGATACCTATCGCTTTCCGCGCCGGACCGGCGCGCTCGACATCCTCAAGCGCTCGCTGACCCGCATGGATCGGATCCTGGCCGAGGAGTGGGAGAAGCGCGCGCCGAACCTGCCGATCTCGACGCCCTATGAGGCGCTGATCCTGGCCTCGATCATCGAGAAGGAGACCGCGATTGCAGATGAGCGCCCGCGTATCTCCGGCGTCTTCACCCGCCGTCTCCAGCGCGGGATGCGGCTCCAGACCGATCCGACCGTCATCTACGGTCTGGGCGAGCGTTACGACGGCAACATCCGCCGGGCCGATCTGCGCGAGGCGACGCCCTACAATACCTATGTCATCAATGGTCTGCCGCCGACGCCCATCGCCCTGGTCGGGCGCGAAGCGATCCGCGCGGCGCTCAATCCGGAGGATGGCGACGAGCTCTACTTCGTGTCCAAGGGCGATGGCAGTCATCAGTTCTCGCGCACGCTCGAAGAGCACAATCAGGCGGTGCGCCGCTATATCCTGAACCGGAACGACTGATGGCTAAACGCGGACGCTTCATCACGCTCGAAGGCATCGAGGGTGCGGGCAAATCGACCCAGATCGCGCCTCTGGCCGAGCTGTTGCGCGCGCGCGGTCTCGAAGTGCTCACCACCCGCGAGCCGGGCGGCTCGCCGCTGGCCGAGCGTCTGCGCGCGTTGCTGCTCGACCCGGACAACCAGGGCATGAGCGAGACGACCGAGCTGCTGCTGATGTTCGCTGCGCGTTCCGATCATCTGGAGCGACGCATCCTACCGGCGCTCAAGGCCGGACACTGGGTGCTCTGCGACCGCTTCACCGATTCCACCTATGCCTATCAGGGCGGCGGGCGCGGGATCGATCCGGTGCGGATCGGTCTGCTCGAAACGCTGGTGCAGGGCGAACTGCGACCGGATCTGACGCTCGTCTTCGATCTGCCGCCGGAACTCGGACTCGGGCGTGCCAAGTCGTGCGCGGGTCGAGTCGATCGTTTCGAGTCCGAAACTCAACGCTTCTTCGAGGCGGCGCGGGCGGTCTATCTCGAACGGGCGGGGGCCAATCCGGAGCGCTATCGGGTGATCGACGCCACGGCCCCCCTTGAAACCGTGACTCAGGCTGTCGGTGCTGAACTGAACGCCTTCGTCGACTTGCTGGAGTCGCGCTCATGAGTCCGACGCGCGCCGAATCCGCTCCGTCGAAATCGGCCTTGCCGTCGCCACGATCGTTCGAGGTTCCCTTGCCCTGGACGGAGTCGATCTGGTCGCGTCTGCAAGCTTCGCGCGCCGCCGATCGGCTGGCACATGGGCTGCTGATCTCGGGGCCGAACGGCGTCGGCAAACGTGCGCTGGCGCATGCATTGGCCCAGTCGCTGCTGTGCCGGACTCCGAACGCCCAAGGGCTGGCCTGCGGTCAGTGTGCCGATTGTCATCTACTCGCTGCCGGTAGCCATCCGGATCTGATCGAGGTCGGCCCCGATCCGGAGAGCAAATCGGGCGAGATCCCCATCGACGCGGTACGACAGTTCGCCGAGCGCGAGTCCCTGACCCCGAGCCGCGCCCCCTTCAAGGTCGCCCTGATCGATCCGGCCGACAGGCTCAATCAGGCCGCCGCCAATGCACTGCTCAAGACGTTGGAAGAGCCGACCGGACACAGCGTCCTCTGTCTGATCGGCGAGCGCATCGGACGCCTGCCGGCGACCATCCGCAGTCGCTGTCTGCTGATCCCGGTGCCGATTCCGGACGAGGCGGCGGCGCTGAGCTGGTTGGCCTCACGCGAACCGCGCGCGGACTGGCCGTTGCGGCTGCGTTTGGCGCATGGCGCCCCGTTGCGCGCCCTGGCCGAAAGCGCCGACGACACCCGGCTGGAGCAGCGCAGTCAGTGTCTGAACGGATTCCTGGAGATCGCGCGCGGACGCGGCGATCCGGTCACGGTCGCCGGACGCTGGAACGAGATCGGCGCCGGGCGTATCCTCGACTGGCTCGCCGGCGTCATGGGCGATCTGCTGCGGCTGGGCGTCTGCGCCACACCGCCCCGGCTCGATCACCCGGATCGACGGGACGAACTGGCGGCGCTGGCGCAACGGCTCGACCCGGCGGCGGGACATCGCTTCCTCAAGCGCATCCTGGAAGCACGCGCCCTGGGTGAGAGCAATCTCAATCAACAGTTGCTGCTGGAATCCCTGGCCATCGACTGGTCGCGGATCGTCCGGTCGGCACACAGCGGGACTGGAGGATCGAGCGGATGAGCACACCCAATCCATTGGGCGGACTCGGTGGTCAGCAACGCATCCTGAGCTTCGCCATCAAGGACAAAAGTTCCCTGTATGCCTCGTACATGCCCTTCATCAAGAATGGCGGGCTCTTCATCCCCACCAATAAGAGCTATCAGCTCGGCGACGAGATCTTTCTGCTGCTCCAGTTGATGGAGGAGCCCGATCGCATCCCGGTCGCCGGGCGCGTGGTCTGGATCACGCCTACCGGAGCCGAGGGCAATCGCGCCGTCGGGGTCGGTGTGCAGTTCAACGATCAGGACAAGGGCGCCACCCGGCGCAAGATCGAGGAATATCTGGCCGGCGCGCTCGCCTCCGAACGTCCGACCCATACCCTGTAGTCCGGATCGATGCTCGGCTCAGAGTGTGCTGATCCGCACCTCGCCCTTCAAGGCGGCAACTTGGGTTATGAAATTCGGAGCAGCCTTGATTCTAGCCGACGGCCTCAATAGATCCAGGGCACGAACTTGCGCACCGCACGCGCATAGTCGGTATATTCGGGATGACGTTCGGTCAGCCAGGCTTCCTCCTTGCCGGCCTTGTAGTCGAAGAAGACGAAGCCGATCGCCAGGATCAGCAGATGGGTCAGGCTCAGGGTGTAGAGCGTCCAGCCGAGCGCGGCGAAGAGCTGGCTGCTGTAGAGCGGGTGGCGCACCCAGGCATAGACGCCATGCTTGACCAACTGGCTGTGGTCGACCGGATAGGGCAGGGGCGTGAGATAGTCGCGGATGTGCAGCACGCCGAAGCCGCCGAACACCAGCGCCACCAGCCCCAGAGCGCCGAGCGCGGCCCAGCGCACCGGCTCCAGCACCGCCAGCACCCCGGCGCTGGCCAGCGGATTCCAGTTTGGCGCCAGGATGAAGGCGAAGAACAGCACGAACTGGAGCGCGACGAGATACTCGCCGCGATGACCTTTGAACGCCTGTGGCAGTGACATTGGAGTCTCCGATCGATTACAAAGGGATGTGTCGTTTGGTTCTGGAATCCGTCGGGAGAATGCAGGTGCTCAAGATCGTCTCGTTCAACATCAACGGCGTTCGCGCCCGCCCGCATCAGGTCGAGGCGCTCAAGGCCGGACTCGACCCCGACATCATCGCCCTGCAGGAATCCAAGGTCGCCGACGAGCAGTTTCCGCTCGATTGGGCGCGCGAACTTGGTTATGACACCCAGATCCACGGTCAAAAGGGACACTATGGCGTGGCGCTCCTGAGCAAACAGGCACCGCGCACCGTCATCAAGGGATTGCCGAACGACGAGGCAGAAGCCCAGCGTCGGTTGATATTAGGTCAATATCGGCTCGCCGACGGTGACGAAGTCACGGTCATCAACGGCTACTTCCCGCAAGGCGAGGGCCGCGATCATCCGCTGAAGTTCCCCGCCAAGCAGAAGTTCTATGCCGATTTGCTGAACTATCTGCGCACCGCCTTCCGCCCGGACCAGAACCTCGTCCTGCTCGGCGACATGAACGTCGCGCCGCTGGACCTGGATATCGGGATCGGCGCCGACAACGCCAAGCGCTGGCTGCGCACCGGGAAATGCGCCTTCCTGCCCGAGGAACGCGAGTGGTTCCAGATCCTGCTCGACTGGGGGCTGATCGACGCCTACCGCGCCCGCCATCCAGAAGCCGCCGACCGCTTCAGTTGGTTCGACTACCGCTCGCGCGGCTTCGAGCGCGAGCCGAAACATGGTCTGCGTATCGACCATATCCTAGTCTCCGCGCCCTTGCGCGAGCGCCTGCTCGACGTCGGGATCGACTATGCCATCCGGGCGATGGACAAACCTTCCGACCACTGCCCGGTGTGGATCACCCTGGATCTCCCCGACCTCACAGCGGTTTGACGCAGTCGACGAAATAGCCGACCTCGCCGCCGCTCTCCTCCTTGACCAGACCATGGATGTCGGTCTCGAAGCCGGGGAAGCGGGTGTTGAACTCGCGCGCGAACTGGAGATAGCGCACGATGGTGGCATTGAAGCGCTCACCCGGAATCAGCAGCGGAATACCGGGCGGATAGGGTGTCAGCAGCACGCTGGTCACGCGCCCTTCGAGATCATCGATCCTGACCCGTTCGATCTCGCGATGGGCCATCTTGGCGAAGGCCACTGCCGGCTTCATCGCCGGCACGATGTCGGACAGATACATATCCGTCGTCAGGCGCGCGACATCATTGGCCTTGTAGATGCCGTGGATCTCATCGCACAGATCGCGCAGACCGATCTTCTCATAGCGCGGATGGGCCTGGATGAACTCGGGCAGCACGCGCCACAGCGGCTGATTGCGGTCGTAGTCGTGTTTGAACTGCTGGAGTTCCGTCACCATGGTGTTCCAGCGGCCCTTGGTGATGCCGATCGTGAACATGATGAAGAACGAGTACAGCCCGGTCTTCTCGACCACGATCCCATGCTCGGCCAGATATTTGGTGACGATCGCCGCCGGGATGCCCGATTCGGAGAACTCACCGTCCATGTTCAGTCCAGGCGTGATGACCGTGGCCTTGATCGGATCGAGCATGTTGAAACCGGGCGCCAGCTCGCCGAAGCCGTGCCAGTGGTCGTCGGCGTGCAGCATCCAGTCGTCGCGCTCGCCGATGCCTTCCTCGGCCAGATAGTCCGGTCCCCAGACCTTGAACCACCAGTCCTCGCCGAACTCGGCATCGACCTTGCGCATGGCGCGCCGGAAGTCGAGCGCCTCCATGATCGACTCGTGCACCAGCGCCGTGCCGCCGGGCGGCTCCATCATGGCCGCCGCTACGTCGCACGAGGCGATGATGGCGTACTGCGGACTGGTCGAGGAGTGCATCAGATAGGCTTCGATGAAGCTGTTGCGGTCCAGCCGGCGCTGGTCGGACTCCTGCACCAGGATCTGCGAGGCTTGCGAGAGTCCGGCGAGCAGCTTGTGCGTCGACTGGGTGGCGAACACCATCGATTCATGACAGCGCGGGCGGTCCTTGCCGATGGCGTGCATCCCGACATAGAAGTCGTGGAAGGAGGCATGCGGCAGCCAGGCCTCGTCGAACAGCAGGGTGTCGATCTCGCCGTCGAGCAGCGACTTGATGGTGTCGACGTTGTAGAGCACGCCGTCATAGGTGCTCTGGGTGATGGTCAGCACACGCGGCTTGGCATCGATCCCTTTGGCGAAGGGATTGGCGGCGATCTTGCGCCGGATGTTCTCGGGCTTGAACTCATCGAGCGGGATCGGGCCGATGATGCCGTAATGATTGCGCGTCGGCATCAGGAACACCGGGATCGCCCCGGTCATGATGATGGCGTGCAGGATCGACTTGTGGCAGTTGCGGTCGACCACCACGATGTCGTCGGGCGCGACGGTCGAGTGCCAGACGATCTTGTTCGAGGTCGAGGTGCCGTTGGTGACGAAGAACAGATGGTCGCAGTTGAAGATGCGCGCGGCGTTGCGCTCGGAGGCGGCCACCGGGCCGGAGTGATCGAGCAGTTGACCGAGTTCGTCGACCGCGTTGCAGACATCGGCGCGCAGCATGTTCTCGCCGAAGAACTGGTGGAACATCTGTCCGACCGGACTCTTGAGGAAGGCCACGCCGCCCGAGTGTCCCGGACAGTGCCAGGAGTAGGAGCTGTCGGCGGCATAGTGGGTGAGCGCGCGGAAGAAGGGCGGGGCCAGACTGTCGAGATAGACCCGCGCCTCGCGCGCCACATAGCGGGCGATGAACTCGGGCGTATCCTCGAACATGTGGATGAAGCCGTGCAGCTCCTTGAGCACATCGTTCGGGATATGGCGCGAGGTGCGGGTCTCGCCGTAGAGGAAGATCGGGATGTCCTCGTTGCGCAGCCGCACTTCCTGGACGAAGGCGCGCAGGGTCGCCAGTGCTTCGAGCGCCTCCTCGGGCGAGCCGCTGCCGAACTCCTCGTCGTCGATCGACAGGATGAAACAGGAGGCGCGGCTCTGCTGCTGGGCGAACGAGGTCAGATCGCCATAGCTGGTGACGCCGAGCACCTCCAGACCCTCGCTCTCGATCGCCTTGGCGAGCGCGCGAATGCCGAGACCGCTCGCGTTCTCGGAGCGGAAGTCCTCGTCGATGATGACGACTGGAAAACGGAAACGCATCGCGTTGTCCTCGATGAGAGTCAGGAAATCGGCTGCCGGCTTCCAGCCGCCGGCTGACCGCTGGAAGCTAACCAATCAACGCGGCTTGGGCGCGACGGCGATCATGGGATTGGCCGCCGAGATGGTGACGGTCGCGGTCGACTCGGCGATCTCGGTCTCCAGATCGCGCACGGTGCCGTCGAAGGACTCGGCGCTGCCCGGTTCGATCTCCTTGAATTCGGTCGGCAGGCCGATGCGGTCGAGGATGGCGATGAACGGCTCCGGGTCCAGTTCCTCGACGTTGACCATGGTTCGGGTGTCCCAGGCGCCGTCGGCGATCAGCATGGCCGCGGCGACCGGCGGCACGCCGGCTGTGTAGCTGATGCCCTGCGATTCCACTTCCTCATAGGCCGCCTTGTGGTCCGAGACCTGATAGATCAGCAGTTCGCGCGGCTTGCCGTCCTTGATTCCCTTGACGAAGTTGCCGATGCAGGTCTTGCCGGTGTAGTTTGGGGCCAGCGTCTTGGGATCGGGTAACAGGGCCTTGACCACCTTGAGCGGCACCACTTCCTGACCGTCGGCGAGCTTGACCGGCAGATGGTTGAGGAAGCCCAGGGTGCGCAGCACGGTGAAGACGTTGATGTAGTGATCGCCGAAGCCCATCCAGAACCGGATGCTCTCGGCGTCGATGTTCTGCGACAGCGAGTGCAGCTCGTCATGGCCGTTGAGATAGATGGGCGAGGGGCCGACCACCGGCAGATCATAGACGCGCTTGACCGTGTGGGTCGGATACTCCTTCCACTGACGGTCGATCCAGGTCCAGACCTTGACGAATTCGCGGAAGTTGATCTCGGGGTCGAAGTTGGTGGCGAAATACTTACCGTGGCTGCCGGCGTTGACGTCGATGATGTCGATGGTCTCGATCTTGTCGAAGTAACGCTTGACCGCCAGCGCGCAGTAGGCGTTGACCACGCCCGGATCGAAACCGGCGCCGAGGATGGCGGTCACGCCCTTCTCGGCGCAGCGGTCCTTGCGCTTCCACTCATAGTTGGCATACCAGGGCGGATCCTCGCAGACCTTGTCCGGATCTTCGTGGATGGCGGTGTCGATATAGGCGACGCCGGTTTCGAGACAGGCCTCCAGGATCGACATGTTGAGGAATGCCTGACCGAGATTGATGACGATCTCGGAGTTGGTCTCGCGGATCAGCTCGACGGTCGCCGGGATGTCGAGCGCATCGATCCGGCGCGAATAGAGTTTCTTGGACGGATCCTTGAGATGCCCCTTGCGCTGGATGCTCTCGATGATCTCATCGCACTTGGACTGGGTGCGCGAGGCGATACAGATGTCGCCCAGCACGTCATTGTTCATCGCCGCCTTGTGCGCGGCCACATGCGCGACGCCGCCGGCGCCGATGATCAGCACGTTTTTCTTCATGGAGTTCTCGATTGGACGTTGCTGTGGTTGAAAAGTGGCTTGGAAAACAGGGGTCGCCGGCGGGTGCGGATCAGGACAGACTGCGCTTGAAGTCCTCATAACCGAACGCGCGCACGCGCTCCAGGGTGCCGTCGAGCCGACGCACCACGATCGCGGGCATGGCCACGCCGTTGAACCAGTTGACCTTGACCATGGTGTACCCGCCGGCATCGGCGATGCGTACTTCGTCGCCGACTTGCAGCGGTGCGGCCAGTTTGAAGTCACCGAAGACGTCACCGGCCAGACAGGTGCGTCCGGCGACCATCATCCGATGTTCGCCGGGCGGCGGACTCGCGAGCCGGGGATGAGTGCGATAGACGAGGTGGTCGAGCATGTGCGCCTCCAGCGAGGCGTCGATGATGGCGATGTCGACCTCATTGTGCACCACGTCGAGCACGGTGGTCACGAGCTCGGTGCTCTGGGTGACGGCCGCCTCGCCCGGCTCCAGATAGACCTGGATGTCGAACGTCCGGCTGAACGCGCGCAGAGCCTCGCAGAAGGCATCCAGCGCATAGCCGTCCTGGGTGAAGGACAGCCCGCCGCCGAGACTCACCCATTCCATCCGGTGCAGCAGCTCGCCGTATTCGCGCCCGAGGGTTTCGAGCGAGGCGCGGATGTTGTCGACGTCCGGGTTCTCGCAGTTGAAATGGAACATCAGCCCCTTGAGCCAGGGTGCGACCTCGGCCAGCGCCGCCGTGTCGCTGACGCCCAGCCGCGAATAGCGCCGCGCCGGATCGGCCAGATCGAAGTTCGAATAGCTGATGCCCGGATTGACGCGCACACCCAGGTTCAGGCCCGCCACGTCCGGATGGAACCGCCGCAGCTGCGACAGCGAGTTGAAGATGAGCTTGTCGGCGAACTCGCGCACCGCCAGCACCTCGTCGCGCGAAAAGCCGACACTGTAGGCGTGGGTCTCGCCGCCGAACGTCTCGTACCCCAGACGCGCCTCGTAGAGCGAACTGCTGGTGGTGCCGTCCATGTACCGGCGCATCAGATCGAACACACACCAGGTCGAGAAACACTTGAGCGCCAGCACCGACTTGGCGCCGGAGCGTTCGCGCACCTGCCGGATGATCTCAAGGTTGTGCTTGAGCCGGGACTCGTCGATCAAGTAATAGGGTGTGGCCAGGTCTGTCATCGAATCTATGCAAACTCGTGGGGGAAGGGTCGGGGAGACGGCGCGCTCGGGTCGCAAAGCGCGGCTGTGTGGGCTGGAGATCGCCTTGGTCGAACTCTAAAGGTTGCGCATGACACTTTGATGACGAACGGCGCTGAGTAACTGCGCATGATGGCCACCAGGGGCAAGGGCGTCAAGAATTAGCACTCCCCTTGACAGAGTGCTAATCGATGCCTATATTTTCATGCAAGTGATCGCCCCTCGGGGGATCGCCCAACCGGCGGTTCATCACGAACGCCAACTGTCTGTCCATATTGCTCAATTTGGAGGATATGTCATGTCCACGCTCGACTTCTCGCCCCTGTTCCGCTCCATGATCGGCTTCGATCGTCTGGCCAATGCGCTGGAGACGGCCTATCGCACCGAGCCGGGCGGCTATCCGCCCTACAACGTCGAGCTGCTCGACGAGAATCGCTATCGCATCACGCTCGCCGTAGCCGGTTTCACTGAGGGTGAACTGAGCATCGAGGCCAAGGAGAACCTGCTCACCGTCAATGGTCAGCGTCAGGCGACCGAGAGCGAGGGGAATTTCCTCTATCGCGGTATCGCCAACCGGGCCTTCGAGCGTCGTTTCCAGCTCGCCGACTATGTGAAAGTCGAGGAGGCGCGTCTGGAGAACGGTCTGCTGCACATCGATCTGGTGCGCGAGGTGCCCGAGGCAATGAAGCCGCGGCGCATCGAGATCCGTGGTGCCGGCGCCAATCCGGCCATCGAGCATGCAGCCGCCGCCAAAGCCGCTTGAGCCTGAGCCGCTGACACGCACGACGGCTGATCGCTGATACGTCGAGCCAAGGGCCGGGGTCGTTCCCCGGCCTTTTTGCGTTCAGGCAAAAAAAGACCCGGCGGTGTGCCGGGTCGAAAAGTCTCTCGCAGAAGAGAGACGAGGAGGACAGCGTGACCTGGCTCGGCCAGGAAATTCGGTGCGTCACCCGAGTGTATCGGTGACCATGGATGGAAGTTTAGATGATTTTCGACGATTGCAATCGGTCCAATGTAAATATTTTCGGATCGGCCCCATCGTTTTCATTGCGACGCGCTTCGTCTATTCCACCACAAGCAAGTAAACCCCGTCAGGTCACGACATCCGGCTCGGTGCGTCCGGTGCGGGATTCGATCTGGGCCAGTTCGCGCGCGATGAGGACGAGCGGGCGCATCGCGTCCTGAGTATCGCTGTGGTGCAGCGCCGGATCCGGCTCGAAGTATTCGAGATAGACCCGCAGTGTGGCCCCCGAGGTGCCTGTGCCCGAGAGCCGATAGACGATCCGCGCGCCGCTCTCAAAGCCGATGCGGATGCCCTGACGCTCGGAGACGCTGCCGTCGATGGGGTCGGTGTAAGCGAAGTCGTCGGCATAGCTTACGGTCTCCGTACCAAGTTGACGCCCCGGCAGATCGGGCAGCAGTCGGCGCAGATGATCGACCAGCCCCTCGGCGGCTTCCAGATCCACGCCCTCGTAATCGTGCCGGGTGTAGAAGTTACGCCCGAAGCGCTTCCAGTGATCGGTCAGGATCTCGGCGACCGACTGCTGACGCACCGCCAGCAGATTGAGCCAGAACAGCACCGCCCACAGCCCATCCTTCTCGCGCACATGGTCGGAGCCGGTGCCGAAGCTCTCCTCGCCGCAGAGCGTGATGCGCCCGGCGTCGAGCAGATTGCCGAAGAACTTCCAGCCGGTGGGCGTCTCGAAGCACTCGATCCCCAGGAAATCCGCGACCCGATTGGCCGCCTGACTGGTCGGCATCGAGCGAGCGATGCCCCGGATGCCCTGCCGATAGCCCGGCAGCAGATGGGCGTTGGCGGCGAGGATGGCGAGACTGTCGCTCGGGGTGACGAAGCAGTCGCGTCCGAGGATCATGTTGCGGTCGCCGTCGCCATCGGACGCCGCGCCGAAATCGAGTCCGTCCGACCCGTGCATCATGGCGACCAGTTCCTGGGCATGGGCGAGATTGGGGTCGGGATGACCGCCGCCGAAGTCCTCCAGCGGCACGCCGTTCATCACGGTGCCGGGCGCGGCGCCGAGCCGGTTCTCCAGGATCTCGATCGCATAGGGACCGGTGATGGCGTGCATGGCGTCGAAACGCATCCGGAAATGGCCGGAGTTGAACAGATGATGGATGGCGTCGAAGTCGAACAACGCCTCCATCAAATCGGCATAGTCACTGACCGGGTCGATGATTTCGATCTCTGTCTCACCAAGCTGGCAGGTGCCGATCTGGTCGAGATCGACCGGCGGCGTGTCGAGCGTCAGATAACGGTCGATGGTCTTGGTGCGCTCGAAGATCGCCTCGGTGACGGATTCGGGGGCCGGGCCGCCATTGGCCGAATTGAACTTGATGCCGAAGTCCTCGTCCGGCCCGCCGGGATTGTGGCTGGCCGAGAGCACGATGCCGCCCTGGGTCTTGTATTTGCGGATGACACGGGAGACGGCCGGTGTCGAGAACAGTCCGCCGCGCCCGACGATGAGCCGCCGCACGCCGTTGGCCGCCGCCAGCCGCAGGATGATCTGGATCGCCTCGCGATTGAAATAGCGCCCATCGCCGCCGACCACCAGGCTGCCGCCCCGGAGTTCGGGCAGGGTGTCGAGGATCGACTGGACGAAGTTCTCCAGGTAGCCCGGTTGCTGGAAGACCCTGACCTTCTTGCGCAACCCGGAGGTTCCGGGGCGCTGACCCTCGAACGGCGTGGTGGCGATGCGGATCGTTTCCATCTTCAAACCCTTGAATTGTGGTTGAATAGACTTCACTGAGCAGCCGGCGCGCGGCGGCGGGACGGCCGTGACGAGAACGGGGCGATGCCGACGTTGATGGGCATTGTATCCCCCCGGCCCCGTGCGACAATAAGCGGCGCGCGACAATTTGCGCCCATCCCCCACATTTCACAGCAAGGTAAGTACCCAAAGATGACAGTCGAAGCGCATAAGGAAACACTGGAGTTCAAGGCCGAGGTGAGTCAGGTGCTGGATCTGGTGATCCGCTCGCTCTACTCGAACAAGGAGATCTTTCTGCGCGAACTGGTCTCCAACGCCTCGGACGCCGCTGAAAAACTCCGTTTCGAGGCTCTGAGCGACGACGGACTCTATGAGGGCGATTCGGCGCTGCGCATCCGCATCACGGTCGATCGCGAGGCCGGCACGGTCACGATCTCGGACAACGGCATCGGTCTGAGCCGTAATGAAGTGGTCGAGACCATCGGCAGCATCGCCAGCTCAGGCACCCGCCGCTTCATCGAGAGCCTGTCGGGCGATCAGGCCAAGGACAGCACCCTCATCGGTCAGTTCGGCGTCGGCTTCTATTCGGCCTATATCGTCGCCGACAAGGTGACGCTGGTGTCGCGCCGCGCCGGACTCGGGGCCGAGCATGGCGTGCGCTGGGAGTCCGACGGACGCGGCAGCTATACGATCGAAACGGTCGAGAAGGCCGGACGCGGCACCGACGTCACCCTGCATCTCAAGGAGGACGAGAAAGAATTCCTGGATAGCTGGCGTCTGCGCTCGATCATCGGCAAGTTCTCCGACCATCTGGCCATCCCGGTCGAGATGGCCAAGGAGTACTACGGCGAAGAGGCCGAGCAGAAGAAGGGCGCGCCGCCCGAGTTCGAGCAGGTCAACCGCGGCACGGCGCTGTGGATGCGCAACAAGTCGGACATCACGGAAGAGGAATACAACGACTTCTACAAGCATGTCTCGCACGACTTCCTGCCGCCGCTGGCCTATGCCCACAACCGGGTCGAGGGCACCAACGAATACACCGCGCTCCTCTATGTGCCGAGCAAGGCGCCCTGGGATCTGTTCGACCGCGACCAGAAGCACGGCGTGAAGCTCTATGTGCGCCGCGTCTTCATCATGGACGAGGCCGACAAGCTGATGCCGCACTATCTGCGCTTCGTCAAGGGCATCGTCGACTCCGACGACCTGCCGCTGAACGTCTCGCGCGAGATCCTCCAGCACAACCGCAAGATCGATACCATCCGTCAGGCCAACACCAAGCGGGTGCTGGGTCTGCTCGAAACCCTGGCCAAGGATGAGCCGGAAAAGTACGCGACCTTCTGGGACGAGTTCGGCAAGGTGCTGAAGGAAGGCCCGGCCGAGGACTTCGCCAACAAGGAGCGGATCGCGGGTCTCCTGCGCTTCTCGACCACCCACAGCGAGGGCAGCGAGCAGCGTGAGTCGCTCGACGCCTATATCGAGCGCATGAAGGAGGGTCAGGACAAGATCTACTACATCACCGCCGACAGCCCGGCGGCGGCGCGTCACAGCCCGCATCTGGAAGTCTTTCGCAAGAAGGGCGTCGAGGTGCTCTTGCTCTCCGACCGCGTCGACGAGTGGCTGGTCAGCCATCTGCACGAGTACAAGGGCAAGTCGCTCCAGTCGGTCGCCAAGGGCGACCTGGATCTCGGCGAGTTGGCCGACAAGGAGGAGCAGGAAGCCAAGAAGAAGGCCGCGACCGAGCACAAGCCGCTGCTGGATCGGCTCAAGAGCGCGCTCGGCGAGCAGGTCGCCGAAGTGCGTCCCAGCACCCGGTTGGTCGATTCACCGGCCTGTCTGGTGGTCGGCGCCGACGACATGAGCGCCAATCTGGCGCGCGTGCTCAAGGCGGTCGGTCAGAGTGCGCCCGAGACCAAACCGATCCTGGAGGTCAATCTGGATCATCTGCTGGTGCGGCGTCTGGAGTCCGAGTCGGACGAGGGGCGCTTCAATGATCTGGCCTCGATCCTGTTCGATCAGGCGCAACTGGCCGAGGGCGGTCAGCTCGACGATCCGGCGGCCTTCGTCGGGCGTCTCAATAAGCTGATGCTCAACATGATGATGGCCGGCGGCTGATCCCTGATCACAGCGGACATCCTCGGGCGACCGGCGATGTCCGTTTCCATTGGACGATCTCCAGGCCGTGCCGCTCGGCTGATTCGGGTGGTCGCGCCGCCAAGGGGCATGGCATACTGCGTGGGATTCGGGTTTTCCATCAAATAATTCAACTGTTCCATCGAGGAGATCACAGCATGCGCATCATCCTGCTCGGCGGCCCAGGCGCGGGTAAGGGCACCCAGGCCGGTTTCATCAAGTCGCACTTCGACATCCCGCAGATCTCGACCGGCGACATGCTGCGCGCGCACGTCAAGCAGGGCACCGAGCTGGGTCTGGCCGCCAAGAAGATCATGGATGAGGGCGGCCTGGTCTCCGACGACATCATCATCGGCATGGTCAAGGAGCGCATCGCCGAACCCGATTGCGCCAACGGCTTCCTGTTCGACGGCTTCCCGCGTACCCTGGCCCAGGCCGACGCACTCAGGGACGCCGGTATCCACATCGACGCCGTGGTCGAGATCGACGTGCCGGACGAGGAGATCATCAAGCGCATGTCCGGCCGGCGCGTGCATCTGGCCTCAGGTCGTACCTATCACATCGTCTTCAATCCGCCCAAGGTCGAGGGCCACGACGACGAGACCGGCGAACCGCTGATCCAGCGCGACGACGACCGCGAGGAGACCGTCAAGGCGCGCCTTCAGGTCTATCACGACCAGACCGAGCCGCTGATCGGCTATTACTCCTCCTGGGCCGAGCAGGGCGGGGAGGGTGCGCCGCGCTATCTCAAGATCCACGGTATCGGGCAGGTCGAGGGTATCCGCGACCAGATCATCGCCGGACTCGAAGCGCTCTGAGTCGACCGCCAGCGCGTCTTCCCAGCCGCGTTGCCAATCCCGACCCTGCGCGCATCGAGCCGGGTCAGGCCACGGGGAACTGCCGTTTCTGTTAGTCTTTCGCTCAACTTTTCATCCAACGGGGGAGCCTCATGGCCGTCGTCGAGCTCGATACCGCCAATTTCGAACAAACCATTCAGAACAACGCCTTCGTGATCGTCGACTTCTGGGCGCCCTGGTGCGGCCCCTGTCGTTCCTTCGCACCCGTCTACGAAAAGGTCTCGGAGGACTTTCCGGACATCGTCTTCGCCAAGCTCAACACCGAAGAGCATCAGGCGATCGCGGGCCATTTCCAGATCCGCTCCATTCCGACGCTGATGATCTTCCGCGACCGGATCATCATCTTCTCGCAGGCCGGCGCGCTACCCGAGGGTTCCTTCCGCGATCTGCTCACCAAGGCCGGCGAACTCGACATGGACGACGTGCGTCGTCAGATCGCCGAGCAGTCCAACGCTCAGGCTTGATCGGCTGACGCCAACGACGCGAGACGACGGGGCGTGAGCGCCCCGGTCGATCGTGTCGCGCTCTGCACGTTCCACCCTCGATGCAATTCGCGCTCGACCGCACCTTTCTCCTCAAACTGATCGCGGGGCACCCGGATGTCGGCGCCCTGATGAGCCTGTGTGAGGAGAATTTCGTTCTACTGCGACGTCTGGCCCCGGAGCTGAACGCCTATCCGGCCGGACAGCGCCTTTCACGGCGTCCAGGAACCGTCGATCTCTCTCTGGAGATCGAGGAACAGGCACGCTACACCACCCTGGTGCATCTGACCCATCGCTTCACGGACGCCGAGACGCTGGAGACCCATTCCGACCCGGATGCCCGGCTGCGTGTCTACCACGACGCCCGGCAGGTCGAGGTGCTGGAGCTGCGTCAGTCCATGCTGCCCCTGCGCACCAGGTACGCCCATCCGGCCCTGGCCGACAAATGGCGGGCCAATCTGTTCTTGTCCAAATGGCTGATGTTCTGTCTGCGTCAGGGGCATGGCTTCGCGCCCGATCCGAACCCGATCGACGGGCGGCGCTCGTCGGCTGCCGGCGCGTCGCCTGCCTGTCTCGCCCAGCCCTTATAGCACCGCTGATCGGCTCATGTGCGAGCCATGCTTGAAATAAGGGAATTGTTGACTAATTTAGTCCAATGACAATTCTCATCCCCAAGCAGGCAGCACAACCATGAGACTATCGACCAAAGGCAGATACGCCGTGACCGCCATGCTCGACCTGGCCCTGCACGCCGGCAAGGGACCGGTGACGCTGGCGGACATCTCATCCAGTCAAGGCATCTCACTGTCCTATCTGGAACAACTGTTCGCCGCCCTGCGCGCCAAGAAGCTGGTGCGCGGCGTGCGCGGTCCGGGCGGCGGCTATTATCTGGGCCGTGCGCCGAGCGAGATCTCGATCGCCAACATCATCTGTGCCGTCGACGAGTGGGTGGAGCTGACGCGCTGCGGCGGACGCCAGAACTGTCACGAAGGCCAGCGCTGTCTGACCCATCATCTCTGGGACCAGTTGAGCGACGAGATCTTCAAGTTTCTCAGCGACATCTCGCTTCAGGATCTGGTCGATCGGGGCGGACATCCCAAGCTCGAATTCGCCGCGCCGCGCGTCACGCTCGAAACCGAAAAACAGCGGCGCGCCGCCTGATCGCCGTGGGATCGCATTTCCGGCGCTGAAAAAACCGTCCCGGCAATGGTATGCTTCACAGCTTCTGTCCAGGCCGCCCGCCGGACCCGATCGGCGGACGGCTCGGCCTTTTCAACCACAGCTTGACGATGTATGGGCGCCATGGCAGAGCAGCCGGACGGTTTGATCTCGATTCAGGACTTCGTGCGCTGGGGCGCGAGTCGCTTCAATGCGGCCGGTCTCCACTTCGGGCACGGTACCGACAACGCCATCGACGAGGCGGCGTTGCTGGTGTTGAGCGCCCTGCACCTCGACCCCAATCTGCCCGCGAACTTCCGCGACTGCCGGCTCACCCCGGTTGAGCGGGTGCGCGTCTGCGAGCTCATCGAGCGCCGGGTCGTCGAGCGCGTGCCGGCGGCCTATCTGATCGGACGCGCCTGGTTCGCGGGACTGGAGTTCCGGGTCGACGAACAGGTGCTGGTGCCGCGCTCGCCGATCGCCGAGCTGGTCGAGGTCGGGTTCGATCCCTGGATCGACGCCGATCGCGTCGGTCGGGTGCTGGATCTGTGCACCGGCAGCGGTTGTATCGGTATCGCGGCGGCGGTCTATCTGCCGGATGCCGATGTCGATCTGGTCGACATCTCGCCCGAGGCCCTGGCCGTCGCCCGCGACAACGTCGAGCGCCATGGCGTCGGCGACCGGGTGCATGTCTTCGAGTCCGATCTGTTCGCTGCGCTCGGCGATCAGCGTTACGACGTGATCGTCTCCAATCCGCCCTATGTCTCACGCGCCGAGTTCGAGGCGCTGCCGGCCGAGTATCACAACGAGCCGCATCTGGGGCTGCTCGCCGGTGAGGACGGACTCGACATCGTAATGCGCATCCTCGATGAGGCCGCCGCCCATCTCAACGAGCGCGGCATCCTGGTCGTCGAGGTCGGCAACTCGCTGCCCTTCCTGGAGTCGCGTCTGCCGGGCGTGCCCTTCACCTGGATCGAATTCGAGCGCGGCGGTGAGGGGGTCTTCCTGCTCACGCGCGAGCAGCTCCTCGAATACCGGCCGCTCATCGAGGAAGCGCTCTATTCCTGATTGACATTCCCACATCCCGCCGCACCAGAGGCCGAATTCCAGTGCCCGGATTCGGCCACGGCGGGGACGATGCCTGAACAGGCTTTACACGACGGGCCGCTCGGGAGCCGGAAGCGCTCCTCGCGGCTGGAGGATTGAACGGTGGAGCAAGGCGTTTCCTTCGACCTTGATTTGATTCGTCGCTACGACCAGAGCGGTCCGCGCTATACCTCGTATCCCACGGCGGTCGAGTTCGACGAGTCCTTCGACGAGGCGGCCTACAAGGCAGCCTGCGCACGCAGCAACGAAAGCGGTCGGCCGCTCTCGATCTATTTCCACATCCCTTTCTGCGACACGGTCTGCTTCTATTGCGCCTGCAACAAGATCGCGACCAAGGACCGCTCGCTGGCGCCGCCCTATCTGGAGCGCGTCTATCGCGAGCTGGAGATGCAGTCGTCGCTGTTCGACAAGTCGCGCGTGGTCGAGCAACTGCACTGGGGCGGCGGCACCCCGACCTTCCTCAGCCAAGACCAGATGGTCGAGCTGATGGATGTGACGCGCCGTCACTTCACCCTGGCCGATGACGACATCGGCGAGTTCTCGATCGAGATCGACCCGCGCGAGGCCGATGCCTCCACGGTCAAGCTGTTGCGCCAAATCGGCTTCAACCGCATGAGTCTCGGCGTGCAGGACTTCGACGAGCGGGTCCAGGCGGCGGTCAACCGCTTCCAGACCGAGGCCCAGACCATGACGGTGCTGGAGGCCGCGCTCGCCGAGGGCTTCCGCTCGACCAGTATCGATCTGATCTACGGCCTGCCGTTCCAGTCGGTCGAGAGCTTCATGAAGACCCTGGAGCGCGTGATCGAGGTCAATCCGCAGCGTCTGTCGGTGTTCAACTATGCGCACCTGCCCGAGCGCTTCAAGCCGCAGCGGCGCATCAACGAGGCCGATCTGCCGGCACCCCAGGTCAAGCTCGACATCCTGCAATCGACCATCGCGCGTCTGACCGAGGCCGGCTATGTCTTCATCGGCATGGATCACTTTGCCCGTCCCGACGACGAGCTGGCCGTCGCCCAGCGCGCCGGCACCCTGTACCGCAACTTCCAGGGTTACTCGACCCATGCCCATTGCGACCTGATCGGCATCGGTGTGACCTCGATCGGCATGATCGACAACACCTACGGCCAGAACCGCCGCGAACTGGACGAGTACTACGCCGACATCGACGCCGGACGGTTGCCGGTGTTCCGGGGTCTCGAACTCAACCGTGACGATCTGATCCGGCGCGACGTCATCACCCGGCTGATCTGCCACTTCCAACTGGATAAAGCTTCGGTCGCCTCCAAGTGGGACATCGTCTTCGACGACTACTTCGCCGACAGTCTCACCAAGCTCAAGGGTATGGAAGAGGACGGCCTGGTCACGGTCGACGCCGACAGTATCCGCATCCAGGCGCGTGGCCGGCTGCTGGTGCGCAACATCTGCATGGCCTTCGATGCCTATCTGGCGGTCAAGACCGGCCCGATCGGCTTCTCCAAGGTCATCTGAGCACGGCTGGACGCTGGAGGCGCATACCGGCCTCCAGCAGCGGCCGGGAGCGTCGATGACGACTCCGGCCCGCTGTCAAGTGCGCGGTTCGTGCTATACTATCCGGCTTTTGAAGGCGCCGCCCAGGCGAATGCGGGGCGGCGTCGAGATTTTTATTGACAGGCGTGGCGCACCAGCTTGGCGTCCGCGGGAGAAATTCAATGCAAGTGTCGGTTGAAGCGGGCGAGGGACTCAAGCGGCGGATGCGGGTCGACCTGCCGTTCGATGAGGTCGGTGCCGAGGTCGAGAAGCGGTTACAGCAGCTCGCACGTCGCGCCAAGCTGCCGGGCTTCCGTCCCGGCAAGGTGCCCATGAAGGTGCTGCGTCAGCGCTACAACATGGAGCTGCACCAGGAAGTCTTCGGCGACATGGTGCAGAAGACCCTCTACAAGGCCTTCGAGCAGGAGTCGCTGATGCCGGCGGGGATGCCGCACATCGAGCCCGATCTCGACATCGACGCCGGTCGCATGGCTTATACGGCGACCTTCGAGGTCATGCCGGAGATCACGTTGGCCCCGGTGAACGACAAGGTCGTCAAGCGCCCGGTGAGCGAGCTGACCGACACCGATCTGGACGACATGATCCGGCGCCTGCGCGAACAGCGCAAGACCTGGGAGTCCGTCGAGCGTCCGGCCCAGCCGGGCGACCAGCTCAGCATCGGCTTCGTCGGCACGATCGACGGCGAACCCTTCGAGGGCGGCACCACCGACGGCTTCAAGCTGGAACTCGGCTCCGGTCGTCTGATCCCCGGCTTCGAGGATGGTCTGATCGGCGCCACCGTCGGCGAGACGCGCACGCTCGACCTGACCTTCCCCGAGGGCTATCAGACCGAACATCTGGCCGGCAAGCCGGTACGCTTCGACGTGACCATCGAATCGATCGCCGAGCCGCGTCTGCCCGAGGTCGATGCCGAGTTCGTCAAGAGCTTCGGGGTCGAGGACGGCGACGTCGAGCGTTTCAAGGCCGATGTGCGCCGCAACATGGAACGCGAGTTGAAAGAGCGTCTCACCGCCCGCACCAAGGAGCGGGTGATGGACATGCTCTACGACGCCAACCCGGTCGAGCTGCCCAAGGCGCTGGTCGAGAGCGAGGCGCGCACCATGGCCGAGCAGATGCGTCAGGCCCTGGGCGGCGGTCAGATGCGTCTGCCGCCCGAGATGTTCGAGTCCGGTGCCAAGCGTCGAGTCGCCCTGGGTCTGATCCTGGGTCAGATCATCCGCGACAACGACATCAAGGCCGATCCGCAGCGTGTGCGCGAGACCGTCGAGCGTATGGCGTCGATCTATGAGCATCCGCAGGAAGTGATCGATTACTACTATGCCGATGCCGACCGTCTGAGTTCGGTCCGTGCGCTGGTCCTGGAGGAACAGGTGGTCGAGCTGATGCTCGAACAGGCTCAGGTCGAGGACGAGTCGCTGACCTTTGCGCAACTCACCGAGCAATAGGGTGTCCGTCAAGTCCGCGCATTCGGCGGCGGCGACAAGCGGCAGAGTCATTCCGCCGTGCAAACGCCGCTACGATAGCGCTCTTCCGTCCCTCTCTTTTCAACGATCAATCGAAGATTCCAGCCATGAGCACATCCCTGAGTCGCACCGATTGGCAGCCACAAGGTCTAGGCCTGGTGCCCATCGTGGTCGAGCAGACCGCACGCGGCGAACGCTCGTTCGACATCTATTCGCGTCTGCTCAAGGAGCGGGTCATCTTTCTCGTCGGTCCGGTCGAGGACCACATGGCGAATCTGGTGGTGGCGCAACTGCTGTTCCTGGAGTCGGAGAATCCGGACAAGGACATCCATCTCTATATCAATTCGCCCGGCGGCTCGGTCACGGCCGGCCTGGCCATCTATGACACCATGCGCTTCATCCGTCCCGACGTGAGCACCATGTGCATCGGTCAGGCGGCGAGCATGGGTGCGCTGCTGCTGGCCGGCGGTGCGGCGGGCAAGCGGTTCTGTCTGCCGCACTCGCGCATGATGATCCATCAGCCGCTCGGCGGCTTCCAGGGTCAGGCGACCGACATCGAGATCCATGCGCGCGAGATCCTCTACATCCGCGAGCGGCTCAATCGGATCCTGTCCCATCACACGGGGCAGCCGATCGAGAAGATCGCCGAGGATACGGATCGCGACCGCTTCATGGACGGCGAGACGGCGCGCGAATACGGCTTGATCGATCAGGTCATCACCGAGCGCGGCCCGGCACCTGCCAAGAAGTCCTGACAATCACCGCCCGGCCTTCAGGATCCGAAACACTGAAACAGCCATCGAAAGACCCGTCCCGCGCCATCGAATTCGCCTCGATCGCGGGACGACCTTCCAGAACCGGAACGACCCAGGCGTCTCCAGCCGGCCCGAATGATCGGATCAGGGGCTATCCCGCCGAAATTCGTGACCGGGTCCCAGGTTCGTGCTCAAGTTTCTTGCCATATACCCCCAAATGGTTATGATTGAGCCCGCCTCATTCGGGAATGCAGGAGTCGCATCCCTCACAGCCCCCCGGAGATCTACGCCCGATGAGTAAGAGCGACGACGGTAAACTGCTCTATTGTTCCTTCTGCGGTAAGAGCCAGCACGAAGTGCGCAAGCTCATCGCGGGTCCATCGGTGTTCATCTGCGATGAATGCGTCGAGCTGTGCAACGACATCATTCGCGAGGAGATGGAAGAGAACGCCGTCGAGACCACCAGCCATCTGCCCAAACCGCGCGAGATCAATGCCAAGCTCGACGAGTTCGTGATCGGGCAGGAGAAGGCCAAGAAAATCCTCTCGGTCGCCGTCTACAACCATTACAAGCGGCTCGAAGTCGCCGAGGCCAAGGAAGACATCGAGATCGCCAAGAGCAATATCCTGCTCATCGGTCCGACCGGCTCGGGCAAGACCCTGCTCGCCGAAACGCTCGCGCGTCTACTCAACGTCCCCTTCACCATTGCCGATGCCACGACCCTGACCGAGGCCGGCTATGTGGGCGAGGATGTCGAGAACATCATCCAGAAGCTCCTGCAGAAGTGCGACTACGACGTCGAGAAGGCGCAGACCGGCATCGTCTATATCGACGAGATCGACAAGATCTCGCGCAAGTCGGACAACCCTTCGATTACGCGCGATGTCTCGGGCGAGGGTGTGCAACAGGCGCTCCTGAAGCTCATCGAGGGCACCGTCGCCTCGGTGCCGCCGCAGGGCGGGCGCAAGCATCCGCAGCAGGAGTTTCTGCAGGTCGATACCTCGAACATCCTGTTCATCGTCGGCGGCGCCTTCGCCGGTCTCGACAAGGTGATCCAGAACCGCTCCAAGAAAACCGGCATCGGCTTCTCGGCGGAAGTCCAGAGCAAGGACGACAACCGCCAGATCAGCGAACTGCTGAGTGCGGTCGAGCCGGAAGACCTGATCCGCTACGGACTCATCCCCGAGTTCGTCGGCCGTCTGCCGGTGCTGGCGACCCTGGAGGAGCTCGACGAAGCGGCGTTGATGCTGATCCTCACCGAACCCAAGCATGCGCTGGTCAAGCAGTATGCGCGGCTGTTCGAGATGGAAGGCGTGCAACTGGAGATCCGCGACGACGCCCTGCGTGAGATCGCCCGCAAGGCGATGGAGCGCAAGACCGGCGCGCGCGGACTGCGCACCATCATGGAGCAGGTGCTGCTCGACATCATGTACGATCTGCCCTCCATGGATCATGTCAGCAAGGTCGTGATCGACGCCTCGGTCATCAACGGCGAGAACAAGCCCTTCCTGATCTACGAGCGGATCGAAAAGCAGGCCGTCGCGGCGGATTGATCCGGACGCTGTGTTTTTGAACCGTCAAGGCGCTTGACGCGCCCTGGCGGTTTCAATATCCATCCAATCGCCGGACGCGGGTCGATCGACTCGCCGTCATCCTGGGTTCCAGGCGTTGAAGTGCTTGCCCCCAGCCCCGATCCTGTCGGCATACTCACCACCCCGACGTCCCGTGCTTCGATCCGTGACCGTTGCCCCGGTACGGCTCACGAACCCCCATCCGGTGGAACGTCGCTTCTAACGAGAACAGGTTTCCATGGCTCAAAACACCCCAGCTTCCGGTCGCGAGCGAACCATCCAGCAGGAAGTTCCCGTACTTCCGTTGCGGGATGTGGTCGTCTATCCGCACATGGTCATCCCGCTGTTCGTCGGGCGCGACAAATCGATTCGCGCCCTCGATGCGGCCATGTCCACCGACAAGCAGATCCTGCTGATCGCGCAGAAGAGCGCGGATGTCGACGAACCCAGGGTCAAGGATCTCTATGAGATCGGCACCCTGGCCAACATCCTCCAGTTGCTCAAGCTGCCCGACGGCACGGTCAAGGTGCTGGTCGAGGGCAGCCGGCGTGCCCAGATCGACCGCTTCCTGACGACGGAAGACGCCTTTTCGGCCCTCATCCGCCCGATGTCCGAAACGCTGGAGATGGACGAGCGCGAGCAGGAAGTGCTGATGCGCTCGGCGCTGGCGCTGTTCGACCAGTACGTCAAGCTCAACAAGAAAGTGCCGCCCGAGGTGCTGACCTCGCTCGCCAGCATCGACGACGCCGGTCGGCTCGCCGACACCATGGCCGCGCACATGGCGCTCAAGCTCGACGAGAAGCAGCGCGTGCTGGAGATGATCGACATCGCGGTGCGGCTCGAACATCTGATGAGCTTGATGGAGGCTGAGAACGACGTCCTTCAGATGGAGAAGCGCATCCGCGGGCGTGTGAAGCGCCAGATGGAGAAGAACCAGCGCGAGTACTATCTCAACGAGCAGATGAAGGCGATCCAGAAGGAGCTGGGCGAGCTGGAGGACGCACCCAACGAGATCGAGGATCTGGCCCGGCGCATCGAGGCCGCCGGGATGCCGCGCGAGGCCAAGAACAAGGCGCTCGGCGAGCTCAACAAGCTCAAGCTGATGTCGCCGATGTCGGCTGAGGCGACCGTGGTGCGCAACTACATCGACACCCTGGTCAGCGTGCCCTGGAAGAAGCGCACCCGCATCCGCAACGACATCAAGGTCGCCGAATCCGTGCTCGACAAGGATCACTACGGGCTGGAGAAGGTCAAGGAACGCATCCTCGAATATCTGGCCGTGCAACAGCGCGTGCGCAAGCTCAAGGGGCCGATCCTGTGTCTGGTCGGCCCGCCCGGTGTCGGCAAGACCTCGCTCGGGCAGTCGATCGCGCTGGCGACCAACCGCAAATTCGTGCGCATGTCGCTCGGCGGTGTGCGCGACGAGGCCGAGATTCGCGGCCATCGCCGCACCTACATCGGCGCGCTGCCGGGCAAGATCATCCAGAACCTGTCCAAGGCCGGTTCGCGCAACGCCCTCTTCCTGCTCGACGAGATCGACAAGATGGCCATGGACTTCCGCGGCGATCCGGCCTCGGCGCTGCTCGAAGTGCTCGACCCCGAACAGAACCACACCTTCGCCGATCACTATCTGGAGGTGGACTTCGACCTGTCCGAAGTCATGTTCGTGGCCACGGCCAACACGCTCAACATCCCGCCGGCGCTGCTCGACCGTATGGAGGTCATCCGGATCTCGGGCTACACCGAGGACGAGAAGGTCGCCATCGCCGAGCGCTATCTGGTGCCCAAGCAGATCCGCAACAACGGTCTCAAGAGTTCCGAGCTGGTGATCCGCGAGAACACTTTGCGCGACATCATTCGCCACTACACCCGCGAGGCCGGCGTGCGCAACCTGGAGCGCGAGATCTCCAAGCTCTGTCGCAAGGTGGTGAAAGAAATCCTGCTCAAGAAGCGCGCCGCGCCCACGGTGATCACGCCCAAGTCGCTGGAGAAGTATCTCGGTGTGCAGCGCTACCGCTATGGCCGCGCCGACGAGCACGACCAGATCGGCCAGGTCACGGGTCTGGCCTGGACCGAAGTCGGCGGCGAGCTGCTGCGCATCGAGTCGGCGCTGGTCCCCGGTAAGGGCAAGTTCACCTACACCGGCCAGCTCGGTGACGTGATGCAGGAGTCCATCCAGGCCGCCATGACCGTGGTGCGCTCACGTGCCGACGCACTCGGCGTGCCGGCGGACTTCCACAACCAGTTCGACATCCATATCCACGTCCCCGAGGGCGCGACCCCCAAGGACGGCCCGAGCGCGGGCGTGGCCATGTGCACGGCCCTGGTCTCAGCCCTGACCAAGATCCCGGTGCGCTCCACGGTCGCCATGACCGGCGAGATCACGCTGCGCGGCGAGGTGCTGCCGATCGGCGGACTCAAAGAGAAGCTGCTCGCGGCCCATCGCGGCGGGATCGAGACCGTCATCATCCCGCTGGAGAATGAGCGCGATCTGACCGAAATTCCGAAGAACATCAAGCAACATCTCAAGATCCATCCGGTACGCTGGATCGACGAGGTGCTCGATCTGGCTCTGACCCAGCCGCCTGCCCCCATCGAAACCAAGATCGATGGGGAGGAACCGGTCGTGGAAGCGGACGAGGCGCGCGAAGGGGCGGCCGAGGCCGGACGCGAGCAGGGCGCGCGGCTCCATCACTGAGTCGGGCGCAATTGATGGTTGCTTCGCGCGCCCTCTGCGCATTAGGATGCTTGGACGATCGAGGCGCCCCACGGCGGGGCGCGCGGGCCTTTCCAGACCATCGAGAAGGGCCAGACCGTATCCGGCGACCGGGCGCAGCTCGACGCTGACCATTCAGGCATAAAACTGGGGATTCACAGGGGAATTCTATGAATAAATCGGAACTCATCGAAAAAATGGCCGAGGCCGCCGATATCTCCAAGGCTGCGGCCGGTCGCGCCCTGGATGCCTTCACCGATTCGATTGCTGTTGCACTGAAGGAAGGAGATACTGTATCATTGATCGGGTTCGGTACCTTTTCTTTGAAAGAGCGCGCGGCCCGTACCGGTCGCAACCCCCAGACGGGCGCTACCATCGAAATCAAGGCATCGAAAACGCCTTCATTCAAGGCTGGTAAAGCACTCAAAGACGCGGTACAATAGTTATTCGCTTCACAAGGGTGCTTAGCTCAGCTGGGAGAGCATCGCCCTTACAAGGCGAGGGTCGCAGGTTCGATCCCTGCAGCACCCACCAGAATTCGGAGCGGTAGTTCAGTTGGTTAGAATACCGGCCTGTCACGCCGGGGGTCGCGGGTTCGAGCCCCGTCCGCTCCGCCAACTTCGGTAAACGGGGTATCCATCACAAGTGGATACCCCGTTTTTTTTGTTTTCGGACACTGGATCTTCGCGAATCACCATGCTTCAGACCATCCGTGAACGCGCCCAAGGTTGGATCGCCTGGGCCATCGTCATCCTGATCAGTATTCCATTCGCCCTGTGGGGGATTCAGTCCTATCTGGGCGTGGGCGGCGAGCCGATCGCCGCGACCGTCAATGGGGTCGAGATCCCGGCGCGCGATCTGGACCGACGGGTCCAGGAGACGCGCTTCGAGCTGCGCGAACGCCTGGGCGCCGCCTATGATCCGGCGGCTTACGATGACCAAAGGCTGCGGGCTGAGGTGCTCGAAACCTTGATCCAGGAAGCCCTGCTCATGGACGTCGTCAAGCGTCTCGGGCTGCGCGTCTCGGATCAAGAGGTCCAGATGCAGATCCTCTCCGATCCGGCTTTCATCAAAGATGGTCGTTTCGACAAGGAAACCTACGAGCGTCTGCTGCGCTTCCAGGGTCTGACCCCGGCGATGTACGAGGCGCAGTTGCGTCAGAAGATGAGTGCGACCCAGTTGATCCGCGCCGTCTCCAGCAGCGAGCTGGCCACGCGCGCGGAGCTGGACGCCTACAAGCGCCTCATGGGCCAGAAGCGCGAGATCAGCTATCTGCGTCTGCCGCTGGCCGAGTATCGCACCGAGGAGCCGATCGACGAGGCGCGCATTACGGCCTATTACGATTCCAATCGTGCGCGCTTCCAGAGTCCCGAGCAGGTCAAGCTCGACTATCTGGTGCTCGACACCGATAGCCTGTCGTCCAAGGTCGAGGTGAGCGAAGAGGATCTGCACCGGCTCTATGAGTCCGATCAAGCGCGTTTCGCCCAGCCCGAGCGGCGTGAGGTGCGCCACCTGTTGCTCAAGGTCGATGCGGATGCCGACGAGGCCAAAGCGCAGGCGGTGCTTGATGAGATCCAGGCGATCCGCGCCCGAATTCAGGCGGGTGAGTCGTTCGAGGAGCTGGCCAAGACGCTGTCGCAGGATCCGGGCAGTGCCGCCAAGGGCGGATCGCTCGGGATCATCGAGTCCGGCATCATGGTTCCGGCATTCGATCAGGCCACCTTTGCGCTCAAAGCCGGCGAGTTGAGCGAGCCGGTCCGCACCCCCTTCGGTTATCACCTGATCGAGGTAGTCAAGATCCTGCCGTCCGAGGCCAAGCCGTTCGAGGAGGTGCGTGAGCAGTTGCGTACCGAGTTGGCCAAGCAGCGCGCCGAGGGACTCTTCTACGATCTTGCCGAGCGTCTGGCCAATATCTGCTATGAGTCGCGCGACAGTCTCGACCCGGCTGCCGAGGAGCTGGGCCTGACCATCCGGCATAGTGACTGGATCGGCCGTGAGGGTGGCGGTAGCGGCGAGGGCGTGCTGTCACACCCCAAGGTGCTGGCAGCCGCCTTCAGCGAGGACGTCCTGGTCGGCGGACATAACAGCGACATGATCGAGCCCGAGCGCGATCGGCTCCAGGCCGTGGTGTTGCGTGTGACCGGGCATCGCGAAGCGTCCGTCAAGCCGCTGGACGAGGTGCGCGAGGAGATCGTCACCGCTATCCGTGACGAACAGGCACGCTCGGCGGCCAAGTCGGCGGCCGAAGCGCTGGCAGAGAAGCTGCGTGACGGTTCCGACTGGTCGGCGGCTGGTGAGGCGCTGAAGCCCGAGTCGCCGGGTCTGGTCAACCGTCAGAGCACCGAGGTGCCGGCGGGCGTGCTGGATGCGGCCTTCAAGCTGCCGGTGCCGACCGATGGGGCCGTCAGTGTCGGAACCGCAATCCTGGATGATGGCGATGCGGTCGTGGTGCGTTTGACCAAGGTCGAGGACGGTCGGGTCGAAGCGGAGGCGGAAGGCAGTGCGGATGGTTTCTCGGCCGAGTCCTTCATCATCAGCCAGATCATGGGGCGTCAGGCCTACATCAACATGCTCGACGACATGAAGTCGCGCGCCAAGATCGAGCGCAAGGCGTCGTCGCGAGCCGGCGAAGAGGCGTTGTAAGCGGGAGGACGCTGGGGCGTCACGGTCCGGCTCCCACGCCTGAGCGCGGGAGCCGGCGAACCCTCAGCGCGATTCAGCCCAGGCCGAGGATGTTGTAACCGGTGTCGACATAGAGGATGTCGCCGGTGATGCCCGAGGCCAGATCCGAGCACAGGAAGGCCGCCGCATTGCCGACTTCCTCGATGGTGACGTTGCGCCGCAGCGGGGTGCGTTCCTCGACCTTCTTGAGCATGTCGCGGAAGTCCGAGATGCCGGCGGCGGCCAGAGTGCGGATCGGGCCGGCCGAGACGGCGTTCACGCGCGTGCCGTGCGGGCCGAGCGAGGCGGCCAGATAGCGGACGTTGGCCTCCAGACTCGCCTTGGCCACGCCCATGACGTTGTAGTTCGGCACCGCGCGTACCGCACCCAGATAGGTCATGGTGACGAGCGCGCCGTTGCGGCCTTCCATCATGCCGCGTCCGGCCTTGGCGAGTGCCGCGAAGCTGTAGGAGCTGATCTCGTGCGCGGTGTTGAAACCCTCGCGGGTGACGGCGTCGACATAGTCACCTTCCAACTGCTCGCGCGGGGCGAAGGCGATCGAGTGCACGATGCCGTCCAGCCCGTCCCAACGCTCGCCGAGCGCCTTGAACAGGGCTTCGATGTCGGCATCCTGGGCCACGTCGAGCGGCAGCGCGATATCCGATCCGCACTTGTGCGCCATCTCCTCGACGCGCGACTTGAGCTTGTCATTCTGATAGGTGAGGGCGATCTCGGCGCCCTGACGATGCATCGCCTCTGCGCAGCCCCAGGCGATCGAGCGGTTGCTCGCCACGCCGGTGATCAGAATCTTCTTGCCTTCTAGGAAACCCATGGGTGTTTTGTCTCTGTCGTAGCTTCAGTGGACGGTTGAAAAATCGTCGTGCCCGTTGACACTCGGGGCCGTGATTGCAACAGTACCGAATCTTGTCATCCGGTGAAAGGGTAGGGTGGACGTGCGCGACTGGGTCGAACGAGGATGGATTGGTGTGCTGGGGTTCCTGGCCCTGGCGCTGTCCGGTTGTGGCGAGTCGGCCTGGAACGATCCCTATCCGGCGGCGGACGCCGAGGCGAACGTCTATTACAGCTCCTTTGCCGAGCGTCCCAAGCATCTGGACCCGGCGCGCTCCTACAGCTCGGACGAGTACGCCTTCCTGGCGCAGATCTACGAGCCGCCGCTGCAATATCACTTTCTGCTCCGGCCCTATCGTTTGGTGCCGCTGTCGGCGGCCGAGGTACCCGAGCCGCGCTATTTCGACGCCGCCGGCAACCTGCTGCCGGAGGACGCGCCGGTCGCGGCCATCGACCACAGCGACTATCTGATCCGTATCCAGCCCGGTATCCAATTCCAGCCGCATCCGGCCTTTGCGCGGGCTGATGATGGCAGTTATCGCTATCACAGCCTGAGTCCGAGGGATCTCAGGGGCGTCAACCGGCTGGCCGACTTCAAAGAGACCGGTACGCGCGAGCTGACTGCGGATGACTTCGCCCATCAGATCAAGCGTCTGGCCGCGCCCTGGTCGCATTCGCCGATCGCCGGACTGATGCGTGAGCATATCCGGGGTTTCGGCGAACTGGCCGACCGGCTCGCGGGTCTGGAGTCGGCCGACGCGCCGGCGCGGGTCGCGGCTCTGCGTCAGGCGACTCTCAGTGGCGTCGAGGTGCTGGACAGCCGGACGCTGCGCATCCGTCTCGAAGGCAAGTATCCGCAGTTCCAGTACTGGCTCGCCATGCCCTTCTTCGCGCCCATGCCCTGGGAGGCCGATGTCTTCTACGCCCAGCCGGGACTGGCCGAGCGCAACATCACGCTCGACTGGTATCCGGTCGGCACCGGCCCTTACATGCTGAGCGAGAACGACCCCAACCGGCGCATGGTGCTGGAGCGCAATCCCAACTTCCACGGCGAGACCTATCCGAGCGAGGGGATGCCCGAGGATCGGGATTCGGGCATCCTGAACGACGCCGGCCGGCCGATCCCCTTCATCGACCGCGCCATCTACAGTCTGGAGAAAGAGGACATCCCGCGCTGGACCAAATTCCTCCAGGGCTACTATGACGCCTCCGGGATCTCGTCGGATGCCTTCGATCAGGCGATCCGGATCGACGCTTCAGGCGAGCCGATGCTGACCGACGTCATGCGCGAGCGCGGCATCTCGTTGCTGACCTCGGTCGAGCCGTCCATCTTCTACATGGGCTTCAACATGCTCGACCCGGTGATCGGCGGCGACTCCGAGCGCGCGCGTCTGTTGCGCCGGGCGATCTCGATCGCGGTCGACTTCGAGGAGTTCATCGCGATCTTCACCAACGGGCGCGGTCTGGTGGCCCAGAGTCCGCTGCCGCCCGGTATCTTCGGTCATCGCGAGGGCGAGGCCGGCATCAATCCCTTCGTCTACGAATGGTGCAATGGACGACCCGAGCGGCGCGGTCTGAACGAGGCGCGGGTGCTGATGGAACAGGCCGGCTATCCGAACGGCGTCGATCGCGAGACCGGCCGCGCGCTCAGCCTCAACTACGAGGCCGTCGCCACCGGCCCCGACGATCGTGCGCGGCTGAACTGGATGCGTAAGCAGTTCGCCAAGCTCGGCATCGAGCTGGTCATCCGCTCGACCGACTACAACCGCTTCCAGGAAAAGATCCGCAACGGCACCGGGCAGGTGTTCATGTGGGGCTGGAACGCCGACTATCCCGATCCCGAGAACTTCCTGTTCCTGCTCTATGGCCCCAACGGCAAGGTCGAGCATCAGGGTGAGAATGCCTCGAACTATGCCAATCCCGAGTTCGACCGGCTGTTCGACGCCATGAAATACATGGAGGACGGACCCGAACGTCAGGCGCTCATCGACCAGTTGGTCGAGATCGCCCGGCGTGACGCGCCCTGGCTCTGGGGCTTCCATCCCAAGTCGTTCAGCCTGCATCATCGCTGGCTGCTCAACGCGCATCCCAACCAGATGGCCAACAACACACTCAAGTACCGGCGTCTCGATCCCGAACAGCGTCAGGCCGCGCGGCGCGACTGGAATCCGCCCATCCTCTGGCCGCTGTGGGCCGCCGGCGGGGTGCTGGTGCTGCTGGTGCTGCCGGCCTGGTGGATGGTGCGTCGACGCGAGAGGAGTACGGCCCTGTGACCGCCTATATCGTGCGTCGGCTGCTGTATGCCATCCCGATCCTGATCGGGGTCAATCTGCTGACCTTCATGCTGTTCTTCGTCGTCAACTCGCCGGACGACATGGCGCGGATGCATCTGGGTCAGAAGCGCGTGACCGAGGAGGCGATCCGGAGCTGGAAGGCCGAGCGCGGCTATGACCGTCCCTTGCTCTACAACGCTGAAGCAGAGGGTCTGGCGAGCCTGACCGAGACCATCCTGTTCCAGAAGTCGGTCAAGCTGTTCGTGTTCCAGTTCGGTTCGTCGGACGACGGGCGCGACATCGGCTACGACATCTCGCAGCGCATGTGGCCGAGTCTGGCGATCGCGGTGCCGGTGCTGCTGATCGGGCTGGCGTTCAACATCAGCTATGCGCTGTTCATCGTCTTCTTCCGCGCCACCTATGTCGATCTCGGAAGCGTGGTGCTGCTGGTGGCCATGATGTCGATCTCGGGGCTGTTCTACATCATCGGCGGGCAGTTCCTGATCGGCAAGCTCTGGCATCTGGTGCCGATCTCGGGCTACGACCAGGGGCTGAACGCCTGGAAGTTCCTGATCCTGCCGGTGATCGTCGGGGTCGTCGCCGGGATCGGTTCGGGGACGCGCTGGTATCGCACGCTGTTTCTGGAGGAGATCGGACGCGACTATGTGCGCACCGCGCGCGCCAAGGGCCTGAGCGAACGGGTGGTGCTGTTCCGGCATGTGCTGCGCAATGCGCTGATCCCGATCCTGACCGGCGTGGTGGTGGTGCTGCCGCTGCTGTTCATGGGCAGTCTGATCACCGAGTCCTTCTTCGGCATTCCGGGACTCGGCAGCTATACCATCGATGCCATCAGCAATCAGGACTTCGCCATCGTGCGCGCCATGGTCTTCCTCGGCGCCGTTCTCTATATCCTCGGCCTGATCCTGACCGACATCTCTTATACACTGGTCGACCCGCGTGTCAGATTGCAATGAGGAGGCCCGCGTCGTGCCGTTGATCCCCGTCGTCCTCTGGACCGATGCCCTGGTCTTCCTGCTGCTGGCCGTGACGGCGCTGTTTGCCGTCTGGGCGGCGCGTCATGAGCATCTGCGCGCACCCTGGCGTCGGGTGGTGCGCTCGCGCATCGGGGTGGCGACCCTGGTGGTGCTGTCGGCCTATGCCGTGATCGGGCTGCTGGATACCCTGCACTTCAAGCTCAAGCTCGACCGGGCGGACGAGTCGGGCGAGGTGCGTTATGCGCCCGAGGTGCTGAGCCTGCTCGATCTCACCCTGAGCGGACTGCGCGAGCGGCAGGAGAAGACCTATTCGGCGCCTTTCGCCACCCATCTCCATGCCAAGGAGGCGCTCGATCAGCCCGACGGCACGGTGATCCGCGACTATCCGCGTCTGCAACATGGCGGCGCGCATCTGGCCGACCCCGAGCACGACCGCGCCTGGGACATCGCCAGGCGCGCACTGATCGGGCTGATCGAGGGCTTGATCCTCTGGGCGCTGCTCGCCGCCGGTCTCATCCGGCGGTTGGCCCGTCATCACGGACAGCCGTTCGACACCGTTCGCGATCGCATCCTCCGGGGACAGACCCAGATCCCCTGGCGCACCGCGCTCGGCACCCTGGCGCCGGTGCTGATTCTGACCTTCGTCATCGGCGAGCTGGCACTCAAATACCATGTGCTCGGCACCGACAAGGTCGGCGAGGACGTGCTCTATCAGGCGTTGAAGAGCATCCGCACCGGACTGCTGATCGGCACCCTGACCACACTCATCATGCTCCCGGCCGCCATCCTGTTCGGCATCATGGCCGGCTATTTCCGGGGCTGGGTCGACGATGTGATCCAGTATCTCTACACCACGCTCAACTCGATTCCGGGCGTGCTCCTGATCGCGGCCACCATCCTCATGCTCCAGGTCTACATGAGCAACCACGCCGACGAGTTCGCGAGTCTGGTCGAACGCGCCGATCTGCGGCTACTGTTCCTGTGCCTGATCTTGGGCGTGACCAGTTGGACCGGACTCTGCCGTCTGCTGCGCGGCGAGGCGCTCAAGCTGCGCGAGATCGACTACGTCCAGGCCGCGCAGGCGCTGGGCGTGGGCCACTTCACCATCATCGCCCGCCACATCCTGCCCAACGTCATGCACATCGTGCTGATTACCCTGGTGCTCGACTTCAGCGGACTGGTGCTGGCCGAGGCGGTGCTCTCCTATGTCAACATCGGCGTCGATCCGACCATGAATTCCTGGGGCAACATGATCAACAGTGCGCGACTGGAGCTGGCGCGCGATCCGATCGTCTGGTGGTCGCTGGCGGCGGCGTTCCTGTTCATGTTCACCCTGGTGCTGGCGGCGAATCTGTTCGCCGATGTGGTCCGGGATGCCTTCGATCCGAGGTTGAGAGGTGTCTGAGTCCATGACCGAACCGCTCCTGCAAGTCACGGGACTGACGACCGAGCTGGGTGATCCGGCCCGGCCCGCGCGCGTGGTCGATGGGCTGACGCTCGACATCCGTAGCGGCGAGACCTTCGCCCTGCTCGGCGAGTCCGGCTGCGGCAAATCGATGACGGCACTGTCGCTGATGCGTCTGCTGCCGCCGTCCGGACGGATCACGGCCGGTTCGGTGCAGCTCGCCGGAACCGAACTCCTGACCCTGACCGAAGCCGAGATGCGTCAGGTGCGCGGCGGCCGGATGGCCATGATCTTCCAGGAGCCGCAGACCTCGCTCAATCCGGTGCTGACCGTCGGCACCCAGATCGGCGAGGCGGTGCGGCTGCATCAGGGCGACACGCGCCAACGGCTCGGGGCCGAGCGGGCGGTCGAACTCCTGCGTGCCGTCGGCATCCCCGACCCCGATCAGCGACTGAACGAGTATCCGCATCAGCTCTCGGGCGGGATGAAACAGCGCGTCATGATCGCCATGGCCCTGGCCGGCAATCCCCGACTCCTGATCGCCGACGAGCCGACCACGGCGCTCGATGTCACCATCCAGGCGCAGGTACTGCGGCTGCTGAAGGCCGTGCAGTCCGCGAACGGGTTGGCGGTGCTGCTGATCACCCATGACCTGGGCGTGGTTGCCGAGACTGCCGAGCGACTGGCTGTGATGTATGCCGGTCAGATCGTCGAGACCGCGCCCATGGCTGAGTTCTTCGCCCAGCCGCTGCATCCCTACAGCCGTCATCTGCTGGAGAGTCTGCCCGATGCCGGCAAGCGCGGCGGACGGCTGGCGGTGATTCCAGGCCGCGTGCCGTCGCCGGATACGCCGTTCCAAGGCTGCCGCTTCGTCGAACGCTGTCCGGCGGCCATCGAGCGTTGTCGTCTGGAGGTTCCGGAATGGCGGGCGCTCGGTGAGGGGAGGGGGGTACGCTGTCATCTCGCCGAGCCGGATACGGCCGAAGCTTCGGATCATCCGGTTTCCGATCGAGCGACCGCACCGACACCCGAACGACTGACCGCGACCAATGATCCGAAACCGACCGGCGGCGACACCCCGACCGAGACCGCCCAAGTCCCGCTCCTGACCATGCGCGGACTCCAGGTCCATTTCCCCATCCACCAGGGCGTACTGCGTCGCGTCGTCGGCCATGTGCGCGCGGTCGACGGCATCTCGCTCGATCTCTATGCCGGACGCACGCTGGCCCTGGTCGGCGAGTCCGGCTGCGGCAAGACCACCGCCGGCAAGGGTCTGCTGCAACTCGTGCCGCCGACCGGCGGCTCGGTACGCTATCGCGGTCAGGAACTCATCGGTCTGAGCCATCGACGTCTGCGCCCATTCCGCAAGGACTTGCAGGTCGTCTTCCAGGATCCCTTCGCCTCCATGAACCCACGGATGCTGGTCGGCGACATCATCGGCGAGGGACTCCAGGCACTGCGCCTCGCCCCCAAGCGGGCGGAACGGATGCGCCGGGTCGCCGAACTGCTCGAACTGGTCGGCCTGGATCCCGAATCGGCCAACCGCTATCCGCACGAATTCTCGGGCGGGCAGCGTCAGCGCCTCTGCATCGCCCGCGCCCTGGCGCTCGAACCGCGCATCATCGTCTGCGACGAGCCGACCAGCGCGCTCGACGTCTCGGTCCAGGCCCAGATCCTCAATCTGCTCAAGGATCTCCAGGAGCGGCTCGGGCTGGCCTATCTCTTCATCACCCATGATCTCTCGGTCGTGTCTTATCTGGCCCACGAGGTCGCCGTGATGTATCTGGGCCGGGTGGTCGAGCATGGTCAGGTCGCCGACGTCCTCGACGACCCGCGTCATCCCTACACCCGCGCGCTGCTCTCGGCCGTGCCCGTGGTCGATCCGGAACAGCGCCGCCAGGTCATCCGACTCGAAGGCGACATGCCCTCGCCACGTCACCCGCCGTCGGGCTGCCACTTCCATCCGCGCTGTCCCGAGGCGATCGAGGTCTGTCGCCACCACTACCCGGTCGAGACCCGACTTGGCTCCACGCGCCGAGTGTGTTGTCATTGTGTCGCGCCCGGATCGTCGACACCGTCCGCCATCGATAGTAAAATTCGATCGCAATCCTAGTATCAATCGATTTTGATTTTCATCGTCCAGACTCTACACTTTCTCCCAACACACACGGGAGGAAGCCGCCATGATCAAGACCCTGACCTTCGGCGTCGTTCACATGACCGTAGCCTTCACCGTCGCCTATCTCATGACCGGAAGCGTCGTCATCGGCGGCGCCCTGGCCCTAGTGGAGCCGGCGGTCAACACGGTCGCCTATTTCTTCCACGAAAAGACCTGGGACCGGATACGCGCGAGCCGTCGCCCATCCGTGGCGACCGAATCGTTCGCCGCCTGATCCCCTAACCTGAATCCATGAAGCAACCCAAGGAGAGCCAGACCATGACCAAACCCATGCCCATCGACATCGGTATCTCGGAGGCCAACCGCGCCGCCATCGCCGCCGGGCTGTCCAAGCTCCTGGCCGACAGCTATACCCTCTATCTCAAGACGCACAACTATCACTGGAACGTCACTGGGCCGATGTTCAACACGCTCCATCTGATGTTCGAGACCCAGTACAACGAGCTGGCGCTGGCCGTGGACCTGATCGCCGAGCGTATCCGCGCCCTGGGGCATCCGGCGCCCGGTTCCTACAAGGCCTATGCCGCCCTCACCGAGATCCCGGAAGAGGACGACGCACCCGACGCCGAGGAGATGATCCGCCGGCTCGTGGCCGGACAGGAGACCGTGGTCCGCACGGCCCGCTCGGTCTTCCCGGCGGTCGAGGAAGCCCATGACGAGCCGAGCGCCGATCTGCTGACCCAGCGCATGCAGATCCACGAGAAGAACGCCTGGATGCTGCGTAGCCTGCTCGGTTCCTGATCCATCCAGACATGCCCGGCGCTGTTTTACGGCTTGCGCTTTCGTCGCGCTCGACGTATGTTTCGACCTATCGACGCGCCGGGCGTCGTTTTCGGACATTCAGGATCAAGGCCGGCACGGGATGAAAAAAGTCAAACGCCACAGATCATCGAGGCCCTTGGTGCGGCCATCGCCACGACCGATCTCTTGCCCGGCTCGATGGTCTTCGAAGTACGCCGGTCCGCCTTCGACGAGGCCGCCGAGGGTCTGGAACAGTTGCTCGCGCTCATATCCAAGGGGCGTCATGGACTGCTGGTCGAAGATCTCGGGCTCGGCGACAGTGCCTTCATCGAGAGCCATCACCGCATTCTCACCCACGTCAAGCTCTCTCGCGACATCATGCACGGCCTGGTCGACGGTCCGGCCTCGCAGACGGCCCTGGATGGGTTCGTGCGTACCGCGCACAAGCAGGGGCGTTCGCGTCATCGCGCTGGCCGTGTATGGCGACGAGCTCATGCCGATGCTCCATGCCGCCGGGGTCGATGCCATTCAGGGCAACTTCATGAGCCTGCCGCATCAGGGACTCATGTATCCGAGCATCACTATGGTTGACTCGAATAATCGACTTCTCTGACTGGGTCATACATCGATCTTTGCGCGCGCGAATTCTGGGGTATAATCACCGCCCAACACGAACGAGCAATAAATGTGTCGAAGAGCGATAATCGGAGCAACTGACAGCGTCTGGTTCGTCGACCTGAATTCGAACCCGATCGAATAGTCGTACTCGACCTCCCAATGCCCGATTTCATTACACCGTTATGACCGCTTGATCTCCCTCGTCGATCGCCATGAATGGCTTCCCCGCTTGAATCGAATGACTTCATCGATATCCGTTCCATCGCGTCGCCCCAAGTGCTTGTCGAGCAGGGAGAGCACCTGGCCGCTGATGTGCCGTACAGGATATCGAAGGATATTCGATCGTCGAAGGATCGAGATCGAGACATGAATGTTTCGGATGGTTTTCATTCCAATGACTTGCCGGCGCTCTCCAGCGAGACGCCGGCTCGATCGAGATCATCCGCTGATGGATTCCGCTCCAACGCGAGTGGTCGTGACACCGTCTTCGAGGTGAAGTCGGGTCATTCAATACCAACCCTGGTTGGTGCGTTTTTATCGATGAGGTTGTTATGGCAGGCGAATTGATTTCCGGCACGGTCAAGTGGTTCAACGACGAGAAGGGCTATGGGTTCATCGAGCGCGAGGGCGGCAAGGACGTCTTCGTGCACTACAGCGCGATCAATGGCGCGGGTCGCAAGACGCTGGCCGAGGGTCAGCAAGTGACCATGGAAGTCACCCAAGGCCCCAAGGGTCCGCAGGCCGAGAACGTGACGCCGAACTGAGGCGCCGCGCGACCTGATTCCGCCGGGCCGCCTCGTTCGGGGCGGCCCGGTCGCACGAAACCCCTCCGTCCGCGCGCGCCGATGTCGGCGAAACCGCGCGAAAAATCCCCCGTAAGGCTATAATGCGCTGGAACATTTTGGAGAGGCGCATGGGACAGGCAACACGCTACGGGCAACTGACGTTCACCGATCATGTCGAGCGCGCGCTGCGCGAAGGCGGCCTGTGGGCGCTCATGTGCGCGTCCCTCTATCTGGCACTCTCGCTGATCAGCTATTCGCCCCAGGATCCGGGCTGGTCCTATGTCGGCAACGACATGCATGTGACCAACGCCGGTGGTCGAACGGGAGCCTGGTTCGCCGATGCCGCGCTCTATCTCTTCGGCTATCTCGCCTATCTGCTCCCCTTCATGATCGCCTGGAGCGCCTGGTTGCTCTTTCGTGGCCGCGGAGAGGGCACAGGCGCCAAGACCTGGGTGCTCTCGCTGCGCTGGATCGGCTTCCTCGTCACCCTGGCCGCCGGTTGCGGCTTCGCCTCGGTCAATCTGGCCGTTCAGGGTGACTACTTGCCCAATGGCGCGGGCGGCGGGGTCGGCCTGCTGGTCAGCGGACGCATGCTCGAAGGCTTTGGCGTCATGGGCGCCAACCTCTTGCTCCTCGGGACGCTCCTCGTCAGTCTGACGCTCTTCTTCGGCATCTCCTGGCTCAGGCTGATCGACATGATCGGGGCCGGCGTGCTCCAGGGTTCGGAGATCGCCTGGCGGTTCCTGAGCCGCGCACCCCGGCACTGGCGCCGCTCTGAGTCGGGTCCGCCCGGTCGGCGTCGTCCGGCGGGACTGCCGCGCGATCTCAGCCTGATCGATCCGACCGACGCCCGGTCCGTGCTGGAGGAGACGCCGCGTCGCTCCGCGCGCACACGGCGCCCGCCCAAGCATCTGCCTCCCGAGGTCCAGGCACTCTTGACCGATCCGGCGCCGTTCGCGTTCGACGCCTCGGATCCGCCGAGCGCCGAGCCGGCGGTGGAGCCGCGGGAGCGAGTCGCCCCGGATGGCGCGCACCGCGATCGCAGCCCGGTCCGCCGCGAGCTCGGCAAGGCGCCGCTTCCCGTGTCCCCCGAACCCGAGCCGGAGACGAAGCGCGCGCCCGAGGAGAAGCGCGGTTTCTTCCAGAAATTCGCGCGTTCCGCCGGGGTCGCCGGCGCCGCCAAGGGTGGGGTCAAGTCACGCCCGCCGCTGAACCTGCTCGAAGCCCCGCGCAAGAGCGGACGCGGCTATTCCGAGGAACAGATCGAGGAGATCTCGCGTCAGGTCGAGGCCAATCTGGCTCACTTCGGCGTCGATGCCCAGGTGGTCGCGGTCTATCCCGGCCCGGTGGTCACGATGTTCGAGCTGCAACTGGCGCCCGGCATCAAGGCCAGCAAGATCACGGGTCTGGCGCGCGATCTGGCCCGCGCCCTGACGGTGGTCAGCGTGCGCGTGGTCGAGATCATCCCCGGCAAACCCTTCATCGGCATCGAGATCCCCAACCGCGAGCGCGAGATGGTGTTCCTGCGCGAGATCTTCGATTCTCCCTCCTATCAGGACGCCAGCTCGCCGCTCACCATCGGACTGGGCACCAACATCTCCGGTCTGCCGGTGGTCGCGGATCTGGCGCGCATGCCCCATGCCCTGATCGCCGGCACCACGGGTTCGGGCAAATCGGTGGCGATCAACGTCATGATCCTGAGCCTGCTCTACAAGTCCGGCCCCGAGGACGTGCGCCTGATCATGGTCGATCCCAAGATGCTCGAACTCTCGGTCTACGAGGGCATCCCGCATCTGTTGACGCCGGTCGTCACCGATATGAAGGAGGCGGCCAACGCCCTGCGCTGGTGCGTCGGCGAGATGGAGCGGCGTTATCGGCTCATGGCCAAGCTCGGGGTGCGCAACATCGGCGGCTACAATCGTCAGATCGCCGAGGCCGAGGCGGCCGGCACGCCGATCCCGGACCCGACCATCAAGCCCGAGGATCTGCCGGCCTATGGCGGCGAGGCGCCGCCTCTCCAGCATCTGCCCTATATCGTCGTCATCATCGACGAGCTGGCCGACATGATGATGGTGGTCGGCAAGAAGGTCGAGGAACTCATCGCCCGTCTGGCCCAGAAGGCGCGCGCCTCCGGTATCCATCTGCTGCTCGCCACCCAGCGGCCCTCGGTCGACGTGCTCACCGGCCTGATCAAGGCCAACATCCCGACGCGCATCGCCTTCCAGGTCTCCTCGCGCATCGACTCGCGCACCATCCTCGATCAGATGGGTGCCGAGCAGTTGCTCGGGCATGGCGACATGCTCTATCTGCCGCCGGGCGGCAATATCCCGCATCGCGTGCATGGCGCCTTCGTCGACGATCATGAAGTCCATCGCGTGGTCGAGTTCCTCAAGGAGCAGTACGGCGAGCCGGATTACATCCATGACGTGCTGCGCGAGCCGACCGAGATGCTGCCCGGTATCGATCCCGAACCGCGCGGCGGCGACACCGAGGACACGGATCCGCTGTTCGACGAGGCGGTGCAGTTCGTGGTCGAGAGTCGGCGCGCCTCGATCTCGGGGGTCCAGCGCAAGCTCAAGATCGGCTACAACCGCGCCGCGCGCATGGTCGAGGAGATGGAGCGCATCGGCATCGTCGGCCCGGCCGAGACCAACGGCAACCGCGAGGTACTCGCGCCGCCGCCGCAGTACGACGACTGAGCGGGGTTCGGATCTTTGCGCCTCGTGCCCGGTCCAACCCGACTCCAATCACATCCAGGTATCTCGATCCATGCTGTCTCTGTCTCGTTCCGACTCCAGGCGCCCGCGCGTCTTCCATTGGCTGATCCCGGCGCTGATCGCGCTGTGCGCTTCGGGCGGCGTGCTCGCCGCCGAGGGCGCGCAGCGGGTCGACGACTATCTCAAGGGTCTGAACAGTCTCAAGGCCGATTTCGAGCAGTTCACCTTCAACGCCGAGCGCACGCAGATGATGGAGCGGCGCGGCACCCTCTATTTGCAGCGCCCCGGCCGCTTCCGCTGGGAGTACGAAGGCCCCGACAAACAGATCATCATCGCCGACGGCAAGCGCGTCTATGTGCATGACGTCGAGCTGAAGCAGGTCTCGCATCAGAGCCAGGCCAAGGCGTTGCGCGGTACCCCGGCGTTGCTGCTGTCGAATGCCGAGCCGATCGAGCAGCATTTCGAGGTGCGTCCGATCGAGAGCAGCGACGGTCGCGACTGGGTCGAGCTGATTCCGAAGGATCCGGAAACCGACGTGGTACGCATCGAGCTGGGCTTCGATCAGGACCGGCTCGACAGCCTCATCATGGAGGACAGCTTCGGTCAGGAGACCCGGCTCAACTTCACGGGTGCACAGCGCAACGTCTCGCTCAAGCCGGATCTGTTCAAGATCGATCAGCGCGCCGTCGACGACTTCCTGCCCTTCGATTGAGCCGCCGGGGCGCGCCGAGCGCCCCTATTTTTCGCGCGGATAGGGCCAGGCCATGACGCCGCCTTCCATCACCTTGACGTTGCGCCAGCCGTGTGCCTGGAGGATGGCGGCCGACTCATAACCGCGCAGCGAGATCTTGCAGTAGAGGATGATCTCACGGTCCTTGTCCGACGGCAGCTCGTGCAGCCGCCCGCGCAGTGCGCCCTGCGGGATCAGGGTCTCACCGATGCCCAGTCGCATCTCCTCGAACTCCTGAGGCGTGCGGGTGTCGATGATGAAGCAGTCGGCGCCCGAGTCGACCCGCTGTTTGACCTCGGCCGCCGAGATCCCGTGCATGAGACCGCGCAGCTTGTTCTCCAGCACATGGGCCGAGACGATGACATGGTCGAGTGCGAGCGAGTAGGGCGGGGCGTAGGGCAGGTCGGCGTTGCCCAGATCCTCGACCGTCAGTCCGCCGCGAATGGCCATGGCCACGGTGGCCACGCGCTTGCTGGCATCTCCGGGGCCGATACACTGGAAGCCCAGCACGCGCCCGCTCCCGCGCTCGGCGACCATCAGACTGATCAGCAACTGGCCGTGCATGTAGCCGGGGATGTCGAGTCCGGCGATCGTGGCGGTCTCGATGTCGAAGCCGAGTGCGCGTGCCTGACGGGCGCTCAGTCCGGTGATGCCGACCGTGTAGTCGAAGATCTTGCAGATGCCGGTGTGGGTGACGCCGGGGAATCGGGCGCTGTTGGGTTCGATCAGATTCCGGCCGATGACCCGGCCCTGAAGGTTGGCGATGTCGCCATAGGGCGCGCGCACCTTGCGTCCGGTGATGAGCGAGGTGCACTCCACGCAGTCGCCGGCGGCATAGATGTCGGGATCGGAGGTGCGCATGTATTCATCGACCGCGATGCCGCCCTGTTCGCCGATCGTCAGTCCGGCGGCTTGAGCCAAGGCGATGTTCGGGCGCACGCCCACGGCGACCACGGCCAGTTCGCACGGCAGTTCGGTGCCGTTGTCGAGCTTGACGGCGGTCAATCGGCCATGCTCGCCGAGGAAGGCGGCGACGCCGTTGCCGGTGATGATGTCGGATCCGTTGGCCCGCACATGGTTGGCCACCAGATGCGCGATCTCGGGGTCGAGGAAGGGCAGGATGGAATCGGTCTTCTCGATCACTGTGGTCTTGATGCCGGCCAGATGCAGCGCCTCGCAGACCTCGAAGCCGATCAGACCGCCGCCGACCACCACCGCACGGCGTACCTGGCCCTGGTCGCGGATGGCGCGCAGTGAGTCGGCATCGCCGAGCGAGTGCAGGGTATGGATACCGGCCAGATCGGTTCCGGGCACCTGGGGGAAGAGCGGCGTGGCGCCGGTGGCGATCACCAGACGGTCGTAGGGGATGACGCGCGTCTCACCACTCGGCAGATGACGGCAGGTCACGGTCTTGGCCGCGCGGTCGATGGCGAGCGCCTCGGTCAGGACCAGCGCCTCGATACGCTTGGCCTTCTCGAAGAAGTTCGGATCGCGCACGATGCCGGCCGGGGTGCAGATGAGCTGGTTGCGATCGTCGAAGACGCCGCCGATATAGTAGGGATAGCCGCAGGAGGCCATCGAGAGATCCGGGTCTTTCTGGATCAGGGTGATGGAGGCGTGCTCGTCGAGACGGCGCGCCCGCGCGGCGGCCTTGGGACCGGCGGCCGAGCCACCGATGACGACGATTTTGAGCGCTTGCTGTGCCATGGCAAAATCCTCTTTGACGCTGCTTGAAGCCGGCATTGACCGTCGGGGTGTCGGAGTCGTGTGGCTCGATCCTCGACACCTTCAGTCTGGCGCAAATTGCTGTCGACGGATTTGAAGAATCTCAACCTGGGTCAGGTCGACCTTGACCTGTCGGCCCCATCCGATAAACGAGTTACAGACCATCATGCCTATCGAACTGCTCTGGCTGCTCCCGCCCTGGGCGCTCGCCTTCGTCTTCCTGGGACGGATGCGCCGCTGTCCGCCGTTGCCCGAGCGGCTCGACGAGCGGCGTGTCTCGGTCATCATTCCGGCGCGCAACGAGGAGGCGCGGCTGCCGCCGCTGCTGGCCTCGCTGCGGGTTCAGGATCATCCCGATTTCGAGGTCATCCTGGTCGATGACAACTCCAGCGACCGCACCGCCGAGCTGGGGCGCGCGGCCGGTGTCACGACCCTGAGCCTGACCGAGCCTGAGCCGGGCTGGATCGGCAAGCCGCATGCCTGCTGGGCCGGGGCGCGTGCGGCGAGCGGTGAGGTGCTGGTCTTCCTCGATGCCGACACCGAGCTCGAACCCGGCGGTCTGCGGCGTATCGTCGCCACCCAGGCGCGGCATGGCGGTCTGGTCTCGATCCAGCCCTATCACCGGATGCGTCGTGCCTATGAGCGGCTCTCGGCCGGCTTTTCGCTGATCATGATGGGCGGCATCCGCTCGTTCACGCTGCTGGGTGATCGGCTGGAATCCAATGGGGCGTTCGGACCCTGCATGGTCTGCTCGCGCGAGGACTATTTCCGCACCGGCGGTCATCGTCTGGTGCGCGAGGAGATCATCGACGACGTGGCGCTGGCGCGCGAGATGGCGCGGCGCGGTGTGCCGACGCGCAATTTCATCGGCGAGGGGGTGATTGCCTTCCGCATGTATCCGGGCGGACTGCGCGATCTGGCCGACGGCTGGACCAAGAACGTCGCGCGCGGGGCCATGACCACCGACCTCGTGATGCTGCTCCTGATCACCGCCTGGATCGCGGGCGGCATGTCGGCCTTCGATGCTTTCCGCGCCTGGCCGCACGACGGCTGGACCAACTGGACGGTGGCCGGAGGCATCGCCTATGGCGCCTATGTGCTCCAGATCCGGTGGCTGCTGCGGCGGTTGGGCAACTTCGGCTGGCTCACGGCCCTGAGCTATCCGGTCTCGCTGCTGTTCTTCATGGCGATCTTCACCCGCTCGCTCTATCTCACTCTGGTGCGCAACAGTGTGCGCTGGAAGGGTCGTTCGATTCCGGTTCGCGCGACGGGTTGAGTGAGTGCATGAATGTGAGTGCTGTGCTTGAGACGGTTCCGGGAGCGGAACTCCGGGAGCTGTCCGCGCCGCCCGTGCATGGCGGACGACTGCGTGAGGCCGCCGCGCGCTTCGGGCGTCCGCTGGAAGACTGGATCGATCTGTCGACCGGCATCAATCCCAACGGCTGGCCGGTGCCGGCTGTGCCGCCCGGCGTCTGGGCGCGTCTGCCCGAGGACGACGATGGGCTGGAGGTCGCCGCCGAGCGCTACTACGCCGCTTCGGGCGCGCTGCCGCTGGCCGGTTCACAGGCCGCGATCCGGCTTCTGCCGACCCTGCGTCCGCCCGGTCGGGTCGGGATTCCCGAGGTCGGCTATCGCGAACATGCCCATGCCTGGCATCGCGCCGGGCATCGCGTGATCAGCCTGCCCGACGGCGATCCGGGTGACTGGCTCGACGACGGCCCGGAGCACGAGCGGCTCGATGTGCTGGTGGTCATCAATCCCAACAATCCGACCGGACGGCGTTGGCCGGTGGCGACCCTGCTCGACCGGCACGCGCATCTGGCGGCGCGCGGCGGTTGGCTGGTGGTCGACGAAGCCTTCATGGACGTCACGCCCGCCGAGAGTGTGCTGCCGTATCTGGGACGGCCGGGGCTGGTGGTGCTGCGCTCGCTCGGTAAGTTCTTCGGGCTGGCCGGGGCGCGGGTCGGGTTCCTGTTCGCCGAGCCTGAACTGCGTGAGCGGGCCGCACACGCGCTCGGTCCCTGGACCCTGAGCGGTCCCTCGCGCTGGATCGCGCGGTCGGCGCTGGAGGATCGGGAGTGGCAGTCGGCGATGCGCGCCGCGTTGCCGTCGGCCTCGGAGCGGCTGGCCGAACTCCTGAGCCGTCGGGGTCTGACCCCGGCGGGCGGAACCGCACTCTTTCAATGGGTGCGGAAACCACAGGCCGAGCGCTTCCATGAGCGGCTGTGCGAACGGGGAATCCTGACACGGCTTTTTGCGCAGCCGGCCAGTCTGAGGTTCGGTCTGCCGGGATGCGAAGCGGAGTGGGAGCGTCTGGAGCACGCGCTCGCGGCACTGGACGGGCGTTGATGGGACTGCCCGAATGGCTGACCGTTCCGGTGGCCGAAGTGAGTCGCGGGTATGAGTCGAGGGGACCGAAACGCATCGGATGTCTCTGTTTCGTCGCTGATCCCATGCCGGCCGAGCACTTACGGCGCTTGTCGACGACTGGGTTCGATCCGGACTCTCGGGTGCGTGCGGATCGCTGCGAGTTCGTCGATCCGGGCAGTCTGATTCCCTTTGTACCTCACGCCGACGAACCGTTGGATCGCCATCGGCTCGATGTCGCCTTGAGCCGGGGACGGCATGCGGCCGAGCGGGCGAAGCTGGCCGGCTGTTGCAAGCTGCTCTGTCTGGGCATCGGCGCCGACGACGCTTTGGATGACCGGCAACCGTTCGCTACATCGAGACCGACGCGCCAAGCCGCCTATGCCGGACTGCGCCGGATCGCCCGCTTCGAGATCGCCGCCCTCACCGGAGCGCTGATCGCCGGCGCGCAGATGGGACTTCAGGCGTATCCAGGCGGCCGTCAAGCGCGATTTGCTGCCGAGCTGGCGCTTGCACTCAATCCGGGCGTCCGCGACTGGCTCATCGACTCACCGGGCGCGATACCTCAGCCGCGACTCGGTCTGTCGCACCTCTGTCCTATGCTCGTCCCCAAGTGGAACCGGCTTCGGCCGAGAAGCGCATCGACCGATGGTGTCGGGCTGTTTTGAGACGGGTTGCACGCTTTTTCATTGATCGCGGCTGCAACCGGTCTCCCGTGTGGGAGTGGCTTGCAGCCGCGATGGAAGGGGGACTTCGGTCGGTTCAGGACGCTTTGCGCATCTGCTCGGGGATGCCGTCCCAGCCGGCCTTGATCTCACGCAGCAGGGTCGAGACCTCTTCCAGCGCCTCGGGTTCGTTGCGGGCGTTGCCGGTGACCAGACGGCGGATCATGTAGTCGTAGAGCGCGTCCAGATTGGCCGCCAGCTCGCCGCCGCGTTCGAAGTCGAGCGCGCCGCGCAGGCCTTCGATGATGTCCATCGCCTGACCGATCTTCTGGCCCTTGAGCGGGACATTGCCTTGCATCATGGCGCCGCGCGCTACGGCGATACGCTCCAGCGCGCCCTCGAACAGCATCTGTGTCAGGCGATGGGGATCGGCCACGGCGATCTCGGCGATCGGACCGGCTTGACGGTATTGGTTCAGTTCTCTGCGCATCGCGTACATGGCCTACCTCGACGAATACCGGATGACTCTGTCGGTCGTTGAAAGTGGGGGAGCGTTCCAACCCTGAATCGACGGGGTTGGCTGCGCTCTTGGGGACTGTAACGACACTGAGCCGGATTTCTTGAGGCAGGGCGGTCGGTGAGTTGTGATCGGGTTCACGCCAAGATTCGGGAGGCATGAAAACGCCGGCTTTACCTGGAGGACGCAGTGAAGGGCAGGCGGTCGTTGATGCCGTCCAGTTGTTTGCCGGTATCCTTCAGGCTGTTGACGATGTTCTCCATGGCCATGAATTGGGTCATGAGTCGCGCCTGGAAACCCTCCATGCGCCGGTCGAGTGCACTGCGCTCCTCCTTGATGCCGTCGAGCTGCTTCTGGATGCTGGATTCGCGGGTCTTGATCGAACCCGTGCTGCCGATGAAGTTGTCGATCATGTTGGCCAGTTCGCCGGCCACGCCGCGCGAGAAGCTGATCTGGAACTTACCCTGGGCGGTCGCACCTGCGCCGACGGTCAGGTTCAGACCATAGGCGGGCGAGTCGACGGCCGGCAGCAGGACGTTTCCGGCGCCGAAGCCTTCCACGCCGTTGATGGTGCCCTTGACATCCAGGCCCTGGGTTCCGGTCAGCGCGGTCTCGATCCCCAATTCGGCCATCTGGGCGCTGGCGGTTGTGAAACTCACCTTCGAGACCGAGCCGTATTCGCGCGAGACGAAATTGAACTGGTTGGTGTCGGTATCGTACTCGACGTCCACGGCCACGCCGGCCGCTTTCAGGCTGGAGTCGCCGTTGATGCGGGCCTGAAGGTCGGCGCGCAGTTCGTCGGCGCTCGCGTAGGTGCCGGTGAGCCGGATCAGCCCCGAATTGGTGCCGTCGACATTGATCCTGAAGCTGTAGTCGGCGGCCGGGTCCGAGGCATCCAGCGGTGCTGAGAAGTCGTGCGTCAGGGCGTTGCCGGTGATCCGGCCGCGTGTCGGATCCTGGGTGATCTCGACGTCATAGGTACCGGCGGCGGCGCGCGAGGCGAAGGTGCCGGCCTTGACCTCGACCGCGCTGTTGGTCGAGCTCATCTTGCCGGCGAACAGGCCTTCGAGCAGGTTGAAGTTGTCGTTGAAGGCGTTTTTGAAGTCGGTTTCGTTGATCGTGAGCGAGCCGTCGCGCTCGGTGCGGATGCCGACATTGGTCAGGGCCGTGAAACCGCCCTGGGCGCCCGGAAGGATACCGCCGATCTGTTCGCGCAGACGGTTGATCATGTTCCGTGCCGTGCTGTCGCCGGCCAGACCGCCGCGCACCGGATTGTCGTCCTTGTCGCGGGTGAAGCCGACCAGTTCCTGGGTGGTCTTCTGGAGGGTGTTGTAGGCCGCGACGAAATTGCGAATCGCCTGATCGGCGGCAGTCTTGTCGGCGGTGATCGAGAAATTCAGGCTCTCGCCGGCGGTGCCTTTTTTGTTGAGCGTGAAGGAAAAGCCGGCGATGACGTCGTCGATCTCGTTGGTCTGGCGGGTCACGGTCAAGCCATTGACCTTGAGTTGAGCGTCCTGCCCCTGTTGGGTCTCGGTGGCGTTCTGGGTCGCGGCGTTGAAGGCGAAGTCATCCAGGCCGACCGAACCCGGGCCGGCTGTGATCTCCATGGCGTTCGATTTGCCCGAAGGCGCGGTCAGCATGAGCTGGAACCGATCGTCGACTTTGATTACCGCCGCCTGGACACCCGCGTTGGTCGCGTTGATCTTGTCGGCGATGCTGGTGAGTGAGTCGCCGGCCTTGATGTCGATGGTCAGGGCATTACGGTCGCTATTGAGCGCGAAGTCGGTGGGGGCACCCGTTCCCCCATCGTAGGTCCATTCGCCGAAGCGGATGGTCAGGGCGCCCGATTTGTTGAGCGCTCCGTTGCGCTCGGCGTTCGAGGCCATGGCCAGTGACTGGGCACTGGCGACTTCCTGTACCTCGATCTTGTAGGCGCCGGTTTGGGCGCCGGGTTCGACCTTGTTGGCGGTGATGACGTCCGAGTTGGGTACGGTGGCCGAGCGGGCGTTGAAGAGGTCGCCGTTGCTCAGGGCCGTCAGGGAGCCTTTGAAGGTGTCGAAGGCGCTGCGCAGTTGACCATAGCCGGAAATCTGCGCCTGGAGTTGCTCCTGGCGGGTGTTCAGGCGTGCTTCCTTTGGTGCGCGCTCGACGGCGGTCAGTTGGGTGACGAGATTCTTGATGTCGATGCCGGAACCGGCGCCCAGTGAACTGATGATGTTGTCGGCCATGGCCGTTGCTCCAGTGTCTCGTCGAACCGGTCTGCCACGCCCATCACGTCGGCGGCCGGCGGTTTATGCCTTCTTGTTGAAAATCAGACCGATCAGTCCATCGACGTATTTGGCGAAGTTGAGCGTTTCTTCGCTCGGGATCTGGCGGACGACTTCCTTGGTCTGGGAATCGATCACCCGGACCACCATCCGCCCCGAGTCTTCGTCGAGTTGGAAGGTCAGCATTTGCTTTCCTTGTTGCATCATTTCGTTGATCTTGTCGACGGCTTCGGTCAGTTTGTCGACCATCTCCTTGTCGGTTGCGGCCACGCCTTGGGACGGATCGGTTCCGATGTCTTCAGTGCGGCCCGTTTGACCGGATTCGAGGCGGTTCGCCAAGCGCGCGGCGCTGCCCTGTATGGCGTCGCTGCGGTTGTCGGGCGGCGGCAAGCCGTTTGGACGGATCTCGGAACTCGAAGGCGTCCGTGCGCCCGTGGCTCCGGTGGATTGAATGGGTTGTGTCGCTCTGCTGACACTCATGGGATCGCCGGCCATCGCTTTTTCTCCTGGTTCGCGCGGGCGGTCTCCGTCTGGAGCGCCGCCCGCATCCGTCACTTAACTTGCCATGAGTTTAGCGCAGGAGTGACAGTACCTGCTGGGGTTGCGAGTTGGCCTGGGCGAGCATCGCCTGGCTGGCCTGTGTCAACACCTGCGAGCGCGAGAGCCTCGAGGTTTCGAGCGCGAAGTCCGCATCCTCGATGCGCGAGCGCGAGGCCGAGGCGTTCTGCGAGATGCTGGTCAGGTTGTTGATGGTGAAGTCCAGCCGGTTGTTGACCGCACCCAGGTCGGAGCGGACGTTGTTGACCTTCTCCAGGGCGTTGTCGATGGCGACGATGGCCTTGTTGGCGCCCTCGATCGTGGAGATGTCGATGTTCTTGAGCGACTGACCCTTCTCGCCGCCGCCATACTTACCGACCGTGAAGCCCGAGTTGGAGAGATCGGCGTTGGTGCCGCGGGTGATGACGATCTCCTTGTCGGAGACCAGCGTGAATTCACCGACATAGGTTCCCGCACCTGAGTTGAAGCCGGCGTTCGCTCCATTGGTGATGTTCGCTACGATGTTGCGCCCATCCTCGGCGATGAGTTGGACGCCGCCGCCGGAAGTACTGCCATCCTCACCGGTATCGATCGCTTTCACCCCTGTTTGCTTGGAAATGGCATTGATGGCGTTGACCAGCGACTGACGATTGAGGCTGTTGTTCTCCGCACCTGCAACTGTCGTAAAGCCGGTGATCGCTACACCATTGATTGAGCCGGATACAGCAGCACTTGCAGTGGCCTGAGCCGTCGCGTTCTTCGCGATGTTCCGATTGACTACCGCCGTGACGCCGCTCTTATCCGAAACCGCGTTGAAGGCGGCGGCTTTGGATATGGCGCTGAAGTCATTGCCGGCCGAAGACGCCGTATCGTCGGTGGCATAGGACGGGCCGACCGAGACGCCGTTGACGAAAACATTGCCCGCCGCCATCGCTGTAGTGTTGGTGCCGAGGTTCGAGGACACCTGGACCTTGGAGCCGTTGAAGGTACCTTCGGCAAAGCCGACATCCGAGGCATTGCCGGTCGCGCCCGAGCTGATGGTGATGGGTTTGTTGCCCTCGGAGACCAGGGTCACGGTGCCGGTGGCGATGGCGGTATTCCCGGATGCGCCGGCCAAGCCCAGACCGGTGTTGCCTGCCGTCAAACCGCCTGACGTGTTTTCCAGAACGATATTGCGCCCGTCAGCGGCTACCAGGGTAATGCCGCCATTGTCCGTGCCGGAGTCGATGGCGGTCACTCCGGTTTGGTCGGATTTTAGATTGATATCCCGTACGATCGCCGCACGTGTGGTGGCGGTATCGGTGGTGGTACTCAGATCAATCGTCACGCCATTCAGCGTGATGGATCCTATGGCGGCTGTACTGGAGGCCATGGCGTTGCCGCCGATCCGCGTTTCGCCCACTACGGCCGATACGCCGGTCTGATCGGTCTTGGCATTGATGGCGGCGGCGGTCGAAATGGCGCTTGAAGCCTTGGCTGCTGAGGACGCTGTATCGGACGCTGCGACGGCTGCGTCGATTGCGATGCCGTTGATCACCAGATCGCCGGTACCTAACTGACCGACGGCGGTTGTGGCCAGGGCCGCCGTTGTACCTGTTCCGATGCGTCCCACCGACCCGATGCCGGCGGTCTTTTCGATGCCGAGTGACGAGGAGTCCATGGCGCTGATCCGGACGCTGATGGTCTGATTGGCCTCGGCACCGACTTGTAGCTTGACCTCCTGCGCCGAACCATCGAGCAGATTCATTCCGTTGAAGTTGGTGCTGGTCGAAATGCGATCCAGCTCCTTGATCAACTGCTGGGTCTCGGCGTTGAGCGTGGTGCGGTTGCCGGAGGTGTAGGTGCCGTTCGCCGACTGCACGGCCAGCTCACGCATGCGTTGCAGGATGTTGGACGACTCACTCAGCGCACCCTCGGCAGTCTGCACCAGTGAAATACCATCGTTGGCGTTGCGCACCGACTGATCGAAACCCCGGATCTGCGAGGTGAGGCGGCTGGCGATCGCCGAGCCGGCGGCGTCGTCCTTGGCCGAGTTGATGCGCAGACCACTGCTCAGGCGTTCCATCGACTGCCCCAGGGCGCCCTGGGATTTGGTGAGATTTCGCTGGGCATTCAGCGACATCACGTTGGTGTTGATGACCATTGCCATGACTGTTCTCCTATCTGTGTTGACCCAGGCCGACGGCTGAACACCAGCGCTGCCTTGGTTTTAATCGCTTCGATCCGACTTGGGTATCGGCCAGCCGGATGAAAGCTTGAGCCGATGTGTCGTGCTGACTGTGACGTAGATCACAGGGCGTTGGGCGATACTCCCGCCTCCGGATCCTAGGCCCGAGTGAAGGGAAGGCCGCGATCACGGCTAGAATGCTTCGATTCATTCCTCAAACGTTTTCTCCCAGCCATGCGCAAGAATAACCGACCGCCCGGTTCGCATGTCCCGAACCGTCCTGGAATGCGCCGCGCCGCCGGCGCATCCGGCCCATCCACGACCGAGCAGGACGCTTTGGTGGCGCTGTTCAACGCCGGACGTCTGAGCGAGGGCGAGGCGATGGCGCGCGATTTCACCCGGCGCTATCCCAAAGCCGCCTTCAGCTGGAAGGCGCTGGGAACGCTCCTGCTGGCCTGCGACCGTCAATGCGAGGCGCTGCCCGCGCTGCAACAGGCGCTCAAGCTCAATCCGCGCGACAGCGAATCGCTCAACAGCCTGGGCAAGACGCTTCAGGATCTGGGACAGCTCGATGCCGCCCTGAACATGATCGAGCGCGGTCTGAGTCTGCGCCCGGATTACGTCAGCGCACTCATCAATCGCGGCAATGTCCTGGTGCAACTCGGACGGGCCGACGAGGCGCTGGTCTGTCTCGACCGAGCGTTGGCGTTGAGGCCGGACTCGGCCAGTGCTCACAATGATCGCGGTCATGCACTCAAGGCGCTCGGACGTCTGGAGGCGGCGCTCGCGGCCTATGCGCGCGCCATCGAACTCAAACCGGATTTCGCCGAAGCACATCACAACCTGGGATCGGTGCTGCGCGACCTGGGGCGCTTCGAGGAGTCGCTGGCACACTATGGCCGCGCCCTGGACCTGAAACCCGACTGGCCCCTGGCCAAGAGCCAGTATGCGCACTGTCTCAAGCGGCTGACTTTCACGCAGGATCGCCCCGAGATTCGCGCACGGCTGGTTCAGGCGTTGCGCGAATCCTGGTGTCGTCCGCATGAACTCATGGTTACCTGCGTCAGTTTCATCCGCCTGAATCCGCTCATCGCGTCCGCCCTTGCCCGTCTCAACGGTGGTGAGACGCTGACGGCGGCGGATCTGTTCGGCACGACCGGATTGGTCAGGTTGGCCGACGATGACGTGCTGATGGGTCTGCTGGAAGCCTGCCCGATTGCAGATACCGATTTGGAGCGGCTGTTGACCCAGGTTCGGCGCGCGCTGCTGGAGGCGGTGGCACTGAACGGGGCGATGCGGCTGTTCGACGCAACGGCGCGGCGTCTGCCGGCAGCGCTGGCGCGGCAATGCCATCTCAATGATTACGTCTGGGCGGAGAGCGATCCGGAAACGGCGCGCATCGAGGCGCTGCATGGAGCGTTGTCGACGGCGCTACGCCAACAGGCGCCGATCGCGGAGCCGTATCTGCTCACGCTGGCGTCCTATCGACCGCTGCTGACGCTGCCGGAGCCGGCCGGGTTGCTGGAGCACGACTGGTCCGAGCCGGTCATGCAGGTGCTGATCGAACAGGTGCGCGAGCCGCTGCTGGAGGCGGAATATCGCCGCTCGATGCCGCGTCTGACTGCAATCGCCGATTCCGTTTCGGTCGAGGTGCGGGCGCAATACGAGGAGCATCCCTATCCGCGCTGGACGCGGGCTGGGATCGTTCCCTCGGCCCCGACCATCGCCGCCTATGTTCGCCAACAATTCCCCAACGCACATCTTCATCCACCAGTCCGGCAGGATGGCCGGGTTTCGATCCTGGTGGCCGGTTGCGGCACGGGGCTGCATTCGCTCGACGTTGCCCGACGCTACCCCGAGGCGCAAATCCTAGCTGTCGATCTGTCTTTGGCTAGTCTCGCCTACGCGAAACGCAAGACGCACGAGCTGGGCGTGACCAACGTCCGTTATGCTCAGGCCGACATTCTGCGATTGGACAAGCTCGAAGAGTCTTTCGATCTGATCGAGTCGGTGGGCGTGCTGCATCATCTGCAAGACCCCATCGCCGGTTGGAAGGCGTTACTTGCGCATCTGCGTCCCGACGGTTTCATGTCGATCGGGCTTTATAGCGAATGGGCGCGCCGTGACATAGTCAGGGTGCGCGAGCAGATTGCGCGCGAGAACCGACAACCGACCGCCACAGAAATACGCGCGTTTCGGCAGCAACTGCTCCGGCAGCACGATGAGTCCGATGATGCGCCTCTGACCCGAAGCGCCGATTTCTATAGCCTCAGCGGGTGCCGCGATCTGCTGTTCCATGTCAGCGAACAGCGTTTCACGCTGCCGCAACTGGCCGACGTGCTGCACGAGCTGGAACTGAGTCTGGTGGGATTCATCCTCGATCAGCGAGTCATGGCGCGCTATGCCGAGCGTTTTCCGGATGATCCGTCTGCGACCAATCTGGAGCATTGGCACCGGTTCGAACAGGCACACCCCAAGACCTTTGCCGGGATGTATCAGTTCTGGGTGCGAAAAGCAGCGACGTCGTCGCCTATGCAGTGCGGTCGGCAGTCTCCAGGGCGGTCATGACTCCCGACTGAATCCACTGACCTAGATCGCTATCGAAAACCTGTTTTTGGTCAAAGTCGGCAAGCGGCGCGATAAAGGGTCTGTTGACGTGAAGCTCCAGTTCATCAGGCAGTGGCTCGGCGAGCCAGGGCATGATATCGAGCATCTGCTCGATCGCCTGTATCACGGCTTGCGGTTCGCCAAGTTCGGAGTGAATGCGGATGAGAGCCAGGCTGGTGCCGATATGCCGATCGCCCCTAGCGGCTAAAGCCTGAAAGCGTTCGCGACTAGTCAGGAGCCAGTTCCGGCGTTCTTCGTCGGTCAGGGTCTCATCCTGAGAGGCTAGATAGGCGTCGAGCGCCTGCTCGTAGTCATTCCAGTAGGCATCTCGTTCGCGATCGGCAATCTGCCATCCGATCAGCAGCGGCTGGGCATAGGGGTAGGCGGCAAGTTGGGTCGGCCAGCGGCGTTGGTTCATGATTTAAGCTCTCGTGCGAGTGGATGAGGATTCGTTGACATCCTCCCCGGCCTGAAGGCCGGAGATTCCTACGGCGCTCAGGCGCGGCAGCGAGCCGCCGCCCCCGAGTCGCTTCGGTGGGTTCCTGCTGCCGGCGGCCTTACCGCACCGCTCGCTTCACAGGCTAACCGGGCGTGTCCCGCCCTTAGAACGTTGATCGCGCCGACCACATCGGCGTTTTCCTCGAAACCGCATTCCACGCACTCGAACCGGGCTTGTGTCCGGCGATTCTCCGCCGACATATAGCCGCAACAGGGACAGGTGCGGCTCGTGTTCTGCGGTGGTACGGCAATGAGATGGCCGCCGCTCCACGCCAACTTGTAGTCCAGTTGACGGCGAAACTCGAACCAACCCTGATCGAGGATGGACTTGTTCAGGCCGGATTTGGCCCGAACGTTTCTTCCCGGCGCCTCTGCTGTGCCTGCCGCCGACTTCGACATATTCCTCACCTGCAAGTCCTCGATACACACCATCGCGTGGTTTTGGCTGATCGCGGTCGAGGTCTTATGCAGGAAGTCGCGGCGGGCATTGCCGATGCGGGAATGAATCTTCCGGACGCGGGCTTTGGCCTTTTCCCAGTTGCGGCTGAACTTGACCTTGCGGCTCATCGCCTGCTGCGCACGGCGCAAGCGCGTTTCATGCCGCTTGAAGCTATTGAGCGGGGCGTAGACCGTCCCGTCGCTCAAGGTGGCGAAGCGGACGATGCCCAGGTCGATCCCGACGGCCGTGCCCTGATGAACCGGGATCTCGGCTTCGCGCTCGGTCTGGATCGACACGAACCACTTGCCGCCGGACTGGCTGACGGTGACGTTCTTCACCGTGCCGAGCACCTCGCGGCTGTTGCGGTAGCGCAGCCGGCCCAGCTTGGGCAGAAACAGGCGGCTGTTCGCTTGGTCGAGCTTGATCTGTTTCGGGTCGGGATAGCGGAAGCTGTCCGACCGGCCTTTCTTCTTGAAGCGTGGGAAGCCGGCTCGCTTGGCGAAGAAGTTGGCGTAGGCACGCTCCAGATCCTTGAGAGCCTGCTGCAAGGGATGGACAGGCGCATCGGAGAGCCACACCGTTTCCGTGCTGTTGCGCCACTCGGTAAGCAGCTTGCACAACCCGGCATAGCCGAGCCTCGATTCGCCTTGCTCGTAACGCGCCTTCTGCAACGCCAGCGCCCGGTTGTAGACGAAGCGGCACGCCCCCGCGAAGCGGCGCAGGTTGCGCGCTTGGTCGCCGTTGGGCTTCAACTCAAATCTGAAGGCTTGGAAGCGTTGCATGTCTTAAGTATACTTTGGTCTATGAGCGATGACAACGATATTAGACACGGACGGCACTGCGTTTTTGCAATGCACGTTCACTTGGTCTTTGTGACGAAGTATCGCCGCAAAGTCTTCGACGGCGACGCCATCAACCGGCTGCGCGCCATCTTCACCAAGACCTGCGCCGGCTTCGAGGCCCGTTTGGTCGAGATGGACGGCGAGGACGATCATGTGCATCTGCTGGTCGAGTATCCGCCCAAGGTGGCCGTCTCCAACCTCGTGAACAGTCTCAAAGGCGTGTCCAGCCGCTTGCTGCGCAAGGAGCGGCCCGACATCCGGAAACGCTACTGGAAGGGCGCGCTGTGGTCGCCCTCTTACTTCGCTTCAAGCTGTAGCGGCGCGCCGATCGCCATCGTGCGCCAATACATCGAACAGCAGCGGACGCCGAACTAAGCTGAAACCGCGACGACAGCGGGTGCTATCCATCCCCGCCCTGAACGGCGGGGCTTTTCGCGCAAGACGGGTAATCGGTAAGCATCAGGTTGCCGGTTCCGTCTTGCACCAGAGTTGCCACATCTGCCGATAGGCCTGCTCGACACGTCGGACGAATCCGGCCTCGTCGCGCCAGGGGCCGGCCTCGAAGTCGGCGCGCAAGCGCGAACGCAGAGCGGCCAGCTGCTCCAGGTCACTCGCCAGCGCCACGGCCTTGTCGACATACTCGGCTTCACTGGCGGCGATCCATTCCGGATGTCCCGCGCCGGTGAGTACGCTACTGCCGGAACGACCGACGCTCGGGCGCGCGGCCAGGGTGATGAAGGGCACGCCCATGTAGAGCGACTCGACCAGTGTGGCGCCCGAGTTGTGCGGGAAGCAGTCCAGTCCGATGTCCATGGCGCGCAGGACGTCCCAGGGCGGGCTGTGATAGCCGATGCTCAGCCGTGTGGGTTCGATGCCATGCGCGGCGAAGCGCTCGGCCAGCTGCTGTTGCACGGTTTCGGTCGCAAAATCCTTGCTGTCGATGATCAGCCGCGCTGTCGGTAGTCGCCTGAGAATCTCCGACCAGACCCGGATGACATGATGATTGAGGCGCACATGGCGCGTCAGCGTGCCGAAGGTCACAGTGCCGTGAGTGAGTGCGGGCAGGGGGCCGGCCTCGCCCATGTCGGATACGGGGCGATAGACGCCGATCGGCGCGTCCAGACGCCAGAGACGCTCGGCAAACAGCGGCTCACAGCCCGCAGGCGCCATGATCGTATCGGTGAGGAAGTAATCGATCGCACTCAGCCCGGTGGTATAGCCATAGCCCATCCAGGTCACGGAGACCGGGGCCGGGCGGCGGGCAAATACGCCCAGTCGGTTGCCGGCGGTATGTCCGGCCAGATCGATCAGGATGTCGATGCCGTCGGCACGGATGCGCTCGGCCAGGGCATCATCGCTCAGTCCATGCGTCGGAACCCAGCGGTCGACCAGCCCGCGATAGAGTGCCGTGAGTCGGTCTTCCCGGGTCAGTTCGGCATAGGCGGTGATCTCGAATGACTGGTGATCGTGATGCGCCAGTACGGGTTCGAGAAAATGGCTGATGGAGTGACAGCGAAAATCCGGTGAGACGTAGCCGATACGCAAGCGTCGATCGGGGTCTCGGTCACTGGCCGGCGGTGGCCGACGGGGGCGATGCGGCGCGCCGAAGCGCCGGTCGAACTCCTGGTAGGCGCTGAAGATCTGTTCGGCACTCTGATCCGGATGGTAGTTCAGTGTAAAGAGGAGTTTGCTATGAATCGACGTATCATCCGGCCTGATCGTCAATGCTTGGCGGTAAACTTCCAATGCCTCGTCAAGGCGTCCTAGATGCTGTAAAGCATTACCGAGATTCGACAGAATTTCGGGATATCCGGGTTGTAGACGAGCCGCGCGTTTTTGACACTCTAAGGCCTCATGCAGTTGCCCGAGACTCAGCAGCAGGTTGCCCAGATTGGTGAGTGCTTCGGGTTGAGAAGGATTTATGGCTAAAGCGCGCCGATAACAGTCCAATGCTTCCTGCGTACACCCTAGGTCACGGAGCAGTGAACCCAGATTATTGAGCGATTTGAGATGGAGTGGATTGATGCTCAACGCGTGCTCGAAATAAAATCGCGCCTCATCAAGACGCCCCAATCTCTGAAGCAGCTTGGCCAGATTGTAGAATGCAGCCACGAAACCAGGCGCTTGGCGAGCAGCACGCGCATAAAAGACACCCGCCTCCTCCGGTCGGCCTCCATCCTCGAGCGCAGTGCCGAGTATATTTAGACATTCGGCGTCTTCCGGCGAGAGCATCAGGGCTGTTTCCAAAACTGAAATAGCTTCCTGATGACGCTGGGTAGTCGTCAGGATCGCCCCTAATATCTTCCAGCCAAAGACGTCATGCGGATAATCTTCAGTCCAGAGACGTGCCTTGGTTTCCGCATCCGCATGCCGACCCTGCTCAAACAGCGCCAATAGGTCGTCTCCTTCATCTTTGGATGCCTTTCGGTGCTTGACATCCTCCCCAGCCTGAAGGCCGGAGATTCCTACGGCGCTCAGGCGCGGCATTGAGCCACCCCCGAGTCGCTTCGGTGGGTTCCTGCGGCCGGCGGCCTTACCGCACCGCTCGCTTCACAGGCTAACCGGGCGTGTCCCGCCCTTAGAACGTTGATCGCGCCGACCACATCGGCGTTTTCCTCGAAACCGCATTCCACGCACTCGAACCGGGCTTGTGTTCGGCGATTCTCCGCCGACATATAGCCGCAACAGGGACAGGTGCGGCTCGTGTTCTGCGGTGGTACGGCAATGAGATGGCCGCCGCTCCACGCCAACTTGTAGTCCAGTTGACGGCGAAACTCGAACCAACCCTGATCGAGGATGGACTTGTTCAGGCCGGATTTGGCCCGAACGTTTCTTCCCGGCGCCTCTGCTGTGCCTGCCGCCGACTTCGACATATTCCTCACCTGCAAGTCCTCGATACACACCATCGCGTGGTTTTGGCTGATCGTGGTGGAGCACTTGTGCAGGTAGTCGCGGCGGGCATTGCCGATGCGGGAATGAATCTTCCGGACGCGGGCTTTGGCCTTCTTCCAGTTGTTGCTGAACTTGACCTTGCGGCTCATCGCCTGCTGCGCACGGCGCAAGCGCGTTTCATGCCGCTTGAAGCTGTTGAGCGGCGCATAGAACGTGCCGTCTGACAGCGTGGCAAAGCGTGCCACACCCATATCGATGCCGACCGCGCCGCCTTTCGGCAACGGTTGTTCAACCTCACGCTCAGTCTGGATCGACACGAACCATTTGCCGCAAGACCGGCTGACGGTGACGTTCTTCACCGTGCCGAGCACCTCGCGGCTGTTGCGGTAGCGCAGCCGGCCGAGTTTGGGTAGGAACAGGCGGCTGTTGGCTTGGTCGAGCTTGATCTGTTTCGGGTCGGGATAGCGGAAGCTGTCCGACCGGCCTTTCTTCTTGAAGCGCGGGAAGTCGGCCCGCTTGGCGAAAAAGTTGCTGTAGGCCCGCTCCAAATCCTTGAGCGCCTGTTGCAAGGGATGGACGGGTGCATCGGAGAGCCACACCGTTTCCGCGCCGTTGCGCCACTCGGTCAGTAGCTTGCACAACCCGGCATAGCCGAGCCTCGATTCGCCTTGCTCGTAACGCGCCTTCTGCAACGCCGGCGCCTTGTTGAATACAAAGCGGCATGAACCGGCAAAGCGGCGCATTTGCCGCGCTTGCCGGCCGTTGGGCCGCAGTTCGTACTTGTAGGCTTGAAGTCGTCTTTTCATAGTTTAATCATACTCTTGGTCTATGAGCGATGGCAAAGAGATTAGGCATGGACGGCACTGCGTTTTTGTCGCACAAAGCAAAAACCAAGGACGGCTACGCCGTCCGCGCTATCCTTCCCCCGCCCTGAACGGCGGGGCTTTTCGCGCAAGACGGGTAACCCAGCGCCCTTGAGGGCGGCCATCTATACGAAGCGGCCACGCCCGCCTTCCCGAGAGAACGCCAACCGTCTCGTGACCGAGCCTCGCCGCCGAGGCCGGCCAGCCGAGCCGCCCACCTCGCCCGACCAAATCATCATCATTATGCAACATACATTAGGATTATCTTAATTCTTATTGACGTTCGATCTGAGTACCGTGATACTCACCATCAAGCCATCGAACCAGTGCAACCATGTCCAGCGACCGACTCCCGGAGATGACTCAAGCGCAACGCGACCGGCTCGCGTTCGTCGATCTGCGCCTGCGGTTCGTTGGCGAGATCCGCCGCCGGGATCTGGTCGCCCGCTTCGACATCCAGGCGGCAGCCGCCACGCGCGACATCGCGCAGTACAAGGAGCTGGCGCCGCGCAACATGGAGTACGACACCAAGAGCAAGGTCTACGTCCGCGGCTCCTGGTTCCGGCCGCTGTTCGACTTTCCCGCCGAGCGTGTCCTGACCTGGTTGTCCGAGGGTTACGGCGACGGCGAGCCGATCCGCCGGAAGGGCATCGTCCCGCATGAAGGCACCGCCCTGCCGGGCCGGCTCGACCTGGAGATGCTCTCCGTCCTGACGCGGGCGATCCATCGCAACGCGGCGGTCGAGGTCTCCTACCGCGCGCTGTCGAGCGGGCTGACCACCCGGGAGATCGTGCCCTTCGCCCTCGCCGACAACGGCCAATGCCGGCACGTGCGCGCTTTCGATCGCCGCAGCGGCGAGTTCCGGGACTTCGTCCTGGCGCGCCTGGCCGACGCCAAGATGCTGCCCGGCCCGGTCAACGAGCACGAGTTGCCCGCACAGGACATCCAGTGGAACCGGATTACCGAGCTTGAGCTGGTGCCGCACCCGGCCAACGTCCAGCACCCCGACACCATCGAAGCCGAGTACGGCATGGAGAACGGCGTGCTCAAAGTCCGGGCCCGTGCTGCGATGGCGGGCTACCTGCTGCGCCGCTGGAACGTCGACTGCACCGAAGACCACAGTCTCAAGGGCGGCGAGTACCACCTCTGGCTTCGCAATCGCCAGGCCTTGTACGGCGTGACGAACCTGATCCTGGCGCCGGGCTACGAGGGTCGCGGCGAGGAGTGATGACGCACATGGTCTGCATCGCCCTCAACCCCTACGCCCAAAAGGGAGCCCCACCATGGCTAAGCCCCCGCCAACCACGGCAAGCGATGGACGTCTGAAGATGTCAAGCAGATCGAGCAACTCGCCAAGGAGAACACACCCACGCGCGTCATCGGCCTGACAAGGGGCGCACCGTGCTGAAGCTCGAACAGATCCGGAAGAACGCCGCCGTCTCGGGCCTGGAGCCCGGGCAGGTGGTGCGCATCGTCACGACCGAGCCGGTGGGCGACAACGCGCTCACCGTCTACTACAAGACCGCCGACGGCAAGCTGCTGGAGCGGATGCTGTTCCGCACGGACGAGGCCAAGCTCTCTCTTGCCGAGGCCGGTCGTCCGTGGGCCTTCGATGCGCCGGGCGAGGCGTTCAAGCTCGCCGCCGAAGCCTACCGAATCAATCTGGCCCACCTGTTCGACCCGATGATGGCGGTGCACACGTCGAACGTGGAGCCGCTACCGCACCAGATCACCGCGGTCTACGAGTCGATGCTGCCGCGCCAGCCGCTGCGCTATGTGCTGGCAGACGACCCCGGCGCGGGCAAGACCATCATGGCCGGCCTGTTCATCCGCGAGCTGCTGATGCGCGCCGATGCCAAGCGCGTCCTGATCGTCGCGCCCGGCAGCCTGGTCGAGCAGTGGCAGGACGAGATGTTCGAGAAATTCGGACTGACGTTTTCTCTGTTCTCGCGCGAGCAGGTTGAGCAGTCGCGTAGCGGCAATCCGTTTGATGACTTCGACCTGCTGATCGCCCGGCTGGACCAACTGGCACGCGCCGAAGACCTGCAGGAGAAGCTGCGCCTCTCGCACTGGGACCTGGTGGTCGTCGACGAAGCGCACAAGCTCTCGGCCAACTACTTCGGCAACAAGGTTAACAAGACCAAGCGCTTCCAGCTTGGCGAACTGCTGGGCTCGATCACGCGGCACTTTCTGTTGATGACAGCCACGCCGCACAACGGCAAGGAAGAAGACTTCCAGCTGTTCATGTCGCTGCTGGACGCCGACCGCTTCTACGGCAAGTTCCGCGACGGCACGCACAAGGTCGACGTCAGCGATCTGATGCGCCGCATGGTCAAGGAAGACCTGCTCAAGTTCGACGGCACCCCGCTGTTCCCCGAGCGCCGGGCCTACACCGTCAACTACAAGCTGTCCGACCTCGAAGCTGCGCTCTACGCCGCCGTCACCGAATACGTCAAAGAGCAGTTCAACAAGGCCGACCAGTTGGCCGACGGTGGGCGCAAGGGCACGGTGGGTTTCGCGCTGACCTCGCTACAGCGCCGGCTCGCCTCCAGCCCTGAAGCCATCTACCAGTCGCTCAAGCGCCGCCGCAACAAGCTCAAGCGCAGGGTCGAAGAAGAGAAGCTGGGTCAGCGCGGCAGGTCGCCGGCCGAGACGCTGGCCGGCACCGGCATCAACGGCGCGCCCGAAGACATCTGGGAGTCGGCCGACGCGCTATCGCCCGACGACTACGAGAACTTCGAGGAAGCCGTGGTCGACCAGGCCACCGCCGCGCAGACCATCCAGGAGCTCGAGGCCGAGATCATCATCCTCGAAGGTCTGGAAGAACAGGCGCGCCAGGTCGTCCACTCCGGTCAGGACCGCAAGTGGGACGAGCTCTCCCGCCTGCTGCAAGACACGCCCGAGATGCACGACGAGGTGGGCCGCCGGCGCAAGCTGATCATCTTCACCGAGCACCGCGACACGCTGAACTACCTGGCCACCAAGATCCGCGGCCTGATCGGCAGCGAAGAAGCCGTGGTGATGATCCACGGCGGCGTCAAGCGTGAAGAGCGCCGTAAGGTGCAGGAGCTGTTCCGCAACGATCCTGCCGTGCGCGTGCTGGTCGCGACCGACGCGGCGGGCGAAGGCGTCAACCTGCAAAACGCCAACCTGATGGTCAACTATGACCTGCCTTGGAACCCCAACCGCCTGGAGCAGCGCTTCGGCCGCATCCACCGTATCGGCCAGACCGAGGTCTGCCACCTCTGGAACATGGTGGCAAACGAGACCCGCGAGGGTGACGTGTTTCAGCGCCTGTTCGAGAAGCTGGAAATCGAGCGCGCCGCCCTGGGCGGCCGCGTGTTCGACATCCTCGGCGAAGTCTTCGAGGACAAGCCCCTCAAAGACCTCCTGATCGAAGCCATCCGCTACGGCGCAGACCCGGAAGTTCGCGCCAGGCTACACCGCAAGGTCGAGGGTGCGCTCGATACCCGGCACCTCGAAACCATCATCAAGCGCAACGCCCTGTGCGAAGAAGTGATGGACGAGAAGCGCCTCTTCGCGGTGAAGGAAGAAATGGAAAAGGCCGAAGCCCGCAAGCTCCAGCCCTACTTCATCCGTTCCTTCTTCAGCCAGGCGTTCCGGCAACTTGGCGGCGAACTGCGTCCTCGCGAGCCGGGCCGCTACGAGATCACCCACGTCCCGGCCAATATCCGTGAGCGTGACCGCCAGATCACCGGTCGGGATCGCCGCAACCTTGACCCCGTACTGCGCAAATACGAGCGCGTGTGCTTCGAAAAGCAGTACGTGCGCCTCACCGACCGCGTCGGTGCGCCGATGGCCGGCCTGCTGCACCCCGGGCACCCGCTGATGCAGTCGGTGACCGACCTGGTGCTCGAAGCCCACCGCAACAAACTCAAGCAGGGCGCCGTGCTGGTGGACCCGACCGACATGGGGCTGACGCCGAAGGTGCTGTTCATCATCGACCACTCGGTGAAGGAAGGGGCCGACCCGACTCGGGTGGTCTCACGCCGTATGCAATTTGTCGAGATCGACCCGCAGGGCACAGCGATCAATGCCGGCTGGGCCCCTCACCTCGACCTCGAACCCATCAGCCAAGCCGACGTGAGCCTGATCGAAGATGTGCCGGCCGCGCCGTGGATCACGCAGAACCTTGAGCAGCAAGCATTGGCGCATGCCTCCACACACCTTGTGCCGGAGCACTTCGAGGAGGTGCGTACCCGGCGCGAAAAGCATGTGGACAAAACGCTGGCGGCTGTGCACGAGCGCTTGGTCAAGGAGATCAACTTCTGGTCCGACCGCTACATCAAGCTGCAGGAAGACATCGCCGCCGGCAAGGATGTGCGCCTGACCTTGGAGAACGTGCGCCGCACCATCGATGACCTGACGGCACGCCGGGAATCACGCGAGAAGGAATTGCTGGCCATGCGCCATGTGATCTCGGCGACCCCGGTCGTCGTCGGCGGCGCATTGGTGATCCCGGCGGGCCTGCTGGCGCAGCGCAAGGGGCAGCCGGGGTGGACGGCGGATGCCGACGCCCGCGCCCGCATCGAGCGCATCGCCATGCAGGCCGTCATGAATGCCGAACGTGCCCTGGGCCATGAGGTCATCGATGTCTCGGCGCAGAAGTGCGGCTGGGACGTGACCAGCCTGCCGAAGGCGGTCGACGGCAAGTTGCCGGCCTCGCGCCATATCGAGGTGAAGGGCCGCGCCAAGGGACAAAGCACGATCACCGTGACCCGCAACGAGATTCTTTACGGCCTCAACCAGCAGGACAAATTCATCCTGGCCATCGTCTTGGTGGACGGCGACCGGCACGAGGGGCCGTTTTACGTGACCAAGCCCTTCACGCAAGAACCGGACTGGGCGGTGACCAGCATCAATCTGGATCTGGACGCGCTGCTCGCACGGGCGGTGAGTGCGGAGGCCACGCGGTGATGCGCATCGCACCCCACAAAAAGAGACGCCTCCGCGAGGGAGGCGTCGGGCCGGAGATGCGATCTCCGGCGGGGCTAATGGGCCGCATTATGTCACTGGCAGTAAGGAATCCATCATGACCCCCATCAAATCCCCGAAAAAACTCATCGAAGTCGCGCTGCCGCTCGATTCGATAAATACCGCGTGTGCATACGAAAAAATGCCTGGTATCGGTGCTCATCCACGAGGCATTCACCTGTGGTGGGCGCGTCGCCCCTTGGCGGCGGCGCGGGCGGTGATCTTTGCGCAGATGGTCAACGACCCCGGCTATCAGCAGGGCGGCGGCTTCAAATTTGGGGTGAACAGGGAAAAGGCCGCGATCGAACGCGAGCGGCTGTTCAAGATCATCGAAGCGCTGGTGCTGTGGGAAAACACCAACAACGAAGCGGTGCTCGAACAAGCCCGTGCCGAAATCCGGCGCTCATGGCGTGAGACCTGCGAACTCAACCAACACCACCCGCAGGCCGCCGAGCTCTTCAACCCCGACAAGCTGCCGGGTTTCCATGACCCCTTCGCGGGCGGCGGCGCGCTCCCCTTGGAAGCCCAGCGCCTGGGGCTGGAAAGCTACGCCTCCGACCTCAACCCGGTGGCGGTGACCATCAACAAGGCGATGATCGAAATCCCGCCGCGCTTTGCCGGCCGCCCACCCGTCGGCCCGCATCTGCCGGGTGAGAAGCAGACCAAGCTGCACGAAGACTGGCGCGGTGCCAAAGGGCTGGCCGAAGATGTGCGCCGCTACGGCGCCTGGATGCGCGACGAGGCGCAAAAGCGGATCGGCCACCTCTACCCGCCGATCGAAATCACCCCCGAGATGGCCAAGAACCGCCCAGACCTCAAGCCGCTCATCGGGCACAAGCTCACCGTGATCGCGTGGCTCTGGGCACGCACCGTCAAAAGCCCCAACCCGGCGTTCAGCCATGTCGACGTGCCGCTGGCCTCGACCTTTGTCCTTTCCAGCAAAGCAGGCAAGGAGGCTTACGTACAGCCGGTGGTCGAAGGCGACCGCTACCGCTTCGAGGTGCGCGTGGGCAAGCCGCCGGAGGGGGCGAAGAACGGCAACAAACTGGCGCGTGGGGCGAATTTTCGCTGCCTGCTGTCCGATACGCCGATTGAACCCGCTTACATCAAGGCCGAAGGCATGGCCGGGCGCATGGGTGCGCGATTGATGGCCATCGTCGCGGAAGGACCGCGCGGTCGCGTGTACCTTGCACCGACGCCGGAGCACGAAGCTGCGGCACGGCAGGCGATGCCGACTTGGCGCCCTGATACCGATATTCCGCCTGACAGACGGTCAATGTTTACACCGTTATATGGTTTGACCAAATTCGCCGACCTCTTCACCCCCCGCCAACTGGTGGCGCTGACCACCTTTTCCGATCTGGTGATTGAGGCGATTGCCAAGGTCAAAGCCGATGCGCTGGCCGCGGGCATTCCCGACGACGGCCGCGGGCTGGATGCCGGCGGCACCGGCGCCACCGCCTACGCAGAGGCGGTGGGGGTGTATTTGGCGTTTGCAGTCGATCGTTGCGCAGATTTCTCAAATTCCTGCACGCGTTGGGTAGCGGGTAACCAGAAGGTAATGAACTTATATGGCAAGCAGGCCATCGCCATGACTTGGGATTACCCGGAGGCGGCAATCCTAAGCGATGTGGTAGGAGGCTTTAGGCCTGCTACAGAGTTTATTGCAGATTGCATTTTGAAGTTGCCACTTCGAGCATTTCCTGGATTTGTCTCTCAGCAGGATGCTGCGTCGAGTGACACAGCTGCTCACAAGGTGGTCTCAACGGATCCGCCGTATTACGACAACATCGGCTACGCTGATCTGTCGGATTTCTTCTATGTCTGGCTCCGCAAGAGCCTGAAGCCCATCTTCCCCGGCCTCTACGCCACGCTGGCTGTACCCAAAGCCGAAGAGCTGGTCGCCACGCCCTACCGTCATGGCAGCAAAGAAGCTGCCGAGCAGTTCTTCCTCGACGGCATGACGCAGGCGCTCAAAAACCTCGCCGAGCAGGCCCATCCCGCCTTTCCGGTGACGATCTACTACGCCTTCAAGCAGAGCGAGACCCAGGACGACACCGGTACCCACAGCACCGGCTGGGAGACCTTTCTGGACGCCGTCTTGCAAGCCGGCTTTGCCATCACCGGCACCTGGCCGATGCGGAGCGAACAGTCCGATCGCTTGATTGGGAAAGGCACCAATGCGCTGGCCTCCAGCATCGTGCTCGTCTGCCGCAAGCGCGCGCCCGATGCCCCCACGGTGAGCCGTCGCGAATTTTTGCGTGAACTCAACGCAGCCTTGCCCGAAGCGCTTCTGGACATGACCCGCGGCGGTGTCAATTCGCCGGTCGCACCGGTGGACTTGAGCCAAGCGATCATCGGCCCGGGCATGGCGATCTTCTCCCAATACGCCGCGGTGCTCGAGGCCGACGGCACGCCCATGCGGGTGCGCACCGCCTTGCAGCTCATCAACCGCTTTTTGGCCGAGGACGATTTCGACCCCGACACGCAGTTTTGCCTGCACTGGTTCGAGCAACAGGGCTGGGCCACCGGCAAGTTTGGCGAGGCCGATGTGCTCGCCCGCGCCAAGGGGACCAGCGTCGAGGGCTTGACGGAGGCCGGCGTGGTCGCCGCGGGGCGCGGCGAGCTGCGCCTGCTCAAATGGGCCGAGATGCCCGCCGACTGGTCGCCCGAAACCGACGCCCGCACGCCGGTATGGGAGGCCCTGCATCAACTGATCCGCGCCCTCAATCGGGACGGCGAGTCGGCAGCCGGCGCGCTGCTCGCGCGCATGCCCGCCCGCGCCGAACCCATGCGCGCCCTGGCTTATCGCCTCTATACCCTGTGCGAGCGCAAGGGCTGGGCCGAAGAAGCGCGGGCCTACAACGAATTGATCGCCGCGTGGTCGGGCATTGAACAAGCATCGGCGGATGCGGGCATCAAAGGCTCGCAGGCGCAACTGGATATTTGAGGAGGATGAGATGCTCACGTCAACGACGTTTCAAAGCTTCACCACGGTACCGAACGACGTCTGGCAGTTTGCCAAGGGGTTAAACGTCATCGTCGGCGAGAACGGGGTCGGCAAGTCTCATGTACTCAAAGCCTTGTACGCCATGCTAAAGGTGCAGGCAACGCGCCCTGAGGACCTAACAAAGGTGCTCTTGGAGCGGGCCTACGCGGACAAGCTGGTGCGCGTGATGCGCCCCGAGTCTCTCGGCCGGCTCGTCAAGCGCAAGCAGGGTCGGGACCGTTGCGAGATCCGGCTGAGCATGAAGTCCGAAAAGGCCAGCAGCGCGATCGGATTTGCCAGCAACGCCAAGTCGCAAGTGGACGTGATGCGGCTTCCAAAAGAGGCGCTAGAGCGATCGCCGGTCTATCTGCCCACCAGAGAACTGATCACCTTGTGTCCTTGGTTTCTGGCCTTTTACGACAACTACCACCTGGAATTTGAGGAGACCTGGCGAGACACAGTCTCGCTGCTGGGCGCTCCTTCATTGAAGGGGGCGCGTGAACAGCGTGCCGCGCAACTACTCCAACCATTGGAGGAAGCGCTCGGTGGCAAGGTTGAGATGGATGCCAAGAGCGGCCGCTTCTACCTGCGGATGTCTGGTGAAGGGCGGATGGAAATGCCGCTGGTGGCCGAAGGCCTGCGGAAGTTTGCGATGCTGGCGCGATTGATCAGCACAGGCTCGCTGTTGGACAAGGGCTATCTGTTTTGGGACGAGCCTGAAACCAACCTGAATCCCAAGCTCGTCAGAATCGTCGCGCGCAGCATCATCCATCTCGCGGCGCAGGGCATCCAGGTCTTCGTAGCCACCCATAGCCTGTTCTTGTTGCGCGAGTTCGAGATCGAACTGGATGCTCGTTCCAAGCAACAAAAGGTCGTGCCAACACGCTTCTTCGGCTTGCACACAAGCGACGATGGCGTGCAAATGGTACAAGCCGATACTTTGCACGAGATTGGAGCAATCGCCGCACTTGAGGAAAGTCTCAGTCAGTCTGACCGCTACATGGCGTTGGGGGACTGAAGATGACGATTGCTGTCCAAGTCGAAAAGCTCACATTCATCTTTCCAACCGGTTGGCTGGCGAGCAAGTACGACGACTGGTCGTTCTATCGCGAACAGTTCAGCCGCCAATTCAACGGTATCCAGGCGGTCGATCTACTGGCGCGAGGACCGGACGCTACGGTTTACCTCATCGAGGTCAAAGACTACCGCCACCCGGATGCGGAAAAGCCTTCGCAGCTTCCGCAAGCCATTGCGAACAAGGTGCTGATGACGCTGGCGGCCCTGCTGCCGGCCAAGCTGAACGGCAACGATCCTGGCGAGCGCACGATTGCCGGAGAGGTGCTGAAGGGCAGGAAGTTGCGGGTGATCGCGCATATCGAGCTTCCGAAGGCCCATCAGCCCGTCGTCGATCCAGCCGACCTGAAGCAGAAGCTGGCACAGCTGCTACGTGCCGTAGACGCACACCCAAAGGTCGTCTCAAAGGACAACATGCATCGCCTGGGTTGGACCGTCACATAAAGAGGAAACCACCATGACTTTGAAACCCTGGCGCGAAATCGCCGTCCCGCATGAAGACGTGCTCAAGGGCACCTTCCAGCAAGCCGAGTTCGCCGCCGACCTGTCGCGCGTCCACGAAGGCACGGCAACGCCCGAATATCAGAACCCGGCGCTGTTCTTCCAGCGCACCTTCATCACCGAAGGCATGCGCCTGCTGCTCGACTCCGTGGTCAAGCGCTTGTCCGGCAAGGGTGGCGATCCGGTGATTCAGTTGCAGACGGCGTTCGGCGGCGGCAAGACGCACACGATGCTGGCGGTCTATCACCTTGCCAAGGGGGATGCACCGGCCTGCGATCTGCCGGGCGTTCCCGTCATTCTGGATGCAGCCGGTGTGACCGAACTGCCCCGTGCGCGGGTGGCCGTGCTGGACGGCATCAAGTCTTCGCCCAACCAGCCGGTGGTGCGCGATGGCCAGATCATCCGCACCCTGTGGGGCGACATGGCCTGGCAGCTGGGCAAGGCTGAGGGCTACGCGCTGGTGGCCGACGCCGATGCGTCCGGCACCTCCCCGGGCAAGGCGGTGCTGGAGACGCTGCTGCGTCGTTACGCACCCTGCGTGATCCTGATCGACGAGCTGGTGGCCTATGTGCGCCAGTTCGAGGAAGGCAAAACGCTCACCGGCGGCAGCTTCGACTCCAACCTGAGTTTTATCCAGGCGCTGACCGAGGCGCTGAAGGCGGTGCCGACGGCGGTGCTGCTGGCCGCGTTGCCGGAATCGGACAAGGAAGCCGGCAGCCAACGCGGCGTCAAGGCGCTGGAGGCGCTGGCGCATTACTTCGGCCGCGTGCAGGCGCTGTGGAAGCCGGTGGCCACCGAGGAGGCGTTCGAGATCGTCCGTCGCCGTCTGTTCTCCAGCATCAACGACAAGCCGGCCGCGGAAACGGTGTGCCGGGCCTTTGCCGACTACTACACGGCGAACAGCGAGGACTTCCCGCGCGAGACGCAGGAGGGCCGCTACTTCGACCGGCTGATACATGCCTACCCGATCCATCCTGAGGTGTTCGACCGTCTGTATGAGGACTGGTCATCGCTCGACAACTTCCAGCGCACCCGTGGTGTGCTGAAGCTGATGGCCAAGGTGATCCATCGCCTGTGGAAGGACAACGACAAAGACCCGCTGATCATGCCGGGCAGCCTTCCACTGCAGGATGCGGACACCCGCAACGAGGTGATCTACTACCTGCCGCCGGGTTGGGATCCGGTCGTCGAGCGTGATGTGGATGGCGAGCGTGCCGAAACCACCGACATCGAGAACCGTGATCCCCGTCTGGGTAGCGTGCAAGCCTGTCGCCGCGCGGCGCGGGCGATCTTCCTCGGCAGCGCGCCGAGCACGGCGAACCAGATGGTGCGCGGCATCGAACTGGAGCGCGTCGCCTTGGGCGCGGCGCAGCCGGGGCAACCGGTGGGTATCTACAAGGATGCGTTGCGTCGCCTGGGTGACCGTCTCCACTACCTGAACAGCGGCAACAACCGCTTCTGGTTCGATACCCGTCCGAACTTGCGCCGGGAGATGGAAGAGCGCAAGCGCCGCTTCCAAGACAAGGAGGACGTCTTCCCCACCATCCGCGACCGCGTGCAGAAAACCATCGCCGGCGGCGTGTTCGGCGGCATCCACATCTTCACGGCCGGCAGCGATGTTCCGGACGACTGGCAGTTGCGCCTCGTGGTGCTGCCGCCCGATGCCGCGTTCACCCACAGTGGCCGGTGTCTCGCCATCGAGCGCGCGACCGAGATTCTGAAGCACCGTGGCGACCAGCCGCGCTTCAAGCAGAACCGTCTGATCTTCCTCGCCGCCGACTACGACAGCGTGAGCCGCCTCAAGGATCAGGTGCGCTCGAAGCTGGCATGGCAGTCGATCGTGAACGACATCAAGGAGTTGAAGCTCAACCTCGACCAGTTCCAGTCGCGGCAGGCCGGCAAGAGCCTGGAGGACGCCAATGAGGCCCTGCGACGGATGATCCGTGAAACCTACAAGTGGCTGCTCGCCCCGATGCAGGAGGCCCGCCCCGGCAAGGGATTGTCTGAAATCCAGTGGGAGCACTTCCAGGTCAATCCGGGAGCGCCGAACCTGTCGCAGGAGATCGAGCGCGTGCTGAAGGAAAACGAGCTCCTGATCACCGAGTGGGCTCCGATCCACCTGGCCACGGTGCTCAAGAATTGGTTCTGGAAGGACGACGTCAAGGAAGCCAATGCGCTCAATGTGTGGCAGCAGACTTGCCGGCAACTCTACCTGCCGCGCCTGAAGGACGACACGGTTTTTCAGAGGACGATGGCCGCGGGCGCCGAGAGCCGCGACTTCTTCGGCTTCGCGCAGGGCAAGGAGGATGGCCGGTACGTCGGGTTCAGCTACGGCAAGCGCACGTCGCCGATCATGGACTCGTCGCTGCTGCTGATCGAACCGGTGACCGCCGCAGGCTACGCTGAAGCCCAGCGCGCCGCTGACGAGGCAGCGCGACCAATGCCGACAGAGGCTGTACCCGGTACAACCGGCACCAGCGGAGCACCACCGAGAGTCGAAGACACTTCCAAGCCAACTTATCCGGCAGGCGGCACAGCTTCCCAGTCGGTCAAAAAGAGGTTCTACGGCAGTATCGAACTTGACCCGATCCTGGCGAAAAAGCAGTTCGCCGACCTGGTCGACGAGGTCGTGATGCAGTTCACATCACGGCCGGGGGTCAAGGTCAAGATCGCCATCGAGATCCAGGCCGAAGCATCCACTGGCTTCGATGATGGGCTGCAGCGCGTGGTGAAGGAGAACTGCAACGTGCTGAAGTTCAAGAACGCTGAGTTCGAGACCGGCGAATAGGGGGCTGTTGTGGGGATCATTGACAAGACCACCTACCGCCTGACCTGGCCCCAAACCCGCTCGACCTGCTCCAACAACCGTTCGAGCGCGGCCTCGGCGACCGGACTCAGTTGGCAATGGGCATAATCGAAGCAGGCCCCCATCACGGTGATCAAATAGGCTTCCGGCGCCTGTCCATACAACCGCCGGCACCAGGCCAGCAACTCGCGCGGATCGAGAAAATGCGCCATCGTCGAGTGTGCATCCACATCGGGTTCGAGACGATGCACCTGAACCGTGCCCGGCTCGCCACCAGCCGCCGCATCGAGAAAGATCGCCCGCTCGCGCCCCACCAGCTCAGTGACCAGTTCAGCCGTCAGCACATGACGCGCAATGGCTTCAACGCCGACCGGCAAGCCACGCTCGACCAGCCGCTCGACCGCCAGCGGACCAATGGCGTCATCGCCCCGGATCGGGCTGCCGTAGCCGATGATGAGTGTTTTGGCCATGTGTTCGCCTGGATTCCGCTCCGAAAAGTCTCAGATAATCTCAACTATCTGTTATTTTCTTCCTGCTTCATCGAGGCTGGTTTCACGCTGCCGAGGCAACGCCAGAGCCGTCCTCTCCACAGGCTGACACGGTAGAGCTTACCGCGTAATTGGCGAGGTTAATCGCCGCATTCAGGTCTCGGTCGATGGTTAGGCCGCATTCGCAGCGCAGGGTCTCGACACCGAGAACGATCTCAGGGTGGTGCCGGCCGCACTGCGAGCAGGTCTTACTGGATGGAAACCAGCGGTCTGCCACCACGACCGTTGCGCCGGTCATGGCCGCCTTGTACTCGATCTTGGTGCGCAGCGAACGAAGGCCCGCATCGCTGACCGAGCGGGCAAGACGCCTGTTCGCGGCCATGCCTTTGACGTTCAGATCTTCAATGCCGATGACATCGAACTGCGTGGTCAGATGGTGACTGAGCTTGTGCAAGGCATCTTCGCGGATGTCAGCCAGGCGCTTGTGCAGTCTGGAGAGCTTGGTTTTCGCTTTCTTCCAGTTCGCACGGCCTTTGCGCTTGCGGGCCAGGGAACGATTGAGTCGGCGCAGACGCCCGTCCAGTCTGCGGTGCGGTTTTGGTCCTGGGATGGATTCGCCCGTGGAGAGCGTCGCCGGCGCCTTCAGGCCGAAATCTACGCCGACCACGCCGGTGGATTCCTGGTGGAGCCGCTCATCGGTCTCGACCAGGATGGAGATGTACCAGCCATCAGCCAGGCGGCTGACCGTGGCGGACTGGATGCAGCCGGGGAAGCGCAATTCCTCGCGCATCCTGATCCAGCCGATGATCGGCAGCTTCACCCGCTTGCCGTCGACCTGCACGGCCGACACGCCTTTCTTGGGTGGGCCGTTGTCCGCGCGGAAAGCGTCGTGGAGGCCTTTCTGCTTGAACTTCGGATAGCCGCAGTCCTTGCCTTTTTTACCCGCCTTCACCTTACGGAAGAAGTTGGAGAACGCCGTTCCAGCGTTCTTGATGGCCTGCTGCGGCGCGTTCTTGGTGACGTCCAGTGCCCACGGGAACTCGACGGGCTTGATGGCGTTGTATTGCTTGCGCAGCGCCGCCTCATTAGGTTTCAGGCCGGCCTCGTACTGCGCCTTCCATTCCGCTAATGCCCAGTTGTAGGCATGGCGGGCGACGCCGCACGCCTTGGCGAAATAGGTCGCCTGTTCCTGGTTGGGGTCGAGCTTAATCTTGTGGGCGCGCCGCATCGTAAATTCCCAGATCTTCGGCCATCATGTCCGCCGAGGCTTGCAGGTCGTGCAGCAGCTTGCGGTGTTTCTTGGAGCGGCTACCGTAGAGCCGAGCGGAAAAGACCGTGATGATTTCCAGAACGTCTTGGGCCAAATCTTCCTCGAAAGACGGCTGATCTCCCTTGTGGATGATGACGATCTCAATGCCCTGAATCTCACACAAGGCAAAGACAAGCTCCGAGCCGAAGCGTAGCAGCCGATCCTTGTGAGTGATGACCAGCCGCCGCATCCGGCGGCGCAGGATCATTTCGAGCAGGCGTTGCAGTCCTTTCTTGCGGTAGTTCATGCCTGAGCCGAGATCCCGGATGACCTCAGTGCGCCAACCTTTCGCGGCGCAGTAGGTTTCCAGCATCTCGTGCTGGCGATCTAAGTCCGCTTTCCGGTCATGGCCCGAAGCGCGGGCGTAGCAGACGGTCGGAGCGTCGGTATCACCGAGGGCGAGCAGGTCCGCTACCGCGTAGTAGCGGGTGCCGCCTTTGGTTTTGCGAGCCGGCAGCAGTTCTCCGGTCTTCTCCCATTTGCGCAAGGTTGCCGGAGTTGATCCGATAAGGGACGCGGCTTCGCCGATCTTGACTAATCTCCGTTCCATAGTGCTAGATTACAGCACATTATTGTAGATTAAAAGTATCTGTTATGAACCCTCTCCCCAACCCCTCTCCCGCGAGGGGAGAGGGACTCAGTCAGGCCGGTTGTCGAGTGGATCTTCATCGCGTCAGCCGGTCGACCACCCGCCCCGCCGCATCCCGCAGCTCGATCGCCAGCGGCATTTGACCGAAGGCGTGCGAGGCACAGGACAGACAGGGATCGTAGCAGCGAATCACCGCCTCGACCCGGTTGAGCATCCCTTCCTCGATCGCGTTGCCGTCGACATAGGCCTCGGCGACCTCGCGGATCGACTGGTTCATGGCCAGATTGTTGTGCCCGGTGGCGATGATGAGATTGAGCCAGGTGATGAGTCCATCGTCGTCGATGCGGTAGTGATGCATGAGCGTCCCGCGCGGCGCCTCGGAGACGCCGATGCCCTCGTAACGGTTGCTGCGGGCACGGGCGCGCACCCGCGTATCCAGGATCGCCGGATCCTTGAGCAGTCGCTCGATCATCTCCAGACCATAGATGATCTCGACCAGACGCGCATAGTGATAGTGGAAACTGCTGACGATGGGGCCGGACTCCTGGAGCATGTGGAACTCGGCCAGCGCCACGTCGGCATAGGGCGTGCCGCACGCCTGGACGTTGTTGAGCCGTGCCAGGGGTCCGACCCGATAGATGCCCTGCGGATAGCCCTGCGGTTTGTAGTAGGGGAACTTCATATAGCTGAAGTCCTCGACCGCCTCGCCGATCAGCCGCCCGTACTCCTCGGGCGGCACCTGATCCTCCAGAATCCGCCCCTGAGCATCCTTGACGCGCAGCACGCCGTCATAGTGCTCCAGGTTGCCCTGGGGCGTGACCAGGCTCAGGAACAGCGTCGGCTGGGTGCCGAAGTGCGCGGCCTCGTCCTTGAACTTGGGCACCAGCGTCTTGTAGAAGGCATAGGTGCGCTTGGCGATCTCCAGCCCCTCGGGCAGCAGCTTGAGCATGGATTCGCGCTTCTCGGCGCTCAGCGGCTCCGACACCCCGCCCGGCACCACCCAGGTCGGATGGATCTTCTTGCCGCCCAGGGTCTCGATGATGGTCTGGCCGATCTGACGCAGGCGGATGCCGTCGCGCGCCAGCTCGGGATTCTGACGCATGACGCCGAAGATATTGCGCGTGGCCGGGTCCGAGTCCCAGCCGAGCAACAGATCCGGCGAGGACAGATGGAAGAACGAGAGCGCATGCGACTGGACGATCTGGGCCAGATTCATGATCCGGCGCAGCTTCTCGCCCGTCGGCGGGATGTCGACCGCGAGCAGATGGTCGCACGCCTTGTTGGAGGCGATGATGTGACTGACCGGACAGATGCCGCAGGTGCGCGCGGTCAGGGCCGGCATCTCGCGATAGGGCCGCCCCTCGCAGAACTTCTCGAAGCCGCGAAACTGGGTGAGATGGAAGCGGGCGTCCTCCAGCCGGCCGTCCTCGCCGAGTTGGAGCGTAATGCGGGCATGGCCCTCGATGCGAGTGACCGGCTCGATGGTGATGGTGCGGCTCATGGCGTGAAATCCCCTCGTGAAGCGGCAAGGATCAGCGCGGCGCGCCTCAGGCGCCGAAGCGCGTGACGGCGTTGGGGTCCGGCGTGCGTCCCGCGATCAGCTCGCTCAAGACCGCCCAGATGGCGTCCGCACTCGGCGGACAGCCGGGCACGAAGACATCGACCTTGACCTCGCCGTGAACGGGCTTGACCGGCGTCAGCAGGGCCGGGACGTCGCGGGTCGGGATCTGCGGCTGGAGCGTGACGTTCTCGCGATAGGCGCGATCGAACACATCGGCGAGCTTGAAGTGATTGCGCATGGCCGGGACATTGCCGGTGACGGCGCAGTCGCCCAGACTGACGAGCCGCGTGCAGCGCTCGCGAAACAGCCGTGCCTTCTCCAGATCGTCCTCGGAGCTGATCGAGCCCTCCAGGATGCCGACATCGACCCGTTCGGGCAGTTCCTTCGTATCGACCAGCGGGCTGTAGACGATCTCGACGTGCTCGACGAGTTCGATCAGACGCTCGTCGAGATCCAGGAAGGACATGTGACAGCCCGAGCAGCCGTCGAGCCAGGCGGTGGCGACCGTGATCTTGGGTTGAGTGCTCATCGCGCGTGTCTCCGCCGTGCCAGGATCGGCAGGAAGTGTTGATCCTTGACCATCTCGCCCGCCGAGGTGCCCTGCTTGACCAGGGCGCCGGTCGGGCAGACCTGCACGCACTTGCCGCAACTGGTGCAGGTCTCGCTCTCGCCCCAGGGACGGGCCAGATCTGTGATGACGCGACAGTCGCTGCCGCGATTCATGACGTCCCAGGTATGGGCGCCCTCGATCTCGTCACAGACCCGCACGCAGCGGGTGCAGAGGATGCAGCGGTTGTGGTCGAGCCGGAACATCTCGTGCGAGCTGTCGACCGGGTAGGGTACCTGACGGTAGGGCAGGCGCACATGGTCGACGCCGCAGCGCTGGGCGAGCGTCTGCAATTCGCAGTGACCGTTGGAGACGCACACCGAGCAGACGTGGTTGCGTTCGGCGAACAGCAGCTCGACGATGGTTCGTCGATAGTGTCTGAGCCGTTCGGTATCGGTCCGGACCTCCATGCCCTCGGCGACGCGGGTGGAGCAGGCGGCAACGAGGCGACCCTGACCGGCGATCTCGACCATGCACAGCCGGCAGCCGCCCCAGACCGAGAGTCCGTCGAGATGACAGAGGCTGGGGATCGGGATCCGGTTCTCGCGACAGACCTCGATCAGGGTCTCGTCCTCGCGCGCCGAGAGATCCCGATCGTCGATGCGGAGCGTGACGACGCGCACGTTCGGCTGGGGCGTGGGTAGGGGCATGGCTCGGCTCCTCGGGCAGTGCTAGGCGTCTGGTAGCAGCTTGGCTTCGTACTCGTCACGGAAATATCTGAGCGTGCTCAGCACCGGATTGGGCGCGGTCTGGCCGAGTCCGCAGAGACTGGTCGCGCGCACCACCTCGCACAGATCCTCCAGCAGCGCCAGATCGGCGCGTGTGCCCCGGCCTTTGGTGAGCGTGTCGAGGAGGGCGTGCATCTGCCAGGTACCGGCGCGGCAGGGGATGCACTTGCCGCAGGACTCGCTCATGCAGAACTCCATGAAGAAGCGCGCCACGTCGACCATGCACGAGGTCTCATCCATCACGATCATGCCGCCCGAGCCCATGATGGTGCCGAGTGTCTTGAGACTGTCGTAGTCGACCGGGATGTCGAGATGCGCCTCGGGGATGCAGCCGCCCGAGGGCCCGCCGGTCTGCACCGCCTTGAACGCGCGCCCGTCCGGGATACCGCCGCCGATGACCTCGATGATGTCGCGCAGCGAAGTGCCCATGGGCACCTCGATCAGGCCGGTGTTCTTGATCTTGCCGGCGAGCGCGAAGACCTTGGTGCCCTTCGATCCCTCGGTGCCGATCGAGGCGAACCAGTCGCCGCCCTCGCGGATGATGGGCGCGATGTTGGCGAAGGTCTCGACATTGTTGATGAGCGTCGGACAGCCCCAGAGACCGGATTCGGCCGGGTAGGGCGGACGCGGACGCGGCTGGCCGCGCAGCCCCTCGATCGAGGCCATGAGTGCCGTCTCCTCACCGCAGACGAAGGCCCCGGCGCCGAGCCGGATCTCGACCTCGAAGGCGAACTGGGTGTCGGCGACCTTGGCGCCGAGGAAGCCGGCGCGCCTAGCCTTGCGGATGGCGGTCTCCAGTCGCTCGACGGCCAGCGGATACTCGGCGCGCACATAGACATAGCCCTTGCTCGCGCCGACCGCATAAGCCGCGATCGCCATGCCTTCGAGCACCCGATGGGGGTCGGACTCCAGCACCGCCCGGTCCATGAAGGCGCCCGGATCGCCCTCGTCGGCGTTGCAGACGACGTATTTCTGACCGGGCGGCATCTTGGCGATGGTCGACCACTTGAGCCCGGTCGGATAACCGCCGCCGCCGCGTCCGCGCAGTCCGCTGGTCGTGACTTCGCGCAAGACATCGGCGGGCGTCATCTCGGTGAGCGCCCGGATGAGCGCCGCATAGCCGCCGACGGCGATATAGCCGCGCAGGCTCTCCGGGTCGATCAACCCCGAGTGCTCCAGCACGATCCTGTGCTGACGGCTGAAGAAGGGCTGATCGGTCGGACAGCGCAGACGCTCGACCGGCGCGCCGCAGACGCCGGCCATGATGTCGGGCGCATCGTCCGGAGTGACGTCGCGATAGAGTACGGATTCGTTCAGGTCGCAGTCCTTGTCGGCCACGGCGACCAGCGGCCCGGCCGAGCACAGCCCCATGCAGCCGACACCCTTGACCTTGCACGAGCCGGCCCCCCGACTGTCACAGGCGGACTTGAGCGCTTCCAGGACCGGCAGCGAACCGGAGGACTGACAACTGGCCGCGACACAGACGCGCACCTCGCGCTCGATGTGCGCCTCCTCGTTGCGATACTGGGCGGCCTGTTCGGCCAGGTCTTCGAGATGCATGTCAGCTCAACTCCTCCAACGTGGCGACCAGGGTATCGGCGGACTGCTTGCCCAGCACCTCGCCGTCGACGACCACGGCCGGCGCCAGTCCGCAGGCGCCGACACAGCGCGCGGTGAGCAGCGAGAGCCGGTCGTCGGCGGTGGTCTCGCCGGGATCGATGCCGTAGTGCTCCTGGAGTCCCTCGATCAAGCCGCCCGCGCCCTTGATGTAACAGGCCGTGCCCGTACAGACCACACAGGTGTGACGCCCCTTCGGCTTGAGCATGAAGATGTGGTAGAAGGTCGCCACGCCGAAGACCTTGCTCACCGGCAGGTCGAGCGAGGCGGCGACGAAGCGCAGCGAGGTCTCGTCGAGATAGCCGAAGGCGTCCTGGACGCTGTGCAGGGTCTCGATCAGGGCGTGCCCGGCATAGCCGTTGCGGCGCATGGTGGCATTGACGAGCTTCCAGCGCTTGTCGTCGCTGGGCAGTGGCGGTCTGGCAGGCGGCTGTGTCATCAGATCGACCCTATTCCGAAGGGGGGTTGGAAGACCACGCTTGCTATCATGTCTCCCACGATTTCTTCGCTAACCGACACCCGATACTATGGACGAAACCCAGGCTCCACGCAAAACCCGTCGCGGCATCTATCTGCTGCCCAATCTGTTCACGACCGCCGCGCTCTTCGCCGGCTTCTATGCCGTGCTCTCGGCCACGCAGGGGCACTTCGAGGCCGCCGCGATCGCCATCCTCTCGGCCCAGTTCCTCGACGGCTTCGACGGGCGCATCGCGCGTCTGACCAACACCCAGAGCGCCTTCGGCGCCGAATACGACAGTCTCTCCGACATGGTGGCCTTCGGCGTGGCCCCGTCTCTGGTCGCCTATCACTGGGCGCTGGGCGGGCTGGGCAAGGTCGGCTGGCTGGCGGCCTTCATCTTCACGGCGGCGGCAGCACTGCGGCTGGCGCGCTTCAACACCCAGGTCGGCACCGCCGACAAGCGCTATTTCCAGGGACTGGCCAGCCCGCCGGCGGCGGCCATCATCGCCATGGGGATCTGGACGGCGCAGGAATTCGGCATCTCGGGGCAGGATGTGTCCTGGCCGGCGGCCTTCCTGACCGCCGGCGCCGGACTCCTGATGGTGAGCAACTTCCGTTACTACAGCTTCAAGCAGATCAACCTGCAGGGGCGCGTGCCCTTTCTGCTGGCCGTGGCTGTGATGCTCGGCTTTGCCGTCGTCTTCATCCATCCGCCGCTGGTGCTGTTCCTGATGGCCCTGACCTATGCCATCTCGGGACCGGCCTGGACGCTGTTCCAGCTCAGGCACAATCGCGGGCGCCGCCGGCGCGAGCCGGCGGCTTGAGGTCTGATCAGTAGCCGGGGCAATCGCCTCGGCCGTACCTGCGGGTGAAGCGGGAGTGAGTCGATTGGCCGTTCATCCTGACCCTGCTGATCGCCTGGGTCTTCTGACATGCAACAGGGTTCCGGCAGTTTCTTTTAAAATTGCTCGTTCATGAGCAATCATTATGGTTTTTATGAGCGGTTGACCGGTGATCTGTAGTTGTTTACTCTACCAGTTGGCACGATAACCAAGTGCCTCATGGTCGCGACGCGCTCAGGCGAGACCTTAAACGCACGCACGAGTCGGATAAGACGGGGTCGCCCGCGCCGGCGTTGACGGCGTGAACAGACTTATTCAGCTTCATGCAAGTTTGGATAGGTTTTTATGAGCGGTATGCCGAGGTGCCGATCCTCTCCGTCAACTACCCCGCCCTGAAGGGCGGAGCTTGTGAGAGCAAGCTGGGTTGACCAGCCTCAGCCCGCCTGACCGGGACGGTCGAAAGGGGCTACGTGCGCAACAGGTCGTTAAGACTCACCGGCGGATGCTTCCTCAGTCCGCCGCTCTGAAAGGCCCGGATCACGCTGACGAAAGGCAAAGCGTCGAAGGTTCGGGTCGCCGCCGTCCGGTGGGAGCCGGTTGCACACATTGGCGAGGGGAGCGACCACGCCGCGAGGCGTCGTCCGTCACCAGGCCCTTACGGGCAGAGCCTCAGGGCCCGGCAGGTGGAAAGCCTGCACCTGTTTCCGGCGGCGGCACGGTCGTAGCCGCTCTCCCTCCCCGCCCTGAAGGACGGGGTTTCTCGCGGAGGAACTGATGAGCGCCAGCGATCTCGACGAGGACATCGGGTACGGCTATGACGCCGGCATGAACGACCGCATCCCCAAGCCCGTCGACCCACAGGTGCTCTACCGGACGCTGCTGAAATGGCTGCCGTGATCGATCGGCGTCTGCGGGTCGACATCGACACCCAGCGGCTGACGCTCTTCGTCGGCGCGCGACCCGTGCGCGCGTATCCGGTCTCGACCGGGGCGAACGGCGTCGGTGAGCTCTACGGTAGCGGCTGCACCCCGCGCGGGCTGCATCGCGTGCGGTTGCGCATCGGCGCGGGCTGTCCGGTCGGAACCGTCTTTCGCGGACGGCGTCCGACCGGCGAGATCCATGACGAAACCCTGGCCGCTGTCTATCCGGAGCGCGACTGGATCCTGACCCGCATCCTCTGGCTCACCGGCTGCGAGCCGGGGCGCAATCGCGGCGGGCGGGTCGACACGCTCCGCCGCTTCATCTACATCCACGGCTGCCCGGACTCCGAACCCATGGGGGTGCCGCGCTCGCATGGCTGTATCCGTATGCGCAACCTGGATCTGATCGAACTCTTCGAGCAGACGCCGAACGGCACCCCGGTCGAGATCCGTGGCGGCTGACTATTCCGAATAACCGCGTCGGCCCGAACCGCGGATGTCGCGCGCGAAATAGCCGACCTGTCCCTGGGGGATGACGGTCACGCCGCCTGGGCTGACCTGGAAGCGCTCGGCATCACGCGCGCGGTCGAAGCCGATCTCGTCTCCAGGCGCGATGATGTTGTGGCGGTCGACGATCACCCGGCGCAGACGCGCGCCCCGACTGACGCGCACATAGTCCATGATGATGCAGTCCTCCAGCACCACGTCCTCCTCGATCACCGCCTCGCGCCGGATGATGGAGTTCCGGATGCTCGCGCCCTTGTGGACCACGGTCGCGGCGCCGAGCAGGGTGTTCTCGATCCGGCCGCCGAGCACGCGCGCCACCGGTCCCTGATAGCTGCTCGAATAGATCGGCCATTCGGGATTGAAGACGTCGAACACGGGTTCGGCGCCCAGCACGTCGTGATGGGCGTCGAAATAGGCATCCAGATTGCCCACGTCGCGCCAGTAGACGGCGGTCTCGTAGGGTTGGACGCCGGGGACGCGGTTGGTGGCGAAGTCGTAGGCGAAGAGGTTGTGGGTGCGCAGCAGGCGCGGCAGGACGTGCTGACCGAAGTCGGTCTCACCGGCCTGCTGGGTCTCGTGCAGGGCCTGGAGCAGTACGTCCGTGCTGAAGATGTAGTTGCCCATGGAGGCGAAGGCCATGTCCGGATTCGCCGGCATGGGCGTCGGATTGGCCGGTTTTTCCTCGAACGCCTGGATACGCCCGGTCTCGTCGGCGGCGATCACGCCGAAGCTGGAAGCCTCGTGCAGCGGCACGGGCAGGGCGGCGATGGTGACATCGGCCTGACGCTCGCGATGGAAGTCGACCATCTGGCGGATGTCCATGCGATAGATATGGTCGGCGCCGAAGACGGCGACCAGCCCCGGACGATGTTCCTCGATCAGGTTGATGTTCTGGTTGACCGCGTCGGCCGTGCCCTGGAACCAGTGCTCGCCCGACATCATCTGCGGCGGCACCACGGTGACGAACTGATTCTGGAGCAGCGGCGAGATGGTCCAGGCCTTGCGGACGTGCTCGATGAGTGATTGCGACTTGTACTGCACCAGCAGATAGATGGTCTGGATCTGCGAGTTGACCAGATTGCTGAGCACGAAGTCGACGATCCGGTAGCGCGAGCCGAAGGGCACCGAGGGCTTGGAGCGTCCGGCGGTCAACGGCTGGAGCCGGGAGCCTTGGCCACCGGCCATGACGAAGGCGATGATACGGTCGTTCTGCATGAGTCCTCCGCTGCCCCTTTGGCGGATGGGGCGCTACTGCTTCGTTGGTGGGGAAACCGGAGGTCCAATGATAATCGCAAGACGGCACGCTTTCCCGAGATTCCGAAGAGCGGCGGTTCGGACGCTTCGGTCCGTCCGGGTGACACCGTCGAGACGGCCCCAGCCGGAGCTCGGCACCCAATCCTTTGCATTGCCGTTCTCGTTCTGCGCCTCGGGCCGTCGGCGTGTCATACTGCCGCATCGATCACGCCCAACCAGACCCACAGTTCGAGCCGCCCTGTATTCGAGTCCTCATGAACCGCACCGTTTTCTTCGTTTCCGAGAGCACCGGCATCACCGCCGAGACCCTGGGCCACAGTCTGCTGTCGCAATTCGACACCGTCGAGTTCGAGCAGGTCTACATGCCCTATATCAACACCGAACTGCGCGCGCGTGCCCTGACCCAGCGCATGCAGGAGGCGGCCGACCGTGACGGCGCGCGCCCGATCGTCTTCGCCACCATGCTCGACGACGAGATCCGCGCCATCCTCAAGAACGGCAACTGCTTCTATGTCGAGCTGTTCGAGGTCTTCGTCGATCCGTTGGCGCGCGAACTCGGAGTGCCGCCGAGCCTCAAGGCCGGCCGCAGTCACGCCATCACCAAGCCGAGCTACTACACCAAGCGCATCGAGGCGATCAATTTCGCCATGTCCAACGACGACGGCATCCGCCCCGACAACTTCCATCGCGCCGACGTGGTGCTGACCGGGGTGTCGCGCTCGGGCAAGACGCCGACCTGTCTCTATCTGGCCATGCACTATGGCCTGCGCGCGGCCAACTATCCGATCACCGAGGAAGACTTCGAGCGCGGCGACGTGCCGCAGCTGCTCTACGACTGCAAGCACAAGCTCTTCGCGCTGACCATCGATCCGCAGCGCTTGCAGCTCATCCGTGAGGAACGCCGTCCCGGCAGTCCCTACGCCTCGCTCAAGCGCTGTCAGGACGACATCCGGATGGCGCATCAGATCTACAAGCGCTTGCAGGTGCCCGTGCTCAACACCACTTCGCAGTCGATCGAGGAGATCTCCTCGCAGATCGTCAAGGCGCTCAAGGAGGCCCAGGAGGGACGGAGCCCCGTGTTCACCGAGACGCTCTGAAGCCGCTCCGAGGTTCGTCACTTGAGTTTCATCGACAAGATCCATGCCTGTAACGCCTGGAATCCGGGCGATTTCGTGCCACTGCTGCTCGACGGGGCGCGGGTCGGCTGGTTGCGCCGGAGCGCGTGCGACCATCTGCGCCGCTGGCCGGAGCAGTTCGCGGTCGAGTCCGGGTGCGTGACCTGGGTCGGAGCGCCGACTGAGTTCGCGGCCCGTACCGCCGTGCTGGACGCCGTCTTCGCGCGTCTGGCCGAAGAGGGCGTGGTCAGTCATCTGCATGGCGAGCGCTATCCATTGACCGCGAGCACCCGTGAGCGCGCCTGCTGTGTGATCGACCGCGCCTGCGCGCCCTTTTTCGGCGCGCGCGCCTTCGGCCAGCATCTCAACGGCTATGTGCGCACCGCGCGCGGGATCGAGATGTGGATCGGCCGGCGTTCGGCCGATCGGCGCCACTATCCGCTCCATCTGGACAATCTGGTCGCGGGCGGGCTCCCGCATGGACTGAGTCTGGTGGATAATCTGCGCAAGGAATGCGCCGAGGAGGCCGGGATACCGCGCGCGCTGGCCGATCGGGCTATGGCGGTGGGAGCCGTCACCTATTGCCGCGACTCGGCGGGCGGTCTCAAGCCGGACGTTATGTATTGCTATGATCTGGAACTGCCCGAGGACTTCGAGCCGGTCTGTACCGATGGCGAGGTCGAGTCCTTCCGGCGGCTGCCGCTGGCCGAGGTCGCCGCACTGGTGCGCGACACCGACGAGTTCAAGCTCAACTGCAATCTGACCATCATCGACTTCCTGGTCCGGCATGGGTTCATCACGCCCGAGGAACCGGACTATCTGGAGATCATCGCCGGACTGCGCGCGCCTCTGCCCTGAACCGCCCCTGCAAACCTCTCCTGTCCACATCGCCCACGCGGAACGAATCGAACCCATGAGCCAAACGAACACCCCCCAGCGCCGCCGGACCCTGCCCGTGACCGTCGGATCCGTGACCGTCGGCGGCGGAGCGCCGATCGTCGTCCAGTCCATGACCAACACCGACACCGCCGATATCGACGCGACCGTGCGTCAGGTCGCCGAGCTGGCGCGTGCCGGTTCCGAGGTGGTGCGTCTGACCGTCAACCACGAATCGGCGGCCCGGGCGGTGCCGGCGATCCGCGAGGCGCTCGACGCCCAGGGCTGCCATGTCCCGCTGGTGGGTGACTTCCATTTCAACGGCCATCGGCTGCTGACCGACTATCCCGAGTGCGCCCTGGCCCTGGCCAAGTACCGCATCAATCCGGGCAACGTCGGCAAGGGCGAGAAGAAGGACAGCCAGTTCGCGACCATGATCGAGCTGGCCTGCCGTTACGACCGGCCGGTGCGCATCGGGGTCAACTGGGGCAGTCTGGATCAGGAGGTCGTGGCGCGGATGATGGACGAGAACGCCCGCGCGTCCCAGCCCAAGCACAGCGACCAGATCATGTACGAGGCCATGGTCGAGTCGGCGATCGGCAGCGCCGAGCGTGCGGTGCAACTGGGGCTGCCGAAGGATCACATCATCCTGTCGTGCAAGATGAGCGGGGTGCAGGATCTGATCCGGGTCTATCGGATGCTGGCGGCGCGCGGCGACTATGCGCTGCATCTGGGTCTGACCGAGGCCGGCATGGGCTCGAAGGGCATCGTCGCCTCGACGGCGGCGCTCGCCGTGCTGTTGCAGGAAGGCATCGGCGACACCATCCGCGTCTCGCTCACCCCCGAGCCGGGCGAGTCGCGCACGCGCGAGGTGGTGGTGGCGCAGGAGATCCTGCAATCCATGGGCTTTCGCTCGTTCGCGCCCATGGTCACGGCCTGCCCCGGCTGCGGACGCACCACCAGCGACACCTTCCAGCATCTGGCCAAGGACATCCAGGGCTATCTGCGCGAGCAGATGCCGGAATGGCGCACCCGGTATCCGGGGATCGAGACCATGCAGGTGGCCGTGATGGGCTGCGTGGTCAACGGACCGGGCGAGAGCAAGCACGCCAACATCGGCATCAGCCTGCCCGGTAGCGGCGAGCGTCCCGCCGCGCCCGTCTATGTCGACGGCGAGAAGGTCGCCACCCTCAAGGGCGAGGGCATCGCCGAGCAGTTCAAGCGCATGGTCGATGAATACATCGAGTCGCGCTATGGACGCGGCACTGGAGTCTAGAGGGCCAGCGCCGCCCTGACGCGCGCGAAACGCCGTTCGAGCGCCGGATCGCGCGGCGCCGGACCGAGCAGATACCAGTCGTCGAGCAGCCGCAGACCGCTCTGGAGCGAATCCTCCTCGCCCTCGCTCAATCGCTCGGCCAGACGCGCGACCTGGAGTTCCAGGCGCTGCTGGGCGAACTCGGGCGGGGTCTCGACCCCGGCGGCGATCTCGAGCTGGAGGCAGAGCTGGGCGCGTTGCCGCCCATTGTCCGCGAACGACCGGCGCAGGCCGTCCAGTTCCGCCGCGTCCCCGGCCGCCTTCAGGGCGCGCTCGAAGCGGGCCGTGATCGCACGCTGAAGACCGGCATCCGCCTGTACGGGCAGCTCCGCCCATTCACGGCGCAGTCCTTCGGGATCGAGTCCATCGCCCCGTCCCTCGATCAGTGCCAGTTCCAGACGCTCGCAGAACGTCGCCTGACGCTCCAGACGTTCGAGCGCGGCCAGCCGCCGGCCGTGCTCGGCGGTCTGCCGACGATGCTCCAGCGCCTCGCGGCACGCCTGCCAACGGCGCGCGATCTGGGTCGCCGCCTGCCGGGGCACCGGCAACGACTCGGCCTCGCGCCAGCGCGCGATCAGGTCGCGCTGGGCGGCGGCCAGATGCCTGGGATCGTGCTCGCCGGCGGCCAGACGTTCGGCCTCCTCGCACAGCGCCTCGCGTAGCGCCAGATGCTCGGCCAGATCCTGGGCATGGGCCTGCCGGCGCACGGCGCGACGCTCGAAGACGGCATCACAGGCGGCGCGGAACTCGCGCCAGAGCCGGTTCTCGTCCTTCTGGCGCGCCGGCACCGTGGTGCGCCACTCGCGTTGCAGCGTTTTGGTCTGTTCGATGGCCGATTCCAGGTCCGGGGTCTCGACCAGGGCCTGGACGCGCGCGATCAGATCGCGCTTCAGGGCCTGATTGCGCTGGCGTTCGGCGTCCAGATGACGGTCGAGGATACGCAGCGACTGGTGGAAGCGGCGTTCGAGCGCCTTGCGCACGCGCCCCTCGGTCGGGCCGATGGCCGCCCAGGCCTGACGCATCTCGCGCTCGGCATGCAGCGTCTTCTTCCAGTCCACGCGCTCCCAGTCGACCTGGGCGACGAAGGTCTCGAGCTGTTCGCAGAGCCGTTCGCGGGCCAGACGGTTGATCTCGCGCTCGGCGGCCTGGGCCTCGATGAAGGGGCGACAGCGCTCGTAGACGCGCTCGGAAGCGGCATGGAAGCGATCCCAGAGCGCCTGATTGGCCGGAGAGCCGGCCTTGTCGAGTCCCTTCCAGTCCATCTGGAGTGCGTGCAGCCGCTCGGCGAGCACGGCCGGTGCCGGATCCTCCGAGGCGAGCAGTGATTCCATCTCGGTGCAGAGCATCTCGCGGTGCTGATCGGCGCCCCAGCGGCGCCATTGCTGGAGTTCGCGCAGACGCGGCACCAGGGCGCGCAGACGGCGGTTGAAGTCGGCCGCCTGACTGGACTCGATGCCGCTCGACTGGATGAGTTCGAGCGCCGACAGCAGGCTCTGATGCAGCGGATCGGCCTGCTTGAGCTCGCCCTCGGCCAGATGGGCCTCCAGCTCGGCGAGCCGCTCGGGGAATTGACGCAGACGCTGCTCGGCGTGCTTGCGTTGGGTGCGCAGACGCGATTCCAGACGCTCGGTGAGCGGCTGGAAGGCGCGTGCCGGCTCGGAGTCGGACCAGCGCGCGGCCAGTGCTCGCCCCTGATCGAGCAGACGGCGCGCCTGTTTGTGGTCGAGCGGCTTGGAGGCGCCGAGCAGCTCGGTGATCTGGGCGCTCGTCTTCTCCAGACGCTCGAGTTCGCGCGGATCGGCTGGAGGTGCGAGCAGTTCGGCTTCGGGCGGATCGACAGGACCGACGCTCATTTCGTGCGCTTGGCGATCAGGCTCAGCCTGGGGCGGGTTCGGCTCGGCCGGCTGAGAGTCGACACCCCGGATCTCAGCGGTACGGGCCTTGGTTTCGGCCTGTCGCCTGGCCTGTTCCTGGAGATGGGCGGCGTAGGCGTCGAGAAAGCGCGTGCGTTCCTGCTCGAAGCGGGTCCGGTATTCCGGCTCGGCCTCGTCCTGGAGCGCGCTCCATTGCCGTTCGAGATGGTCGAGCAGGGCGCGGTCCTGGTTCCAGTTGGCCAGTCGGCCGAGACGCTCGACCTGGGCGCAGAGTTTCTCGCAGCGCTCGCGCACGATCCGCGGGCGTTCCTCGCGCTCGGCGATCAGACGCAGCTTCTCGCGCGCCATGCGGTAGACGCGCTTGTCCTTCTTGCCGATGCGCCGCGCGACCTCTTCGAGCGCGGCCTTGTCGTCGAGCCGTTCGAGCGCGCGCGCGCGATGGGCGGCCAGGGTGTCGTGGACGGCGCACTCGACCAGCACGGCCGGATCCTCGATCTGTTCGATGGCCGCGAGACGCTGGGCCGGATCCGGATGCAGCCGTGCCTTATCGGGCAGGGTCTCGGGGAGTGGTGGTGTTGGAGCCGGGGCGACCGGCGCCGCCTTGGACTTGTCCGGGGTCTCGTCGGCGTTCGCTTTGCGCCGTTTGAGCAATCGCTGGAATAGCATGGGATTCTGCTCCGAGAATTCGTGCCCAAGCCGGATCCGAGGGGCTGGGCGTCGTCATGTTGCGCCGGCGGGCCGAGTCCCAGGCAATCTGGAAGACGTCAGTCGCCGACGAAGGGGTTGCTGCGCCGCTCCTCACCGAAGGTCGACATGGGACCATGACCGGGGATGAAGCGCACCGCGTCGCCGAGCGGAAACAGCCGCTGACGGATCGAGTCGAGGAGCCGGCGATGGTTGCCGCGCGGAAAGTCGGTACGCCCGATCGAGCCGCGAAAGAGCACGTCGCCGACCTGGGCCAGTTGTGATTCGGCCTGATAGAAGACGATGTGTCCGGGCGTGTGTCCGGGGCAATGGATGACCTCCAGGCTCTCATCGCCGACGGAGATCCGCTCGCCCGGCTGGAGCCAGCGATCCGGCTCGAAGACCGTGATCGGCGGAAAACCGAACATCCGGCACTGCTCGGGCAGCGACTGGAACAGAAAGGCATCGTCCGGATGCGGCCCCTCGACGGGGATGGCCAGACGCCGCGCCAGCTCGGCACTCGCCCCGACATGATCCAGATGACCATGGGTCAGCAGAATGCGCTCGGGCTCCAGTTCGAGCCGGTTCAGAAGCGCCTCGATGCGATCCGGCTCACCGCCCGGATCGACGATGGCCGCCCGGCGCGTGCGCGCACACCAGAGCAGGGTGCAGTTCTGCTGGAAGCCGGTGACCGGTAGGATCCGGAACTCCACGGTGTCTTCAGGCCCGAATCATGTCGTAGAGCGCGTCCTTGAGATGCAGACGCTGCTTCTTCAGCTCCTCGATGGTCTCGTCGGCCACCGGCGTGCCCAGTTCCTCGATCCGGCGCACGCGCGCGTCGAGGCTGTCGTATTCGTCCATGAGGCGTGCGAATTCCGGGTCGTCGGCGCGCAACGCGGCGATCTTCTGCTCGAGATCGGGGAATTCGTGAAGCAGATCGTGTGATTCACCAAGCATGGGGGCCGGTCCTCTAAGGCGGTCCGGCGCGGTCTCGCCGCGCGCGGTGGGGATAGGGGTGACTCCGGGACGAGCCTCGGAGCCGATCCGGACCTCGGGCGAAGCGGGACGCCCGAGGCGCCCGGAGTATAGCTCAGTGGCGACCCGCTGAAACAGTCCGGTCACGGATACGCTCGACGAGCGGTCACTTGGTCTTGGCGTCCATCTGCTCGATGACATCGGGCGTGATGTCGAGTCCCTCGTCCATGTAGAGCAGTCCGCCGACACCGCGCTCGAACACCATGCCGAGTTTCTTCTTCTTGGCGACGGTATTCAGGGCCTCACGCGCCGGCGCCAGGATCTCGCGGCCCTTCTCCTGCTGGGCCTTCATCAGTTCCTGCTGGATGGGCAGGGTCTTCTTCTGATAGGCCTCGATGCGCGCCTTGATCTCCTGCTCCTTCTTGGCGACCTGATCGTTGCTCATCAGCGGCTTGTCCTTGGCCAGGGCCTGCTGCATCCGGGCGATCTCGCGCTCCTCGTCGGCGAAGCCCTTGGTGCGCGGCTCGAACTCGTCGCGCAGTTGTTTCTGCAGACGCTGGCCGAGCTTGCTCTCCTCAAGCACCTTTTGCATGTCGACGAAGCCGACACCCTCATTGGCCGGGGCCTGGACGGGCAGGCTCAGGGCGGCGATCAGCGCGGCGAACAGAAGCGGACGGGACATGGATGCACTCCAGATTGGTTGGCGTATTCGTAGAGAGTCGGTTCGCAGACCGGGAACCGGATTGTAACCGTCGCCCGGTCCGGGCAAAACCACCGGCGCTTTTCGCCCGATCGGGCTTGCCTCCAGCGGCGTGCTGGTAGATCCTCTCGCGATCCCGACTCTATACCATCGTTCGATCCCGGAGACCCTTCGCCGTGGGTAACTCATTACAAGAGCAACTGCTCAAAGCGGGCCTGGTCAATGAGCAGAAGCTCAAGCAGACACGCTCGGACAAGCGCAAACAGGTCAAGCAGACCGGTCGTCAGCCGACCGCCGAGGAGCAGGCGGCACGCCAGGCCGCCGAGCGCGCGCGCGCCGAGAAACTGGCGCGCGACCGTGAGCTCAATCGTCAGCGTCAGGAAGAGGCGGCGCGGCGCGCGGCCGAGAACGAGATTCGTCAGCTCATCCATACCCATCGCGTCGTGCGCGACGGCGGGGATCTGGCCTACAACTTCACCGACGGCAGCGCGCTCAAGCGGCTCTATGTCAACAAGGATCAGCACGCCAAGCTGGTCGGCGGGCGCCTGGCGATCGTGCGTCAGGACACCTTCTACGAGCTGGTCCCGGCCGAGATCGCCGAGCGCGTCCAGGCGCGCGATGCCTCGCTGGTGCTGGTGCTCAATCGCGCCAGTGACGAGTCGAACCCCGACGATCCCTATGCCGAGTATCAGGTGCCGGACGATCTGATGTGGTAGTCGACCGCGTCCGGCGACCGGCGACGACCGATGCGATGTTGATCGACACCCATTGCCATATCGATGTGACCGAGTTCGACGCCGATCGCGCGGACGTATTGGCGCGTGCGCGTGCGGCCGGGGTCGAGGCCCTGGTGGTGCCCGCCATCGACGCCGCCGGCTGGGAGGCGCTGCTGGCGCTCTGCGACTCCGCGCCGCCGGATGGGCCGAGGCTGTATCCGGCGCTGGGTCTGCACCCGGTCTATCTGGATTCACATCGGGATGCCGATCCGGCGCGGCTCGAAACCCTGGTGGCTGAACGCGCCGTGATCGCGATCGGCGAGATCGGGCTGGACCATCATGTCGCGGGACTCGACCCGGAGCGCCAGACGCGGCTTCTGGAGCGCCAATTGGCGATCGCGCGCGCGGCGGGGCTGCCGGTACTGCTCCATGTACGCAAGGCGCACGATGAGATGCTGGCGCTCCTGCGCCGCCGGCCGGTGCCGGCGGGCGGCATCGCCCATGCGTTCAACGGCAGTCTCCAGCAGGCCCATCAGTATCTGGAGCTTGGATTCAAGCTGGGGTTCGGGGGGATGCTGACGTTCGAGCGCTCGCGCAAACTCAGGCGCCTGGCGACCGAGCTGCCGCTCGAAGCCCTGGTGCTGGAGACCGATGCGCCGGACATGACGGTCGCCTCGCATCAGGGCGAGCGCAACAGTCCGGAATACCTGCCCGAGGTGCTGGAGGCGCTGGCGCGTCTGCGCGATCTGGAACCGTCCGAGGTGGCCGAACGAACCACGGCCAATGCGTGCGAGGTACTCATCCGCCGTCGGCACGGGCCGCCGGTGTAGCTTGTCGAGCCGATTGCGCGTCTGAGTCAGCCATGAGGCGAAGTCCTATGGTGCGCTGTCCGGAGGGACGAGTCGTCGAATAGGTCAAGGGGGCGAGTCCGTCAAGCCGGAATCCACCCGCGCGTCCGGGCGGCGCGCCCGATCGTCCTCACTGACCAGCCGATAGTCGCTGTCGCGAACGTCCTGGATCAGCAGATCCACGTTATCGGGCGCGGCCCCGACCAGACTCAGGGCCGTGGCCCCGAGCCTTAGACTGGCCTCGATCGCTTCCGGATAGGCGCACGTCGCTCCGGCCGCGATCAGACGCGCGCTCTGCTCCAGATCGCGCGCGCGGGCGATGATCGGGAGATGCGGGTAGTGCGCGCGCAGAAAGGACACCGTGCGCCAGGCCGTGTCGGCCTGATCGATGGTCACGACCACCAGGGCCGCACGCTCGCCATGCGCGGCGGCGAAGAGTCCGACATCCGCGACATCGCCATAGAACACCGGATAGCCATCCCCGCGTCCACGCGCCACCCGCGTCAGATCGGCATCGAACGCCACGAAGGGCACGGCGCTGGTATGCAACAGGGTCGCGACCGTATGCCCGACCCGTCCATAACCGCAGATGATGACATGGTCGCGCAGGTCGGCGATGTTGAGCGGCTGAGACCCGGACTCGGCCTCGTCCGCCCGTGCTCCCGAGCGCGTGAGCCGGTCGGCGATCGCGCCGTTGTGACGGATCAGGAAGGGTGCGATCACCATCGACAGCAGGACCGACATCAGCGCGACCTGTTCGACGCGGCCGGCGATGGTGCCCGATTGCAGCGCGATGGCCAGCAGCGCGAAGCCGAATTCACCGCCGACCGCCAGCAGCAGCGCCGCGCGCCAGGCCGTCCGCGCATCGGTTCCGCTCAACCGGACGATCGGGGCCACCACCAGCGCCTTGAGGACCAGCAGCGCCAGCGCGCCGCCGAGCGCCAGGTGCCAGACATCCGGCAAGGCCGACAGATCGAACAGCATCCCGATCCCGACGAAGAAGAGTCCGAGCAGCACGTCCCGGAAGGGCCGGATGGCCGACTCGATCTGATGCCGAAACTCGGTGTCGCCGAGCATCATCCCGACCAGGAAGCCGCCGAAGGCCATCGACAACCCCAGACTGCCGGTGATCCAGGCCGCCGCGAGCGAGACGAACAGCACCGTGAGCGTGAACAGCTCCGTGGAGCGGCGCGCCACGATCAGATGGAAGAGCGGACGCAGCAACCGCCGCCCGGCGACATAGACCAGCGCCAGCGCCAGCGCCGCCTTGACCATCGCCCAGCCGAGCGAGAGCGCGATGGCTTCGGCCCCGACCGCCGGCCCCAGCACCGGGATGATGACGACAAAGGGCACGGCGGTGACGTCCTGGAACACCGACATCGCCAGCCCCAGGCGTCCATGACGGCTCTGCTCCTCGCGCTGTTCCTCCAGCAGCTTGCTGATGATGGTGGTCGAGGACTGGGCGAAGACCGCGCCGACGACGAAGGCCGCGACCGGCGACAGACCGAGCCGCCAGGCGAGTACCGCGACCAGGGCGGTCGTCAGCACGACCTGCGCCGTCCCCAACCACAGCACCGTGTGACGCAGCGCCTGCAATTGCGGCAGTGAAAAACTCAGTCCGATCGTGAACAGCAGGAAGACGATCCCATATTCGGCCAGCAGCCGCAGTTGATCGCCCTCGATCACCAGGCCGGGCGTATAGGGGCCGAGCAGCACGCCGACCAGCAGATAGCCGAGTACGGGCGGGGCTTGCAGACGCTGGAAGGTCCAGACCAGCGCGATCGCCGCGCCGAGCAGCAGGAGCAGGTGCATCAGGGTTTGATCGGGCATGAAGCGTGGTTCCCAAGTCGGTACATCGATCGACGCCGTTCCAGGGCGTCTCGGTTCACTGATTGACGAAATTCATAGATTCAATCGAAAGGATTGATCAAATCGACTGTCGCGCCCGCGCCAAATCCGCTATATGGCGCCTCTATCATGATCGTCTCGTTATCGTTCAATCCCCGAGGTAAGAAGGAGATGCTGGATCCCGAAGTCGGCTATGGTGATGAGCTCCTGGAGCGCGTCCCGCCTATCCTGTCAAACGAATCGCGCGGCCAGTCGGCCAGTCTGGACGTGCGCCGCCGCATCGAGCACATGCGCGAGATCAAGCGCCTGCGCGAACTGCTCGACGATCCCGATTTCGACGAATTGGGCTGAATCCTGTCGCCGGGCGGCGTCGACACACGCCGCCCGGCCATCCCCGATCATTCCTCAGGCGCGAGCCGGCGTACGTCAGCGTCTCCGACCCGGCGCGCGCGTCTTGGTCAGCCGGAGGCGTTTGCCGGCCGATTCCATGTCTCCATGCAGTCGGATGTCGAGCGGCTCGCTCGTGTAGAGACGCACTTCGCGTTGTGGGAAGGCGATCTGAATCCCCTCGGCCCTGAAGGTGTCGTAGATCGTCTGGTTCAGCTCGGTGATGACCCCGATGCGTCCGTCGAGCGAATCCATGTAACAGCGCAGTACCAACAGCAGGGCATTGTCTCCGAACCCATCGAAACCGACCAGCGGTGCCGGATCGTCCAGGATGCGCTCGTGCTCTTCGGCGATGCGCGCCAGCAGTTCCAGCGCCTTGCGCGGATCACTGCCGTACTCGATCCCGACCGGAATGCTGATTCGGTTCATCTGATCGGTGAGCGTCCAGTTGAGCAGCCGTCCGGTGATGAACTCCTTGTTCGGCACCAGCAGTTCCTGTTTGTCCCAGTTGCGGATGGTGGTGGCGCGGATGCGGATGTTGGTCACGACACCCGTGGTGTCGCCGATGGTCACGATGTCGCCGACACGCACCGGGCGCTCGAACAGGATGATGAGTCCGCTGATGAAGTTCCCGATGATCTCCTGCAAGCCGAAGCCGATACCCACGCCGAGTGCGGCGACCAGCCATTGGATCTGCCCCCACTGGAGGCCGAGGGTGGCGAAGGCCATCAGGAAGGCCAAGGTGGTGATCAGATAGCTCGACAGGGTCTTGATGGTGTAGCGTGCACCGGCCGAGAGCGTATTGCTCTGCAACAGCAGGATTTCGAGCAGCGCGGGCAGGTTGCGCGCGGCGATGGTCGCCACGACGAGGATCAGGATCACCACGCCGATGTCGGCTACGGTGACGGGGATCGGCTGCTCGGCGCCGTCGACGAGGCCGCTGTAATGCCAGAGCGCGAAGCGTTTTAGCACGCTGAAGGCAGGCAGCACCTCCGACCAGGTCGCCCACAATCCGATGACGCCCGCCATGAAGATCGCGGCATTGATCAGACGCCGGGTCTGCTCGTCGAGTGCGGCCAGATCCGGCTCGGCCTCATCGACCTGGAAGACATCGGGCACTGCACTCGACTCGCCGCGCTCGCCGCCCTCGGCCTGGGCACGGCGTGCCGCCTGACGCTCCAGTGCGGCCTGCAGGGCAATGCGCCGGCGCGTGATGCTCAGCCAGCGCACGACGCTCTGATGCACCACGATCAGGCCCAGCACGACCCAGAGTTGATAGACCAGCGACTGGAACAGCACCCCGGCGGTATAGAGATAACCGACCGCCGCCAGCACCGCCAGCGACAGCGGCACACTCACGATCAGCGGGAACCAGAGTCGACGCAGCCGGCAGAACCAGCCGCCCGGATGATCGATCAGGAAGTGCTTGATCGCCCCCTGAGCCGGATGGAGCAGACGGGCGAAGAAGACGGCCGCCCCCAGCATACTGGCGATCAGCATCAGACGCCCGAGACTGTTGATATAGATCGGGTCGTTGTATTGGAAGAGCGCCACGGTGACGAGCGCGACCGGAATCACGTACAGGGTGAACCAGCCGAAGTCACGGCGCAGACGCGACAGGGTATGGTCCTTCCAGCGAAAGTGCCGGTCGGCCACGCCGCCGTTCATGCAGAGGATGCGGAAGAAGCGCAGACAGTAGAGTCCGAAGGCGACCTGGGTAAGACCCGCGCCCAGGGCGCGCGTATAGGCGGTGGCCGCGCCCGAGACCATCAGTTGCTGGCCCAGGAGCCAGAACAGGAAGGCCGCCGGCAACGCAGCAATGAGCGTCAGCCCTATGGCCTCCAGGGTGAAGCGGATGCTGTCGGTGCGTACCCGCCGCACGGGTTCGGCGCGGGCACGGATGGCGCGGCGCAGCGCCGGGTTCTTCCAGAGCAGGGCGAGGTTCACCACCAGACCGAGCCAGAAGAGCGGGGAATGGCGTAGGCGTTCGCCGAGCGCCAGCGCCACCTCCGTCCAGCCCGTCACCGAGACCAGCCAGCCGAGCGCCTCCGGTAGATTCGTCAGGGTCTCCAGATCCATGGCGGCGGCGCTGCGGACCCAGAGCAGATTCTCGGACAGGAAGTCCTCATAGCCCTTGGCCGCCAGCACCACCTGCTCGGCGGCATAGTTCAGTTCTCCGAGCCGGCGGATGTAGTCGTCCTCGCTCTTGATGACCTGGCGCAGCAGGTTGCGTCGCTGTCTGAGCGCCTCCAGCAGCTCGGGACGGACGTCCTTGGCCCGCACGTCCGGTTCGGTGAGCGCCAGCTCTTCGAGATAGCGATCGAGGTCGCGCAGTTGGCGATCCTCCTCGCGATAGCGGATCTGGCGCAATGTGGCATCGGCGATCAGGTTCTCACGCGCGCGGATCTGACCGCGATACTGACGCTGGTCCGGCAGTTGATTGCGCTGGTCGAGCAGCACCTGGCCGAGCGCGCGCGTGAGACCGGCCGCCTCCAGACGCTGCTTGGCGCCGCGATAATCCTCTTCGATGCGTTTGCGCTCGGCCTCGATCCGTGCCAGTTCTTCGCTCAGTCCCGAGAGCCGCTGGGTGCTCTCGCCGAGCGCCCCGGTCAGGACCGCGTTCTGCCGGATCAAATCGCGAATCAGCGGATGCTTGTCCTCGGCCTCGCGCTGGGCGCGTTCGGACGCGAGCTGCTCGGCGCGCGCCTGCTCGGCGCGCCGTTCGCTCAGCGCCTCTTCGAGTGCGCGCTGTCGGGCGCGCAGATCGCGCAACTCGATCGTGGCCAGGTCGTGTCGAACCTTGATCAGGGCCTCATTGGCCGAATGCCCGAGCAACTCCTGTTCCAGCATCCGTGCCTCACTCCACAGGGCCTGACGCTGGGTCTCCAAGGCCCAGCGTCGGGCCTGGGTCAGCTCGGGCGCCTCGCCCGTGGGCGTGACCTGCTGGAGATCCCGGTCCAGGGTATCCAGGGCCTGCTTGATGACGATCAGACGCTCGCGCGCCGTCGCCGGTCGCGTCTGACCGGCGTCGATGAGCTTGCTCAGTTCGCTGACGCGGATCTCGTGCGCGGCGGCATCCGCGAGCACCTGATTGAGTTGCTGACTGATCTGATCCGTCGTGAGGCCGTTGGGGAGTGCGGGCGGCTTGGATGCGCCGGCGGCCGAGCGACGCTCCAGCGACTTCTGGAGTTCCTGGGTCTGCTTGGGCGCGGTCTTGAGCGCTTCGGTCAGCTCAGAGAGGCGTGCGTCGAACTTCTCGATGTCGCCGAGACTGGCGAGCGCGCGCCGGTAGAGTTCGCTCAGGCTGGATTTGAGCGTCTCGTCGAGTCCGCTGCTCGATTCGAGCGCGGCGAGCTGTTCCTCGATGCGGGCCTTGGTGGGCAGGGACGTCGACTCGGTGCCTGTCGGGAGCGCGGTCTGAGTGCGGGTCTCCTGTGCCTGGGTATCGGTTGATAGTCCGATCGCCAGGACGACCGGCAGCAGCATGAGGGCGGCGAACCCGAGACGTGGCAGCATCCGATAGAGCGCATCCGGGAAGCGAAAATCGTTGCGTGTCATGGCTTGAGCGGACTGAGCGGAAGCGATCATGCGAAAACCAAGGTTCCTTTGTGTCTCGAACGGCGTCCAGGTTCAAAGCGGCTTGATGAAGACCTTGGAGTTGCGCTGGAAGTTGTAGAGGGCGCGCTTCTCCATCGGCAGGGCGTCGAGTCCGGCGGGCTGGAAGCCGCGTTCCTGGAACCAGTGCGCGGTCTGGGTGGTGAGCACGAACAGCCGGCGGATGCCCTGGGCGCGTGCCAGTCGCTCGATATGCTCCAGCAGCCGCTCGCCGCGCCGCCCGCCGCGATAGTCCTGGTGGACGGCCAGACAGGCGAGTTCAGCCATGTCGTCGTCCGGATAGGGGTAGAGGGCGGCGCAGGCGGTGACGAGCCCGTCGCGCTCGGTGATGTGGAAGCGCTCGATCTCGGTTTCGAGGCGTTCGCGTGAACGGCGCACCAGCACGCCGCGCTCTTCCATCGGGCGCAGGAGTTCCAGGATGCCGGTCACGTCGTCGATGCGCGCCGGGCGCAGATCCTCGTAGGGTTCGGCTGAGATGAGCGTCCCTCTGCCGTCGTGGGTGAAGAGTTCGCGCAACAGCGCGCCAGGGTCGCCGCGCTCGACCAGATGTACGCGGCGGATACCGTGGCGGCAGGCCTCGGCGCCGGCACGCAGACAGGTCGCGAGTTCGTCGGGGAGCGTCTCGGCCGCCAGCAGGGCATCGACGTCGCGCGCGAGCAGGTTCGGCGCCAGTGGCGGTCGTTGGCTGGTCTCGGCGCATTCGGTCAGGAAGATCAGCTTGTCGGCGCCCAGGGCGACGGCGGCACTGCGCGCCACATCCGCCGCGCTCAGATTGAAGACCTCGCCGGTGGGCGAGTAGCCGAGCGGCGGCATCAGGGCGACCATGCCCTGATCGAGCAGCAGGCGCAGGGTGCGATGATCGACGCGGCGCACCGCGCCGGTATGGGCATAGTCGACCCCGTCGATGACCCCGAGCGGACGGGCGGTGATGAAGTTGCCCGAGACCACCGGGATGCGTACCCCGGCCATGGGTGAGTTGGCCAGCCCCAGCGACAGCAGGGCCTCGATCTCGACCCGCACCATGCCGGCCGCTTCCTTGACGCAGGCGAGTGCGCGGTCGTCGGTGACGCGCAGACCGTTGACATAGCGCAGTTCGGCTCCCTGATCGCGAAGACGCTGCTCGATCTGGGGCCGCGCGCCATGCACCAGCACCAGCCGGATACCGAGTCCGTGCAGCAGGGCGATGTCGTGCACCAGCTCGGGGAAGCGCGCGTCGGCCACCGCCTCGCCGCCGAAGGCGATGACGAAGATCCGGCTGCGATGGGCGTGGATATAGGGCGTGGCCTCGCGCACCCAGTCGACGAAGGGGTCGCGTGCGGGCTGGGTGTCGTCTGGGCGGGGGCGATGGGGCCGTGTGGTCATGGAGGCAGGAATTTAAAGTCGGGCGATGAGGTCGGAGGCCGTTTAGAATAGCCGATTTTGCGAGTGGGCCGACAGCCGGATCATGACGGTCGACGAACACGCTCGCTCCCGGCCCGGAAGGGTCGAGTTTCTCGCGGAGTCACTGATGAAGAACGTCCCACGCCGTCCCGTCGTCCTGATCATCCTCGACGGCTTCGGTCTGAATCCGTCCAAGGCCAACAATGCCGTGGCGATCGCGCGCACGCCCAATCTGGATCGCTATTTCTCGACCCATCCGCACACGGCCATCCAGGCATCCGGGCTGTCGGTCGGACTGCCGGACGGTCAGATGGGCAATTCCGAGGTCGGGCACATGACGCTCGGTTCCGGCTGTGTGGTGCGTCAGGATCTGGTGCTGATCGATCAGGCCATCTCCGACCGCAGTTTCTACGAGAACCGCGCCCTGGTCGCGGCGGCGCAGGCGGCGGCGGCTCAGAACCGTCCGCTGCATCTGATGGGGCTGGTCTCGGACGGCGGCGTGCACAGCCATGTCCATCATCTCAACGCCCTGATCAAGCTGTGCAAATATCAGGGCGCGCGCCCCATGGTGCATATGTTCACCGATGGACGCGACACCCCGCCGCGCTCGGCGCTGAATTATCTCAAGAGCGTCGAGAATGCGCTCGAAGTGGCCGGCGGCCGGATCGCCAGCGTTTCGGGCCGGTATTACGCCATGGATCGCGACAACCGCTGGGAGCGCACCGAGCTGGCCTGGCGTGCGCTGGTCGATGGGGAAGGGCGTCGGGCAGAGAGTGCGCGCGCGGCCATCGAAGCCGCCTATGCCGAAGGCGAGGACGACGAGTTCATCCGTCCGACCCTGATCGAGGGCGGCGAGACCATCCGGAGCGGCGATCAGGTCATCCACTTCAATTTCCGCAAGGATCGGCCGCGCCAACTGGTCTCGGCGCTGTTCAAGCCGGATTTCGAGCACTTCGACCGGCGTGGCGTCACTGGGGTCAAAGTGACCTGCATGATGGAGTACGACCAGTGGTACGGTCTGCCGATCGCCTTCGATCACGACATGCCTAAGATCACGCTCGGTCAGGTGCTGAGCAACGACGGTCTGCCGCAGTTCCATTGCGCCGAGACCGAGAAATACGCCCATGTCACCTTCTTCTTCAATGGCGGGCGTGACGAACCCTATCCGGGCGAGGAGCGGGTGCTCATCCCCTCGCCCAAGGTCGCGACCTATGACCTCAAGCCCGAGATGAGCGCGCCCGAGGTGGCCGATGCCGTGATCGCGGCCATCGGGCAGCAGGTCTATCCCTTCATCGTCGTCAACTTCGCCAATGGCGACATGGTCGGGCACACGGCGGTGCGCGAGGCGGTGATCGCGGCGGTCGAGGTACTGGATCGCGAGGCCGGGCGGGTGATGGACGCGGCGGTCGCGGGCGGCTATTCGGTGATCCTCACCGCCGACCACGGCAACTGCGACGAGCTGGTCGATCCGGTCACGGGCGATCCGCACACCCAGCACAGTCTCTATCCGGTGCCCTGTCTGATCGTCGACGAGGTGCCCTGGCGGCTGGCCATCGGCGGCGGGATCAAGGACATCGCGCCGACGGTGCTCAATCTGATGGGCATTCCGATTCCCGAGGTCATGGACGGGCGCTCGCTGCTGCTCGGCCCGGCGACGGTCTGACCGCGATGCAGGTCTATCTGGATCTTCTGCGCGACGTCATCGCCAACGGCCGGGATCAGGCCGACCGTACAGGTGTGGGGACGCGCGCGGTCTTCGGGCGGCAGGTGCGGTTCGATCTGGCCGAGGGCTTTCCGCTGCTGACCACCAAGCGCGTGCATTTCAAGAGCGTGGTGGGCGAGCTGCTGTGGTTCCTGTCCGGCTCGACCGATAACGGCTGGCTGCGTGCACACGGCATCCGCATCTGGGACGAGTGGGCGACGGAGCATGACGCGCTCGGCCCGATCTATGGGGCGCAGTGGCGTGCCTGGCCGGCGCCGGACGGACGCGCAATCGATCAGCTCGCCGAACTGGTCGCGACCATCCGCACCCGACCGCACTCGCGCCGGCTGGTGGTCTCGGCCTGGAATCCGGCCGATCTGCCCGACGAGACGCTCAGCCCCCAGGACAATGTGCGCGCCGGACGCATGGCGCTCGCGCCCTGTCACTGTCTGTTCCAGTTCCATGTCGCCGATGGGCGGCTGTCCTGCCAGCTCTATCAGCGCAGTGCCGATCTCTTTCTCGGTGTGCCGTTCAACATCGCCAGCTATGCGCTGCTCACGCACCTGATCGCCCAGCAGTGCGATCTGGAGCCGGGTGAGTTCATCCATACCTTCGGCGATCTGCATCTGTATCGCAATCATCTGACCCCGGAGATCGTCCACGCCCAGCTCGGACGCGAGCCGCGTACGCTGCCGCGTCTGGTGCTCAAGCGCCGACCGGCGACGCTGTTCGACTATGGCTTCGAGGACATCGAGATCCAGGGGTACGATCCGCATCCGGCGATTCGCGCACCGATCGCGGTGTGAGTCGCGGCCCATTTCACCTTGGAAGGTTCTTTGCCCATGCTGGAATTGTTTCTGGAGTCATCGATCGACTATCTCTTCTTCCTGGCCAAGACCCTGACCCTGCTGGCCGGGATCGCGGTGCTGATCGTGCTGGCGTTGCGCGTGCGCGCCGGCGGCGGCCTGCAGCGCGAGCAACTGGAGATCACGGATCTCAAGGCGCGTTATCGCTCGCTCAGTTACGCGCTCAAAGAAATCTCGCTGCCGGAGAAAGAGTACAAGGCGTTTCTCAAGCAGGAGCGCAAGCGCGAGAAGGAACGCGAGAAGACCGGCGATCAGGAGCAGCGGCGGTTGTTCATCATCGAGTTCAATGGAGACATTCGCGCCAGCGAGGTCAGCGCGCTGCGGGTGCTGGTGACGACCCTGCTCCAGGAGGCGCGCGAAGGCGATCAGGTGCTGGTGCGGCTCGACAATGCCGGCGGCATGGTCAGCGAACATGGACTGGCGGCCTCGCAACTGGCGCGACTGCGTGCCAAGGGGATTCCGCTCACGATCGCCGTCGACAAGGTGGCGGCCAGCGGCGGTTATCTCATGGCCTGTGTCGCGGATCGCATCATCGCCGCGCCCTTTTCCGTCATCGGCTCGATCGGGGTGCTGGCCGAACTGCCCAACTTCCATCGCCTGCTCGAACGCTATGGTGTGGACTTCGAGCTGCATACGGCCGGGGAGTACAAGCGCACCCTGACGCTCTTCGGCGAGAATACGGACGAGGGGCGCCAGAAGCTGCGCGAGCAGTTGGAAGAGACGCATCGGCTGTTCAAGGCGTTCGTCTCCGAGTACCGGCCCAGTCTGGATCTGGAGCGGGTGGCGACCGGCGAGTATTGGCACGGCCGGCGCGCGGTCGAGCTGGGATTGGTCGATGCCATCCAAACCAGTGACGACTTCATCCTGGAGGCGGGGGCCGAGATGGAGTTGCTGAAGCTCAAGTACCGGGCGCACAAGAAGCCGATCGAGCGGTTGGTGGCCAGTGTGCGTGGGGTGCTGGATCGGGTGCAGGCGGGCAAAGCGGATTTCGGGGGCTCGGTGTGAGTGCCGGTGCCGGACTCGATCCGCCTGATCGTTGTCTGGCGATGGTGCGTGCGGCGCAAGGTATGAGGTAACAGTTGTAATCCATGTCGGACTCCGTCATCCGCCACTGTCCTGCGCTCTTCCTCACCGCCTGCTCGTCCGGTCAGGGCAAGACCACTGTGGTCGCGGCGCTCGCCCGTCATCATCGCCGGCTCGGGCGGAGGGTGCGGGTGTTCAAGACCGGGCCGGATTTTCTCGATCCCATGATCCTGGCACGCGCCGGCGGTGCCGAGGTCGGGCCGCTGGATCTGTGGATGGTCGGCGAGGCGCTGTGTCGGCACAAGCTCTACGAGGCGGCGGGCGAGGCGGATCTGATCCTGGTCGAGGGGGCGATGGGGCTGTTCGACGGCTCGCCCTCGGGTGCGGATCTGGCCGAGACCTTCGGGCTGCCGGTCGCGGCCCTGATCGATGCGCGCGGCATGGGTCAGACCTTCGGCGCGCTGGCGCTGGGGCTGGCGAGCTATCGGCCGTCGCTGCGTTTCGCCGGGATCGCGGCCAATCAGGTCGGCAGTGCCCGACATGCCGAGATGATCGCGGCTGGGGTGCCGGAGTCGGTGCGTTATCTGGGTGCCATCCCGCGTCTGACCGAGGCCGCGTTGCCGAGTCGGCATCTGGGGTTGGTCCAGGCGGCAGAGATCGCGGATCTGGACCGCCGGCTCGATGCGGCGGCCGATCGGCTCGCCGGGCTGGTGCTCGCCGAGCTACCGGAACCCGTGGCCTTCGCGCCGCCGTCCTTGTCCGAGTGTGCATCCGAATCCGAGTCCGAACCGCTGCAACCCTGGCTCGCCGGACGCCGGATCGCGGTCGCGCGTGATGCGGCCTTCTCCTTCCTCTATGCCGACAATCTGCGTCTGCTCGAAGCGCTGGGGGCGGAACTCAGCTTCTTCTCGCCGCTCGCCGACCCGGACGTCGGCGCCGATGCCATCTATCTGCCCGGCGGCTATCCCGAGCTGCATCTCCAGGCGCTCGCCGCCAATACGAGTATGAAGCGCGCCCTGCGCGCCCATGTCGACGCCGGTCGTCCGCTCTATGCCGAGTGCGGCGGGATGCTCTATCTGCTGGAGCATCTGACCGACAAGACGGGGCAGGGCGCGGATCTGGCCGGGCTGTTGCCGGGACGCGGCCGGATGCAGGCGCGTCTGGCCGGACTCGGGATGCAGTCGCTCGACACGCCGCTCGGTCGGCTGCGCGGTCACAGCTTCCATCATTCGACCATGGAGACGCCGGTCGCGCCGGTCGCCTTCAGCCGACGCCGGCGCGACGGGCAGGCGGGCGAACCCGTCTATCGTCTGGGATCGCTCCAGGCCAGCTATCTGCACCTCTATTTTCCGTCCGCGCCTCGGGCGGCGGCGGCGCTGTTCTCAGCCTGACAGGGCCGTGCGCAACCGCAGACTGTTGGTGACGACGAACAGGCTCGACAGACTCATGGCACCGGCGGCGAGCATGGGATCGAGCAGCCGGCCGGTGAAGGGCCAGAACACCCCGGCGGCGAGCGGAATGAGCGCGACGTTGTAGCCATAGGCCCAGACGAAGTTGAGCCGGATGGTGCGCAGGGTGCGTCGTGCCAGTGCCACGGCATCGGCCACGCCGCGCGGGTCGCCGCGCATCAGAACCACGCTGCCGGATTCGATGGCGATATCGGTCCCGGTGCCGATGGCGATGCCGACATCGGCCTGGGCGAGTGCCGGAGCGTCGTTGATGCCGTCGCCGACGAAGGCCACGCGCCGCCCTTCGGCTTGCAGACGCACGATCTCAGCGGACTTGTCGGCGGGCATGACCTCGGCCAGCACGCGCCCGATGCCGAGTTCGCGCGCGACCGACTCGGCGGTGGGGCGTCCGTCGCCGGTCAGCAGGGCGACGTCCAGACCCTGTTCGGCCAGTCGCCCGATGGCCTCACGGCTGCCGGATTTGATGGGGTCGGAGACGCCCAGCACCGCGACCAGCTCGCCATCGACGGCGACATGGATGAGTGTGGCCGTTGAGTCGGCCGGACCCTCACCCTTCGATGTCGGCTCCAGATCCACCCCGATCTCCTCCATCCAGCGCCGCGCGCCCACGACGACCATCCGGCCGGCGACCCGCGCGCGGATGCCGAGTCCGGGTCGCGCCTCGACCTCATCCGCTTCGCTCAGGGTCAGACCACGCGCCCGCGCTGCGGCGACGATGGCTGCACCGAGCGGATGCTCGCTGTGTCGCTCGACGGAGGCCGCCAGTGCCAGTGCCGCGTTCTCATCCGGACCGAAGGCCGTCAGCTCGGTCAGCATGGGTCGCCCCTCGGTCAGGGTGCCGGTCTTGTCGAACACCACAGTATCGACCCGTGCCAGGGTCTCCAGCGCCGCGCCCTGCCGAAACAGCAGCCCCAGACCGGCCCCGCGCCCGCTGGCGACCAGGATCGCGGTCGGGGTCGCCAGCCCCATAGCACAGGGACAGGCGATCAGGAGCACGCTGACGGCGGCGACGAAGGCATGATTGAGCGCCGGCTCCGGTCCCAGCCACAGCCAGACGCCGAAGGTCAGGAGCGCGATCCCCATGACGATCGGCACGAACACCGCTGCGATGCGATCGGCCAGCCGCTGGATCGGCGGCTTGCCGGACTGCGCTTCCTGCACGAGCCGGACGATACGCGCCGGCACCGAGTCGGCGCCGACGTGCGTGGCGCGATAGCGGAAGGTGCCGGTCTGGTTGAGCGTGCCGCCGATGACCGCATCCCCCGGTTCCTTGCGCACCGGCGTCGGCTCACCGCTGATCATGGACTCATCGACATGGCTCGCACCCTCGATCAGGGTACCGTCGACCGGAATGCGCTCGCCCGGACGCACCAGCAGCACATCGCCCGGCACCACGGCTTCGGCCGGGATCTCGGTCTCGCCCTCGGCGTCGAGCACGCGCGCGGTCGGCGGCTGGAGATGGAGCAGACGCCGGATCGCCTGCGAGGTGCGGCCCTTGGCGATCGCCTCCAGATACCGGCCGAACAGGATCAGGGAGACGATGACGGCGGCGGCCTCGAAATAGAGATGCGCGCTCCCGGCCGGGAAGAGTTGCGGCAGCGTCAGGGCCAGCAGCGAATACCCATAGGCCGCGCCACTGCCGAGCATCACCAGACTGTCCATGCCCGGACTGAACTGCGTGAGTTCCTTCACGCCCCGGCTGAAGAAACGCCGACCCGACCAGAACACGACCGGCGTGGCCAGCAGCCATTCCAGCCAATGCCAGAAGACCATGGGCGCCAGCCGTTCCATGAGTCCGTGCAGTCCGGGCAGGAGCATCGGTCCCATGCTGACGAGCAGCAGCGACAGACTCAGGGCGGCGGCGAACAACAGATCGCGCTTGAGCCGGCCGAGTTCGCGTGCCTGCCGGGTCTCGTCGCTCTCCTGCGGCTGGTCGGGCAGACGCGCCTCATAGCCCGCCGCGCGGATGCTCTGGGCGAGGCGCTCGCGGCTCACCGTAGCCGGCAGATAGACGACCTTGGCCGACTCGGTGCTCAGATTGACATCGGCCTCCAGCACGCCCGACAACGCCCGTAGCCGACGCTCGACACCCGCCACGCACGAGGCGCATTTCAGCCCGCCGATGCCGAGCGTGATCGACTCGGTCACGGGCGCATAGCCGGCCGCGCGCATCGCTTCCAGCAGCTCAGGCACCGAGGTCTGCTCGAAACGCACCAGGGCCAGCCCCGAGGCCAGATTGACCTCGGCTGATTCGACGCCAGGATGATTGACGATGACACGCTCGACCCGCGCCACACAGGACGCGCAGTTCAGGCCGTTCACTCCGATACGCAGTTCTTGGGTCAAACCATGGACTCCCAGCAGTGATGTCGTTCGTTCCCGCGCAGGGACGTTCAGTCGGCGGAATGGACGCGATTGCGCCCGGCCTCCTTGGCCGCGTAGAGCGCTGAGTCGGCACGCGCGATCAGCGCGCTCATGGATTCACCGGGACGCGCGAGCGTCATCCCGAAACTCGCCGTCGCCCGGTCGACGATCGGGAAATCATGCCCGGCAATGCTCAGACGCAGTTTCTCGGCCGCTTGTTCGATGCCGTCGCGATCGATCCGGGGACAGACGATCATGAACTCCTGCGCGTGCTGCAGCAATTGGGTGAAACGCGCGACCTCGCCGAGCTGACTGTCGATGCTCCCGGCCTCGATGGTGGTGATCGTCAGCAGGTTGTTCTCGACCTCCTGGAGCAGCATGTCCTGGTTGCGCGAGGAGATGTAGAGTATTGATGCCGAAATAGAGCGTCAGGAGCACCAGTTCGATGGCCAGCATCGGGATCAGGGCGCTCTTGAGATAGTGGCGATAGATCAGTCCCTGCAGGCTCGATGAGGCGCGTTTCATCATGGCGACCGCGTTCAGCGCGGCTTGACGGCGGTCAGGAGCGTGACCGGCATGGCGGTGCGCCAGCCGTCGAAGCGCCCGAGCGGTGAAGCATGCGCGACCGAGATCCGCGTCAGTTCGCCGCCGATGCGCGCACGCAGATCGACGAGGAAGGCTTCGCTCTGGATCGTGACCGCGTTGGCCACCAGCCGTCCGCCGGGTTTGAGCGCCGACCAGCAACGCTCGGCCACACCCGCGACCGTGAGTCCGCCGCCGATGAAGATAGCGTCGGGCGCTTCCAAGCCTTCCAGTGCCTCGGGCGCGCGTCCGGTGACCAGCCTCAGATCGGGCACGCCGAGCGCGTCGCGATTGCGTTCGATGAGCGTGCGGCGTCCGGCGTCCGACTCGATGGCGATGGCGCGGCAACGTTCGTCGGCGCGCATCCATTCGATCCCGATCGAGCCGCAGCCGGCGCCGACGTCCCACAGCAGTTCGCCCGGCCTGGGGGCCAGACGCGCCAGGGTCACGGCGCGCACATCGCGCTTGGTCAGTTGGCCGTCGTGTTCATAGGCCGCATCCGGGAGTCCGACACGGCGCGACAGGGGTAGGACGTCCGGATCGGCCCGGCACTCGACCGCGATCAGATTGAGCGCGGCACAGTCCTCGACGCCGGCGTCCCACTCAGCCGCGGTACTTTCCAACCGGCGCTCGAACGCGCCGCCAAGCCGTTCCAGCACTGTCATCCGGCTCGGGCCATAGCCACGCGCCTTCAGTTGTGCGGCCAGTTGGCCCGGTGTCGAGCCATCGGCGGAAAGCACCAGCAGCCGCGCGCCGGGTGCCAGATGCAGATTGACGCGCGCCGGCGGGCGTCCATGCGCCGGGATCACGGTGACGTCCTGCAAGGCCCAGCCCAGCCGCACCGCCGCCAGCGAGATCGACGAGGGTGCGGGCAGGATGCGCAGTTCCTCGGGCGGCAGGCGTTGCGCCAGCGTCGCACCGATCCCGAAGAACATCGGATCGCCGCTCGCGAGCACGCACACCGGCTGACCGCGCCGGGCCAGAAGTTGCTCATAGGCCGGCTCGAACGGACTCGGCCAGGGATAGCGCTCCTGACCGGGACGCTCCGGGACAAGCGCCAGATGCCGTGCGCCGCCGAAGAGCAGACGTGCCTCTTCGATCGCCTGACGCGCCGTTTCGCTCAGCCCGGCGAGTCCATCCTCGCCAATGCCGACGATGGTGAGCCAAGGGCATATCGTGCTGGTCATGCCGCTCATTTCACGGGCGATGAAGTTCGGCATGATGGCGCTCCATCCCTTGTGCCTGATGAGGCAGCACTTCGCTCAACCGTTGCGCGACATCATCGGCCAGCGCGACGGGTTCGAAGCAGGTTTCAGGATAGAGGTAATCGTCGCCCGATTCATCGAGGATGCGGATCATGCCGTGTCCGGCGTGTGCCTCGACCACTTCGTAGAGGTGTCCGACCTGGATGTCGTCCCCTGAGAGATCGCCCAGGTTGTCCTTGCGCATACAAACCACGAAATTTATAGCCATCGTTTCACCTTCAGTTTGACCTTGCCGATGCCATGGGCCTCGTACCAGTGAATTTCCGCCGGCGCCGGGAGATCGACATCGGTTCGCACCAAGGCGACACCTTTCTTCTTTTTCCAATTTCCGGGACCATAGCGTTGACGCAAGCGGTTCAACTCTTGAATGCCGTGTCCTTCCGCGATCGTCTCGATGTCAGTGATGGGCGGAATGATCTCGATCATCAGCAGGTTCCATGCAAGCGTCTGTTTCACCTGAGTAGGTCGCCGGTCTCAGAGCGCCGTATCGAGCGCGACGCTCAAACAGATCACGCCGGAGCCGTGATTTGCGATTATAATCCGCCCCTTTTCAGATCGAACGCCCATCCCCGCCGACCTTCGCCCCGATCCGGGCCGCGCGTCCTCGCTACCGAGCACCCACGCCCGTTCCGCCTGACTGTGAGACCCCCGACATGATCGAATACAACCGCGATGCCCATGACATCTATCGTCAGTCGTTCGCCATCATCCGCGCCGAGGCGGATCTGAGTCGCATTCCAGCCGATCTGGAAGCGCTGGCGGTGCGCGTGATCCATTCCTGCGGCATGCCCGAGATCGCGGCCGACCTGGAGTTCTCGCCGGGCGCGGGCACGGCTGGACGCACGGCGCTGGAGTCGGGCGCGACCATCCTCTGCGACAGCCGCATGGTGTCCGAGGGTATCACGCGCGCCCGGATGCCCGCCGACAATCCCATCGTCTGCACCCTGCACGACCCGAGCGTCCCGGCGCTGACGCGCGAACTGGGCAACACCCGCACGGCGGCGGCGCTCGAACTCTGGCGTCCGCATCTGGCCGGCGCGATCGTGGTGGTCGGCAATGCACCCACGGCCCTGTTCCGGCTGCTCGAGATGCTCGACGAGGGCGCGCCCAAGCCGGCGCTCATCCTCGGTTTCCCGGTCGGCTTCGTCGGCGCGGTCGAGTCCAAGGCCGCGCTCGCGGCCGACAGTCGCGGCGTGCCCTTCGTCACGGTACGCGGTCGGCGCGGCGGCAGTGCGATGGCGGCGGCGGCGGTCAACGCGCTCGGTCGCGAGCACGCCTGATCGACATGGGCAAGGGACGTCTCTATGGCCTGGGCGTGGGTCCAGGCGATCCTGAACTCATCACGCTCAAGTCACTGCGCTATCTGCGCGCCGCGCCCGTGGTCGCCTACTATGCCGCGCGCGACAAGCCCGGCAATGCGTTGACCACGGTGCTGCCGCATCTGCTTCCTGAGCAGATCCGGGTGCCGCTGATCTATCCGGTCACGGGCCGGAAGCCCGAGCCGCCCTACGACTACGAGGGTGCGATGCGCGACTTCTACGATGCCTCGGCGGAGCGGCTGGCCGAGCATCTGGAGGCCGGGCGCGACGTGGCCGTGGTCAGCGAGGGCGATCCGCTGTTCTACGGTTCCTTCATGTATCTGCACGACCGGCTGGCCGAGCGCTATCAGACCGAGGTGGTGCCGGGCGTATGCTCGGTGCTGGCGAGCGCGGCCGTGCTGGGCACGCCGCTGGTCTATCGCGATCAGCGTTTCCAGGTGATCGCCGCGACCCTGCCCGAGGAGACGCTGATCGAATTGCTCGCCGGCGTCGAGGCGGCGGCGATCATGAAGCTCGGCAGCAATTTCGACAAGGTCCGGCGGGTGCTGGCGCGGCTCGGGTTGCTGGAGCGGGCGCGCTATGTCGAGCGCGCGACCATGGAGGGCGAGCAGGTACGCGCGATCGCCGAGATCGATCCCGAGAGCGTGCCCTATTTCTCGATGATCCTGATTCCGGGCGAACGCTGGCCGGGATCGAGCGCCGGCGAATCCGTACCCGTGTTGCCGTCGACCCAGCCGCTACCATCCGAACCTCCGGCATCCAGGCCGGGCCGACTGGCCGTGATCGGTCTGGGACCGGGATCGGCCGAACTCATGGCCCCGGCTGTGCGCGAAGAATTGAACCATGCTCAGGACATCGTGGGTTACACCACCTATGTCGATCTGGCCGGACCCTTCCGCCCGGATCAGCGGTTGCTTGATTCCGACAATCGTCAGGAACTGGAACGCGCGCGACTGGCCTTCGAACTGGCGGCTCAGGGTCGGCATGTCGTGGTGATCTCGTCCGGCGATCCGGGCGTCTTCGCCATGGCGGCGGCGGTGTTCGAGGCGCTCGAACAGTCCGAGGATCCGGCCTGGCACGCGGTGGAACTGGCGATCCTGCCCGGCATCTCGGCGGCGCAGGCAGCGGCGGCCCGCGCCGGTGCACCGCTCGGACACGATTTCTGCGTCATCTCGCTGTCCGACAACCTCAAGCCTTGGTCGATCATCGAGCACCGGTTGCGACAGGCGGCGCAGGCCGACCTGGTCATAGCGCTCTACAACCCACGCTCCAAGGCGCGTCCCGATCAGTTCGTCCAGGCGCTGGCCGTCCTGCGCGAGATCCGCGCCCCCGAGACGCCGGTCGTGCTCGGTCGCGACATCGGGCGTCCCGACGAATCCCTGACCGTGACAACCCTCACCGAGATCCGGCCCGAGCAGGTCGACATGCGTACCGTCGTCATCGTCGGCTCGTCGCTGACCCGGCGTCTGGCGCGTCCGGATGGCGACGAGTGGGTTTATACCCCGCGCTGGTATGGCCGCGACTGAAGGACGCCGATACGGATCGTCCGTCTCGTTTGGCTTGGATTGACGGCAAGGGTATGGCTACACTCAGGGGACGAACACAACGCCACGAGGTCGCACGATGACACTCCGTATGGATCAGATGATCCTGCCTCCAGGCCAGTCCGTCCTCTTCCATTCCATGGACTGGCCATCCTTCGAGGCCGTGCTCGACCAGCTCGGGGAACGCCCCGGCCTTCGCCTTGCCTATGACGACGGAGTGCTGGAACTGATGACGCCGCTACTGGAGCATGAAGACGACAAACAGATGATCGGCGCCTTCATCGAGGCGCTGCTCGAAACGCTCGGGATCGAATTTCGCAACATCGGATCGACGACGCTGCGCAGCACGTCCGCCGCCAAGGGCGTCGAGCCGGATCTGTGCTTCTACACCGCTCACGAATCCCACATACGCGGTAAGCGGACCATCGACTTGACCGTCGATCCGCCCCCGGATCTGGCGCTGGAGATCGACATCACGAACCGACGTGATCATCGCCCGATCTACGCCGCGCTGGGGGTGCCTGAGCTATGGCGGTTCGACGGCGCCCGACTGTCCATGTATCGCCTACAAGAGACCGGCTACATTGCCACCGAATGTAGCGCTCAGTTTCCGAACTTGCCGCTGACCGAGGCCATCCCGCGTTTTCTGGAACTCAGTCGCCGGGAAGGACGCAATGCCGCGTTGCGGGCATTTCGACAATGGGCGCTGGAATCCGGCCAACGGTAGATTATCCGGCATTCAAATCGTCGATCCAGCTCAAAGCTTCATCGACGGTTGCGGCTCGCGTCACCTCAGCGGGTCGCGCCGGACGCTGGAGCATGACGACGCGAATCCCACGCTCACGCGCGGCGATCAGCTTGGCCGATGTGGCCTCGCCGCCGCTGTTCTTGCAGACGATGGTATCGATGGCCCAGGTGTCGAGCAGGGCGCGCTCGTCGTCGAGCGCGAAGGGGCCGCGTGAGTAGAGCCATTCGGCGGCAGGGAAGTTCGGTTTGGGCTCGGGCGGCGTGACGAGCCGGATCAGGAACCAAATATTCTCGACGCCGCTGAAATGGGCCAACTCCTGACGTCCGACCGCCAGCAGGACGCGCCGTGCCCCGATTTGACTTAGAGCTTCGGCGGCATCCGCCCAGGTCTCGACCGGCACCCAGACGTCGCCCGGCTCGGGCTGCCAGGCCGGGCGCTCCAGTCTCAGCAGTGGTACGCCCGCTAGACGGCAAGCCTCGGCCGCATTCCAGCCCATGCGCGCCGCGAACGGATGGGTGACATCGATCACGGCCCGAATCGCGCACTCGCCCAGATAACGCGCCAGCCCTTCGATCCCGCCGAAGCCGCCGATGCGCGTCTCGCCCGCCGGCAGCCGTGGATTGGCCGTGCGCCCGGCGAGCGAGTTGATGACGTGCCAACCGTCGTGCTCAGCCAGACGATCGGCCAGATCATAGGCTTCGGTGGTTCCGCCGAGGATCAGCAGGTTGGCCGGCATCGGTTGCAACAGGTCGGACATGGCGGCGTGTCGGCTCGACTCGGCTCAGGGCAGACTCATCCGCGTCATGACGCCGTCCTTGAGACGCCAGTGCTTGATCCCGGCGGCCATGTGCAGCAGCACCACCAGACCGAGCGCCAATCCGCCGAGTCCGTGATAGAAGAACAGGGTCTTGCCCAGGGCCTCGTTCTCGGGCAGCAGTCCCGGTAGCGTAAAGCCGAAGAACTGGACCGGATAGCCCGAGGCTGACGTCGCCAATGCCCCACCGATCGGCAGGCCGATCGAGAGCAGATAGAGCACCAGCACCGTGGCACCCCCGACCAGACGCTCGACGAGACCGAGCGGCGGATCATAGGGCGGGGCCGGGTCGCGACGGCGCAGCCAGATCCGCAGAACGGTCAGCAGCAGCACCAGGATCCCGATGCTCTTGTGGTACATGAAGAGATTGGCCGTGACCTGCGGGCCGACCCGATCCGCCAGACCCTCGTATCCGAGCGCCCAGAAGGTCAGTCCACCGAGGAGCATGCCGAACACCAGCGCGGCGATCAGCCAGTGCAGCATGCGTTGCGTGAATGTGTAGCGATTGGCGGTCAAGATCGTCTCCTTGCAATGCAGGGCTGGGTTGACGAATGGGTTCGATCGCGAGCCGGATCGAGCATCCGACCGGGGGCCTATCTTAACCGCTTTCCAACCCGAAACCTATCAGACGCTCGATGTCCTCGGGCGGCTGCGGACGCCCGTAGAGATAGCCCTGGACCTGCCGGCAGCCATGACGACGCAGGAACTCGGCCTGTTCCTCGGTCTCGACACCCTCGGCGACGGTCATGAGTCCCAGCGCCGTGCCGAGCGCAATGGTCGCCTTGACGATCTCGGCGTCACCGGCGTCATGGGTGACGTCCTGGATGAACTCGCGGTCGATCTTGATCTTGTCGGTGCGAAACTTGCGCAGATACTGCATCGACGAGAACCCGGTCCCGAAGTCGTCGATCGCGAAGTGGATGCCCAGCTCGGAGAGACGCACGATGTCGGCCTGGGTCCGGGCGTCGGCGGCGATCAGCACCGTCTCGGTGAACTCCAGTTCCAGATGTTCGGTCCGCGCGCCGGTGCGCTCCAGGACGGTGAGGATGTTGTCGCCGAAGTTCGGATCACCGACCTGCTGGGCGCAGAGGTTGACCGCGATGCGTCCGAAGTCCAGACCCCGGTCGCTCCAGTCGCGAATCCGGCGGCACACGGCGTTCAACACCCAGTCCGAGAGCGGCCGGATCAGCCCGCGCTTCTCGGCCACCGGCAGGAAGGTCCCCGGCTGGCGCACGCCCTCGCGCGGATGGCGCCAGCGCACCAGGGCCTCCATGCCGACCAGCCGGCCCGATTCCAGATCGAACTGGGGCTGGTAGTCCAGGAACAGCTCGTCGTTCTGGATCGCCTGGGTCAGCTCGCGGGTGAGCTCCATCTCGTGGCGCAACTGCTGGGTCATGGAATCGGCGAAGAAGGCGTGGGTGCCGCGCCCGGCCTCCTTGGCCTTGTAGAGCGCGACATCGGCGCGCGTGATGAGGTCGTCGACGTCGTGACACTCCTGGTCGGCGATCAGGATGCCGATGCTGGTGTTGATGTCGATGCGGTTGCCGCCGATCCGGAACTCCTCGCCGAGTGCCTCGATGATCGAGAGCGCCAGCTCGGCGGCCTCGCCGATCTCGCTGATGTCGACCTGAAGCAGTGCGAATTCGTCGCCGCCGAAGCGTGCCAGGATGTCCGTGCCGCGGATGAGTGCGGTCAGCCGCTGGGCCACGGCGCGCAGCAGCTCGTCGCCGATGAGGTGTCCGAGACTGTCGTTGACGTCCTTGAAGTGATCCAGGTCCAGCATGTGCAGCGCGAATCGCCGGCCGTCGAGGCGCAGACCCGCCAGCGCCTGACTCAGCTCCTCCTTGAACAATAGCCGGTTGGGCAGTCCGGTCAGGCTGTCGTGGAAGGCCAGATGCTGGATCTCGGCCTCGGCGCGCTGACGGGCGCTGATGTCGTGGAAGGTGACGACGACCCCTTCGACCTGATGGTCGCGCCGCATGGGCGTGGCCCAGTATTCGGCCGGAAAGCAGCTCCCGTCGTGCCGCCGGAACACCGCGTTGGCGGTATGGCAGTCCTGCCCCTGTTCGAGCGTGGCGAGGATCGAGCCGCACTCGGACGGCAGGGACGTGCCGTCGCGGCGTGAGTGATGGATCAAGGGATGGGTGGCCTGGCCGATCAGCGCCTCCGGCTCGTAGCCGAGCATGTCGGCGGCGGCCGGGTTGATGAAGGTGATACGCCCCTCCAGATCCAGGCCGAAGATGCCCTCGGTGGTCGATTCGAGCAGCAGCCGCGCCTTGTCCTCGGCCTGGCGGATCGCGTTCTCGGTGCGATCGCGTTCGATGACGATGGCGGCCAGCTCGGCGGCCGATTCGATCATGTCCAGATCCGCCGGCGAGGGCTCCATGACGCGCGTGGCATAGATGGCGAAGGTGCCGAGCACCTGACCGGCCTGTCCGATGATCGGCTGCGACCAGCAGGCACGCAGGGGTGTCTGGAGCATCAGGTCGCGGAAGGCCGACCAGTCGGGATGCGACAGCAGGTCGGCGACCACGACCCGCCGGCCGGTGACGGCCGCCGTGCCGCAGGAACCGACGCCCAGACCGATCCGGACGCCCTCGACGGCGCGCGTATAGAACTCGGGCAGCCGGAGCGTAGCCGCTGTGCTCAGGGTCTGGGTCGCGGGATCGAGCAGATGGATCGAGCAGATGGCGTGCGGGGCGATCTCCTCGATATAGGCGACGATGGCCGTGAGCATATCGCGCAGCGGTCGTCCGCGCGCCAGCATCTCCAGCACGCGGTTGCGTCCATCCAGCAGGAGACGCGCGCGCCTGTATTCGGTGATGTCCCTGGCGATGCTGACGAAGCCGATCACCTGACCGGATTCGTCGCGCTTGTAGTTCCACTCCACCTCGACATCGATGAGACGCCCGTCCGCCGTCCGGTTGCGGTTGTAATAGGTGCTGGGCACCGGCTGCTCGGTGGCGAAGCGGTGCAGGTCGCTCAGGAGCGCCGCGCGATCCTCCTCGGGCAGCAGCAGGCTGACGTTGCAGCCGATCAGCGCCTCCGGCTCCAGTCCCAGTAAGCGCGACGCCGCCGGGTTGGCATACTGGATTCGGCCCTCGACATCGATCTCCTGGATGGAATAACGGCTGACCTCGACCAGGGTACGAAAGCGCTGCTCGATCTCGCGCAGCGCCTGCTCGGCCTGACGGCGCCGCTTGACCATGACGCCGGCCGCCTGGGCGATGGTCTGGAACGCACGCCGGATTCGGCGCGAAACGGAGGCGATAAGCGAGGGCGATGACATTTGAGCGCTGTCTCTGCGAATGGAGACTCGAGCCGGCGACTCGCGCACCAGGGCGATGGCGCGATAACCGGCATGAACGAACTTACTGTAAGGCAGGAGCAGGAAGAAGGCGAGCACGGTCCCGAGATGGACGATGAGCAGGGGCGTCATCGCCGGCGTCGCGCGCCAGACAAGCAGGGCCAGTCCGCTGCCGGCGACCGCGAATATCAGCCCGAGAAAGGCCCGGTCGAGCCGGCGCGCTTCGGGGGCGAGCGGTGCGGGATCGGCGCGCCATTCGATCCAGCCGAGTCCCAGGACGGCGACCAGCAGGGCGATCCCGCCGAGCGTGCCGAGCAGGACAGGCGCGCTCGTGACGGGGTAGGGGGCCTCCAGCCCCAGCCCATGGTGATACAAGGTCGCCGCCAGGGTGGCGGCGAAACTCAGTCCCAGACCGCTGAGCAGCGTCTGATGCAGCCGGCGACGCCAGTGCGAGAAACGCGCGTCGAGATCGTTGCAGCCCGGACCGCCGCCGCGCAGATTGCGCAGATCCAGGATGTCGGCGAGCGCGCTCCGGAATGCGCGTCCCGGTTGGACCGCCTCGTTCGCCACTGTGCCCTCGGGGTGGGTCAGCGTCCAGTAACGGCGCCAGCCGATGCCGATGGCCAGCGCCGACCAGCCGAGCGGCAGGACACCCATCCAGACCATCACCGACCAGGGCAGGACGCGATAGAAGGCGCCGGCGCCTGTGTCCGTGTCGATCGTCGGCGCACCGGCGCTAGGGGCGAAGGCCGGCATCAGCCCGAACAGCAGCAGGATCGCGCCGAGCGTGACCCAGACGACCGTCGCCACCGGATGGTTCAGGAGCGGTGAGAAGGATCTCGGCCAGACATGATCCAGATAGCTCTGATGGCGCATCCGCGCCAGTGCGAGCGGGACATTGACCGCGAAGACATGGGGCGGGGCGTATTGGCAGGCATGGAAACAGTTGCGGCAGGCATGGCAGAGGTTGGCCAGATGGGCCAGATCGGCCTCGGTCAGGGCCGGGCGGCGGCGTGCGGCCTCGAACAGGTCGCAGAAGCCGTTGCAATAGCCGCAGGCGTCGCAGATCCCGAGCACACGTCGGGCCTCGGTGCGGATCTCAGGCGCGGACATGACGTGCCGCCTCCTCGCCGGCCAGACGGCCGAACACCAGCCCGATGCTCAGTGCCAGTCCCGAGACATAGCCGCGCGCCATGAGGTTGGGGGCCATGATCATGCCGGCGGCGAACAGGTTCTCCACTACGCCGCCCGCGGCCAGTCGCACGCGCGCCTGTTCGTCCACGGCGAGTCCCTGATAGGTGAAGGTGATCCCCGGACGCATCGGATAGGCGCCGAAGGGCGGCTCGATCAGCGGATGGGCGTGACGGGTCTTGGGCGGATCGAGATCGACCGTGTGCCGGTCGTCGCGCTCGCTGGTCGGTGCCCGAACGGCGGCATTGTAGTCGGCGACCGTGGCGCGGAGATTGGCGGGAGCGATTGTCAGCTTGGATGCGAGTCCATCCAGGCTGTCGGCCAGGATCGGCGGATAGAGCGCAGGCGGAGCAGCACGCAGTCCGCGTGCATCCAGGATCAGATAGCCGATCTGGTCCGGCCAGTCGGCCAGACGCTGCCCCCAGAGCGCATAGCGGGTCGAGGCCGTGTCGCCGCCTTCGTCGTGCCGGCGTCGTCCATGCGCGTCGACCACGATGCCCTCGGGCATACAGCGCACGCGGGTGGCGATGCCGCCATCGTCGGCCGGCGAGCGCGCGTCGACCGCGACCAGATAGGCGGCCCTGGGATCGCCGACCGGCCGGACGCCCTGACGCAACAGGGATTCGAGCAATTCACCGTCGGCGAAGGGTGTGCCGCGATTGATGAAGCCGTCAGCCGCCGCGCCCCAGTGTCGGCGCAGCCAGGCGCGGTTGGCCTGGGCGCCGCCGCAGCAGGCGATGACCGCGCGCGGCGTCGACGGGTAAGACGCGCCATCCAAACGGGCGGTCGAGGTGGCCAGGCGTCCATCCTCGATCACTGGATCGCGGATCTCGCAGCCGTAGCGGATCTCCACGCCCAGCCGCTCGGCGAGCGCGTAGAGCCGGTTGAGCAGCGTCTTGCCGCCGCCGAGCAGAAAGGCCGTGCGGCGCGATTCGGGCAGCCGGCCGCCGGCGATCGGCTGCAAGGGGACGCCGGCCTCGATCAGCCAGTCCGTGATTCCGGCCGAGCGCTCGACGAACAGACGTCCCAGGATCGGATCGGCCGTGCCCTCGGTCGCGCGCGCGAGTTCCTCCCAGAACTCCGTGGCCGGATAGACGCCGTGGGTGAAGGGCGTGGGCGCGTCATGGCTGAGACGCAGGTTACGCGAATGGCGCGTATTGCCGCCGCGCAACGGTTCGGGCGCCTGCTCGGCCAGGAGTACCGAGCAACCGGCACGCCGTGCCGTGATGGCCGCGCACAGGGCCGCCGCACCGCCGCCGATCACCAGGACGTCTGGGTCGAAGCGGGAGACCGGAGGTGGAGAAAGTCGCCGCCGTGGACGGAAACGCACGAAGAGGTTTGACAAGGGTTGGTTTGGGTTAGAAGAATACTGGGTTTTCGCAGTGCCACCATACGCGGGGATCATCGCGCCATGCAAGAGACTTCATCGTCCCGTCGGCCGGGCAAGGTCTGGTTCGTCGGGGCCGGACCGGGCGCGCCGGATCTCATCACCGTGCGCGGCAGTCGGCTGCTGGCCGAGGCCGGGGCCATCCTCTATACCGGCTCGCTGGTGGCCGAGACCGTGCTGCAATGGGCCTCACCCGACTGTGAGGTCGCCGATTCCAAGTCGATGGATCATGCCCAGGTGACGGCCTGGCTGCTCGATCGCGCCCAGCGTCACGCGACCGTGGTGCGACTCCAGACCGGCGATCCGACGCTCTATGGCGTGCTCGCCGAGCTGGCGCGGCCGCTGGATGCGGCCGGGATTGCGGTCGGGATCGTGCCCGGCGTGTCCTCGGCCATGGCCTCGGCCGCCGCCGCCGGCGAGTGTCTGACCCTGCCCGAGATCACCCAGACCGTGATCTTCACCCGTCTGTCCGAACGCACCCGGATGCCCGAGCGCGAGTCGCTGGTCTCGCTCGCCGCGCACGGCTGCACGCTCTGCATCTTCCTCTCGATCGAGCGCATCGAGGCGGTGGTCGAGAATCTGATCGCCGCCGGCTGGACGTCCGAGGCGCCTGTGGTGGTGGTGCACAAGGCGACCTGGCCGAACGAAGAACTGGTGCTGCGCGGTACGCTCAGTGACATCGCCGTGCGCTGTCGCGAGGCTCAGGTCGATCGTCAGGCGCTGATCCTGGTCAGTCCGGCGCTCGGAGCACGCGCCCAGAACGACTACAAGCCATCCAAGCTCTATGATGCGGCCTTTCCGCGCCGCTTCCGTCCGGCACGTGAGGAAGGTTGATCCGGCGCCCCATGTGGATCGAGGACAACGAACGCTATCGCCTGACGCGCCAGGGACGCTATCTGTCGGCCGTCTTCAAGCGCCGGCATCGCGTGCTCAGCACCTGCCGGCTCAACGGCGGACTGCGCGAGGATCTGACCCATGTCGCCAACCATCAGAGTTGCGAGGGCGTGGCGCATGTGGTGCGCGAGGCATCGAACGCCGGGCAGGGTCTGGAGGACTATCATCGCGCCGCCTGCGCGGCGGGTCGGTTGCCGCCCGAGTCGACCGCGCTCATGGCCACGGCCGCCAACATGCAGTGCGCGGTGCTGGCGCGGGCCGAGCACGCGGATCTGGCGGTTTCGGTCGTGGCCACGGCCGGGGTGCTCGGCAACGCGACCCGCGCCGGTGATCCGGCCGGTTGGCACGAGCAGCGCGACGGTAGCCGGCCGGTCGAGCGAGGCGAGGGCGGGACTGCAAACACGCTCGTCCAATCGAACCTTGAGCGAGCCGCCTGCGCTTTGCCCGCGCCACCCGAGGCCGGCGCCGGAACCATCGTTACCCTGCTCTTCATCAACCAGCCCTGCACCCCGGCCTGTCTGGTGCGCGCCGCGACCCTGGCCACCGAGGGCAAGAGTGCGGCCGTGCTGGATCTGCGTATGCCGAGTCTGCAATCGGCGCGACTGGCCACGGGTACGGGCACGGATCAGCTGGCCATCGCCGCCCCGCTGGTGCGTGCCGACGAAGGCGAGTGGGAGCGTCACTGGGCCGGCAGTCACAACACCCTGGGCGAGCTGGTCGGACGCGCGACCCACGAGGCCGTGACCCGCTGTCTGCTGTTGCAGAACGGTGTCTGTGCCGAACTGCGCCGCACCCTCTGTGCCGCGCTCGGGCGTCACGGCTGCGACGAGGCGACCCTACGCGAACTGGCACGCGCCGAACTCGACGCGCCGGACGCCAACTGCTTCGAGCACAACCTGCCGGCGCTCATCCATGATCCACTGAGCGCGGCGGCGGCCTATGGTCTGGCCGAGATCCTGGATCTGGTCGACGTCGGCGTGCTGCATGCCGAGGTCGCGCGCGAGTCGATCCTCAATCAAGCCGCACTGCTGGCCGGTGCCGTGGCCGTCAAGCCCGACGACTTCGCCTATTTCCGCGAAGTCCTCCAGCCGCGCGCGGATCTCACGCCCGGACGGCTGGCGGCACTGGCCGTGGTCCTGGGCTTCGAGCACAAATGGAACTCGCATCAATGACCGAACACTTGATCCTGATCCTCGGCGCCTGTCTGCTCGACGCCCTTATCGGCGATCCCGTCTACCGGCTGCATCCGATCCGGCTCATCGGCCACTGGATACTCGTCTGCGAGCGCGCGCTCTTTGCGCTGGGCCTCAATGGACGACTCGGCGGCGTGATCCACTGGGGGCTGGTGGTCGGAACGGCGCTCGGGGTCTGGTTCGGCGTTCGTCTCGGACTCGACGCCATCCATCCCTGGCCGGCCTTCGGCTGGGATCTGTTCATCGCCTACAGTCTGCTCTGCACCCGCGAGCTGCTGGAGCAGGGCTGGCGCATCCTGCGCGATCTCGACGATCTGCCGGCCGTGCGCCGGCGACTGTCGCTGCTGGTCGGACGCGATACCGAACCGCTCCAGCGCGATGGTGTGGTGCGCGCCACGCTCGAAAGTCTCTCGGAGAACCTGACCGATGGCGTGCTCACGCCGCTGTGGGCGTTCTGTCTGTTCGGTCTGCCCGGACTGATCCCGGTCAAGGCGATCTCGACGCTCGACTCCATGGTCGGTTACAAGAACGAGCGCTACGCGCGCTTCGGCTGGGCCGGGGCGCGGAGCGACGATCTGATCCACTGGCTCCCGGCGCGGCTCTCGGTGCCGCTACTGGCGCTCGCTGCCGTACTGTTACGCGAGCATCCCCGACTGGCCTTCAGCGCCGCCTGGCGCTACCACGCCCTGCTGCCCAGCCCCAACTCCGGCTGGAGCGAGGCCGCCTGCGCCGGGGCACTGCGGGTGCGTCTGATCGGGCCGGTCTGGCGCCGGGGGCGTCTCGTCACCGAGATCTATATGGGCGATCCCGACTGGCCGGCCGATCTCGGCGCCGGGGATCTGCGCCGGGGCCTGTGGCTGATCCTCACCGCCTGTCTGCTGGCGCTCGCGGTCGGTCTGGGGATGATCGGCCTGATTTAGCCGGGGGAGATGGGCATCGCGTTCGCGCTGCCCATCCTGAGCCGCAGTCACCTGCAAGGTCACAGCAGGCCCTGACAGAGGCCGTCCTGACAGCGGATCAGAAAGCTGTCGCTGCCCTGGCAGGGCACCTTGTAGACCTCGCCGTCCTGACGCGACTCGATCAACTGCGAGCCGCTGCCCGAGACCTGACAACCACGCTGGCGGGCATACTGCTCGGCATTGGCCGACCAGAGTACGCGGGCGCCGACTCCGCCTGCCGTTGGGATCACCGGATCCGGGCGCGGCAGCGACATCATGTTGTCCTGCGCGACGACCGAAGTGTCGTAGACGGGCGCGGGTTCGCGTGGAGGCTGTCGGTTCGGATTCAAGCCGGCATCGACCACAGGGGCCGCGCCGGGCGCGCTGTAACGGGGTTCGGGCGTGGTGGGACGGCGCGTATAGGTCGGACGCGGAATACCCGAGTCGCTTTGGCTCGGCGTCGACACGGCACGAGGTCCGACGCTCGGGTCCGTTCGTGGCGGCGCGGATGGAGGCGGAGTGTAGGTGGGTGCGGCCGGAGCAGGCGGCACGGCCTGAGCCGCTCGGGGGCTGTCGTCTGCGGCCTGCACGGGCTGACTGGTGGGCGGGGTGTTGGAATCCTCCCAGGCATCCCGCCAACCCCCGACCGGCGGCGTGGCACGCGCCAGACGCTCACGATCGCGAATCCAGCGCTCGCGCAGTGAGTCGAGCGACTGCATGAGCGGGTCGCGGAACTGATCGGTGTAGTCGATGCGCTCGGCCGGGCGTCCGGCATAGGCCGGCGTGACCACCTCGGCCAGGGTGGCGACCTCGATGCCGCCGCCATAGTTCTTGAGCAGGGTCGTGACCTCGAGCGTGGAGCCGGGCGCGGCCGCCACACCGGGCACGGAATCCGCCGGGCGCTCGACGACCAGGCGCTCGTCGGTCAGATCGGCGTGTCTGACCGTCCAGCCGCGACTGCGGGCCGCCCCCAGGGCCAGGGATCTGACCTCCGCGGTGGTCGCACCCGGCAGTATCAGGCGCGGCAGATAGGTGGTGTCGATCGGTGCGGGACCGCTCGACGGCATCGATTCTGCGGTGCTCCTGGGGTTGCTCGCACAGGCCGAGAGCAACAGGGACGACATCGCGATGCAACAGGCAATGGCCTTCAAGCGCGGATTCACTTCGAGCCTCATCAGTCATCGGCGAGCGCCGATTCAATAAAGGGTGGAATATGGGGGAGGTGGTGTTTGGGTGGGAGCCGGGATCAGGCTACGGGTACCACGAGAGCCTGTGAAATATATAACGGCCCGCGACGCGGTTACAATGGGTCCGGCGTGCGCTCGGGCGCACCGCGCACGGTGCCTGCGGTGCGCCTCCAGTGTCGATAGTGCTCCGTATTTGCGTCCGCTGTGGTTATCATTGGAACCACTGTCGATCGATCTGGGAAATCATGACGTGCAGGCACTGATCAAATTCTTCGTCGAACTCTGTCTGCTGCGCCGCCCGCCGCAGGATCTGCCGGCCTCCGAGATGCTGCTGGGCTTGGTCCTGGCCGCCGATCTGGCGGTCGGCATCCTGGTCGGGATCACGGCCGGACTGTCCTGGCTGACGAGCCTGCTCCAGGGCGTGGCCGAGGTGCTGTTGATGATGACGGCGCTCTATGTGGCCCTGATGCAACTCAAGCTCCGCGCCCGCTTCCTGCAATCGGCCACGGCCCTGCTCGGGAGCGGGGCGCTGCTCGGACTGGTGGCGATCCCGCCGCTCAGTCTCAATCCGACCGGCAGCCAGGAGAACGATCTGGCCGCGCTCGGGGCCTTTCTGCTGCTGGGTCTGGTGATCTGGGGCATCCTGGTCACGGGCCATATCCTGAGACACACCTTTTCCATCACCCTGGGGCAGGGATCGGCGATCGCCGTGGCCTTCCAGATCGTCGCCGTCACCCTGGTGACCAGCTTGTTCGGCAATCTCTGACGGATTCGCCGCTCGACGCTCGGCAGGCGCCGCCACACCCCATCGGTCTTCGCGGAAGAACGCGCTCATGCATCTACACATCCTTGGAATCTGCGGCACCTTCATGGGCGGGATCGCGCTGCTGGCGCGTGCGCTGGGCCATCGGGTCACGGGGTCGGACGCCAATGTCTATCCGCCCATGAGCACCCAGCTCGAGGCGGCCGGGATCGAGCTCATGGAAGGCTATGATGCCGCGCATCTGGACCCGCCGCCCGATGTGGTGGTGGTCGGCAACGCCATGAAGCGCGGTATTCCGGCGGTCGAGGCCATGCTCGATCGCGACCTGCATTATTGCTCCGGCCCCCAGTGGCTGCGCGAGAACCTGCTGCGCGAGCGCTGGGTGCTGGCCGTGTCCGGCACGCACGGCAAGACGACCACGGCCAGTATGCTGGCCTGGGTGCTGGAGGACGCGGGTCTGGATCCGGGGTTCCTGATCGGCGGCGTGCCGCTCGACTTCGGTGTCTCGGCACGTCTGGGGTCGGTGCCCTTCTTCGTCGTCGAGGCCGATGAGTACGACACGGCTTTCTTCGACAAGCGCTCGAAGTTCGTCCATTACGGCCCGCGTACCCTCATCCTCAACAATCTGGAGTTCGATCATGCCGACATCTTCGAGGATCTGGGGCAGATCCAGCGCCAATTCCATCACCTGATCCGCACGGTTCCGGGCAGCGGGCTGATCGTGCATCCGGCGAGCGTGCCGGCGGTGGAGACCGTCATCGGTCTGGGCTGCTGGACGCCGCGCGAGACCTTCGGCAGCGCGGGCGATTGGCGCGCCGAGCTGATCGAGCCGGACGGCTCGCGGTTCCGGGTCCGGCTGCATGGTGTCGAGGCCGGCGTCGTCGATTGGGGTCAGAGTGGATTGCACAATGTCGAGAACGCACTCGCGGTCCTGGCCGCCGCGCGTCATGCCGGGGTGCCGGTCGGCGTGGCGGTCGAGGCGCTCGGGCGCTTCCGGGGTGTGAAGCGGCGGCTGGAGTTGCGCGGCGAGGTCGCGGGTATCCGGGTCTTCGACGACTTCGCCCATCACCCGACCGCGATCGCTGCCACGCTCGATGGATTGCGGCGTCGGGTCGGCGCCGAACAGCGGATTCTCGCCGTGCTGGAGCCGCGTTCCAACACCATGCGTCTGGGGACGCACAATGCCGAGCTGGCCGGCTCGCTGACGGCGGCGGATCGGGTCTATGTCCATGCGCCGAGCGATCTCGGCTGGGACGCGGCGGCGGTGCTCGCCGGTCTGGGCGAGCGGGCGGCGGTGCATGACGCCATCGGGCCGATCGTGACCCAGGTGGTCGCCGACAGCCGGCCGGGCGATCAGATCCTGGTCATGAGCAATGGCGGATTCGGCGGCATCCATCAACGGCTGCTGGATGCGCTGCGTGTCAAGTATGGCGCTTGAGTCCGAGTCTGCGGCAGATCGAGCGCGGGACTGGCCGCGCACGATCACGCTCGCCTTCACCGGCGCCTCTGGGGCGCACTATGGTCTGCGGTTGCTCGAATGCCTGATCCGCGCCGAGGTTCGGGTCTATCTGCTGATCTCGCAGGCGGCTCAGGTCGTCATCAAGATGGAGACCGGCCTGGATCTGCCGGCACGCTCCGGTGAAGCCGAGTCCTTTCTGAGCGAGCGTTTCCAGGCCGCGCCGGGTCAGTTGCGGGTGTTCGGACGTCAGGAATGGACGGCGCCCGTGGCCAGCGGCAGTCATCCGGCCGAGGCGATGGTGGTCTGTCCCTGTACCACGGGGACGCTGGGACGGCTGGCCGCCGGGTTGTCGAGCTGTCTGATCGAGCGCGCGGCGGACGTCTCGCTCAAGGAGCGTCGCCCGCTGATCCTGGTCGTGCGTGAGACGCCGTTCTCGACCATCCATCTGGAGAACATGCTGCGTCTGGCCCAGGCCGGGGCTACCATCATGCCGGCCAATCCCGGCTTCTACGGCAACCCGAGCCGGGTCGAGGATATCGTGGACTTCATGGTCGCCCGTGTCCTGGACCATCTCGGTGTGGCGCACACGCTCGTCAAACGCTGGGGTGATTAAATGCGATTTGAGTGGTTGACAAGCACCTCAGTACATAAGAAACTGTTGATGTACTGAAGCTCTTGGCTCCAGTGCACTCCTCCATCCTCCTTTGGTGGTAATTCTTAGAGCGCGACGCAACCCGTCGCGCTTTTTTTATGGAGGAAAATCGAGCTTGCCAACGAGGGTTGCCGATATGCAAGAACGCCCGATCATCAAGACCGCGATCCCCAAACGTCGCTATCAAGCCGGACGCTATGCCGCCTCGCTGCTCGGCGAGATCGAGAGCGGCGATGGCCGGAGCTATCGCTATATCCTCGCCTTCGTGGCCCAGGGGCAGGCCGAACCCGTGCTCTATGTCTGCTCCGAGCCGACACCGCCGGTCGAACGCGCCGCCGGCGCCTATCGGCTGCGGGTCGTGAGCGAGGCCATGACCGAGACGCTCGACACCGATGACGGCTGGGGCGATCTCGACCGCTTCGCCGAGCAGGCGCTCAGGGTCGGCGTCCAAATGCTGGGATTGCCCGAGTCCGGTATCGTGCGGCTGCTTTGAGCGGCCTATTCCAGTGAAAGGATGAAGGCCCACTGCTCAGGCGTCACCGGCATGATGGAGAGCCGGTTGCCCTGGCGCACCAGCGGCAGTCCGTTCAGGACACCAGCCGCATGGGTCTTGAGTTCTGCGAGCGGGATGACGCGCCGCAGATGCCGGACATAGCGCACATCGACCAGATGCCAGCGCGGATTCTCCAGCGTGCTTTTGGGATCGTGATGGCTCGACTCGGGATCGAAGGCCGTGGGGTCTGGACGCGGCTCGCCCGCGATCTCGGCAATCCCGACGATCCCCGGAACCGCGCAGTTGGAGTGATAGAAGAAGACCTGATCCCCAGGCCGCATCTCGTCGCGCATCATGTTGCGCGCCTGATAGTTGCGCACGCCATCCCAAGGCTCGGTCCGGCCCGGACGCGCGGCGAGATCATCGAGGCTGAAGGTTTCGGGTTCGGATTTCATCAACCAGTAGCGCATCAGGACTCACCCAGTCAGTCGCCGAGCAGATGATGGAAATTGGCCAGTCGCTCGGGGGCGATCAACCCATCCTCGACCGCCTGACGAATCGCGCAATCCGGCTCCTGATCGTGCCGACAATCGCCGAAGCGGCAGCGCCCCAGATGCGGCCGGAACTCGCGAAATCCCTGCTGGAGGTCGGCGCGGTCGATGTCCCCGAGCCGGAAACTGCGCACGCCCGGCGAGTCGATCAAAAACCCATCGCCGCTCAGACGATAGCAGGTCGCCGCCGAGGTGGTGTGACGCCCAAGTCCGGTCGCCTGTGACAGACGCCCGATCTGGATCTCCTGATCGGGCAGCAACCGCTTGACCAGCGACGACTTGCCCACGCCCGACTGGCCGACCAGCACACTGGTCTGTCCGGCCAGCTCGGAGACGAGTCCGCCGATCGACTCGGGTTCGAGCAGACTGATCCAGAAGGTCCGGTAGCCGATGGCGCCATAGTGGGCGAAACGCGCCTGGAAGGCCGCACGTTCCTCTGATCCCGACAACAGATCCATCTTGTTGCCGACCAGGATCGCCTCGACGCCGATGAGCTCGGCTGCGACCAGATACTGATCGATCAGATAGCCGCTCGGCTCCGGCTCCGGGGCGATGAGGATGGCCAACCGCGTCAGATTGGCCGCGAGCGGCTTGTCGCGTCCGCTGTAGTCGGGTCGGCTCAGGGTGCTGATACGCGGCAGGATGGCCGTCACCACACCCTGACCATCGGGCAGACGCTGCCAGACGACGCGATCCCCGCACACTACATGACCGATGTTCCGGCGCGCCAGACAGTGGATCAGATGGCCGTGCGCGTCCTCGACCGCCAGATTGGCGCCATGCCGGACGACGACCCGGCCTTCCTCCGGCTCCAGTTCCTCGTCGAGTTCGGCCAGCGCCCGTTCGGGCCGCGCGGCGAGCCGTTCGCGCCGGCGCTCCTGGATGGCCTGGATGCGCGCGATCTGGCGCTCAGAGAGTCGTCGCTTGGCCACGGGGTCAGTCGACCCGGCCGGCGGTGACGTGGCGGCGGTTCAGGCCGCTCACGGCAGTGTGACCGGCACCGGCGGCTGCCAGCCGTCCGCGCGGTGTTCGGCAACGACTGTGGTATAGATACCGCCGCGCACGTTGAACTCGGCGGTCAGACGCATGAAGCGCGGCGCGGTCGCCTCGACCAGATCATCGAGGATGCGGTTGGTGACGGCCTCGTGGAAAGCGCCCTCGTCGCGATAGGACCAGATATAGGTCTTGAGCGCCTTCAGCTCGACGCACTTCTGCTCGGGAACGTATTCGAGCGTCAGCTCGGCGAAATCCGGCTGGCCGGTCTTGGGGCAGAGGCAGGTGAATTCGGGCACCCGGATGCGGATCGTATAATCGCGCTCGGGCTGGGGATTGGGGAAGGTTTCGAGCGACTTGCTCGGGGCGCTGGGCATGAAGGAACTCTCCGCTGACAAGGATGGGCCGAGCCGAGCGTCGACTCGGTCGGCTGCTTGGCCTCCTATTATATAATCATTCGCCCTGCGTCTCGCCGGACGCGGTCGCTTTTCCAAAAACATGAACTCAGACGGGGGACATCCATTCCATGGACAACAGCAGTGAGTTGGCCCGCTTCAACATGATCCGGCAGCAGATCCGGCCCTGGGGCGTGCTCGACGACCGGGTGCTGGAGGTGATGGGCGCGGTCGAGCGCGAGCGCTTCGTGCCGGACGCCTATCGGGCGCTGGCCTATGCCGACATCGAGATTCCGAATTCCAACGGCACCCTCATGCTCGCGCCCAAGGTGGTCGGTCATCTGTTGCAGGCGCTCGCCGTCCAGCCGGGCGACCGGGCGCTGGAGATCGGCACCGGCTCGGGTTACGTCGCCGCCTGTCTGAGCCGGCTCGGTGCGCGCGTGATCAGTCTGGAGATCGACCCGGCGCAGGCGGCCGAGGCGGCCGAGCGGCTCGAAGCGCTCAAGTTCGATTGGGTCGAGGTGCGCGAGGGGGATGGTTTGGCCGGACCCGTGAGCGGTGGGCCGTTCGACGCGATCGCCGTCAAGGGTTCGATGCCGACCGAGGACGCACTGCCGATGCTGCGCGATCAACTGACCATCGGCGGGCGTCTGTTCTGCATCCTGGGCACGGCGCCGGCGATGGAGTGCGTGCGCGTGACCCGTGTCGGGCGCTATGACTATCGGCGTGAGTCGCTGTTCGAGGTCGAGGTGGCGCCCTTGCGCAATGCACCCGAACCGGCCGGGTTCGAGTTCTGACGTTCGAACCGCAAAGAATGCGAATGCGCCTTTGCGGTTCGATCCGCCATCAGGAGATCTGAGCGGTCTGGCTCTGGCTCTCGCCCTTGTTGTCGGTCCAGGCGATCTCGATCTCGTCGCCGACGGCGCCGCCCCTGAACTTGAACGACAGATAGGGGTTCTTGGAGACGCCGCCGCTCCAGGCACTCTTCATCACCACGGTGCCCTTGACCTTGCACACCACCTCCTGGATGAAGTGCGCCGGGATGACTTGCTCGGTCTTGCTGTCCTTGCGCATGCCGTTTTCCATCGGGTGACTCATCAGACACTTGACCGTGGTCTCATCACCTTCGAGCTTGGCGCGGATCTTGATATCGGACATCGTCTCGACTCCTCGTGTTCGGTATTCGGTCTTGGATACTTGAGAGACAGGCGCGAGAGGTCGATCAGCAGCCGCCGACCGTGACCTTGACGGTCTTGGCGTTCTTGTAGAGCTTGTCGCCCGCCTTGACCACGGCGATGACGTCGGCGGTCTCGGCCATCTTGATGCGGGTGGCGACGAAGGGCACTACGGACGGATCGACGAACTCGAAGGAGGCGATCAGCGGCAGTTGGTTCTTGGACGCGATGATACTGATGGAGGTCACGCCCTCCAGATCGGTCTCGACCGTGACCGGAACCACGGCGCCGTTCTCAGCGATGTCCGGGGACTTGATCTTGATCCTGTCGCTGACCTCGGCGGCGTCGCTGCCGAGCAGGCCGGTCATGGCCGTGGGGATGTCCTTGGCCTGGAAGGCCGCTGCGTTCCAATCGGCGAAGGCGCGCGGCGCGATCAGTCCGGCGCCGACGACCGCTCCGGCGGCCAGCGAGCCTTTGACGAGTGTCCGGCGTTTGGCATCGATCATGGTTTCTCTCCTCTCTTGTCTTTGCGTTTGGCTTCGCGTTCTTCTTCTTTCCAGGTTTCGAGCCGCGCCTGGATACGCGCCGCCTCGTGATAGGGGAGGTCGCGCTGGCGCAGTGCGATCTCGAGCTGACGGATCGCCGGCTCGCGGTCGCCCTCGGCATAGAGCTTCTCGGCGCGGAAGCGGTGGGTCGCCCCCTGATTGCCCGCGCGAAAGGCCGCCTGTTCCAGCTTATCGTACAACATGGGGTTGCCGGGGCGCAGTCGCGCAACGGCGGTCAGCTCATCGATGGCCGGCGCGGGCCGGTTGGCCTTCATCAGCGCTTCGGCATAGGCCACGCGCAGCGGCCAATGGCCCGGCGATAGATCGACGGCCTGTTCTAGGTTACGCACGGCGCGTTCGACCTGACCCTGTTCGAGATCGAGCCGGGCGTCCAGCACGATGAACTCGGGCAGGCTCGAATGCGACTGCATCGCCGTGGCTAGGGCGGCGCGGGCGTCGTCGAACCGACCCGCGCGCGTCAGGGCCAGTGCATAGCCATAGTGTTCGGCGACGGCATTGCGATGCCGGCCTTCGCGCAGGGTGTCGCGGAAATGGGCGACGGCCTGTTCCGGGCGTTTGTAGGAGCGTTCGCGCAGCGCCGCGCGCGCCAGTTGGAAGCGCAGACTGTCGGGCCGCTGGCGTGCGCCGAAGTCGTCGGCCCGGGCGAGCGCCTCGGCGATGCGGTTGGCGTTGACCGGATGGGTGCGCAGGAATTCGGGGGCGTTGTTCTCATAGACGCGGCTGGATTTGGACAGCCGCTCGAAGAAACCGGCCATGGCATAGGGATCGAACCCGGCCTTGGCCAGGGTCGTGATGCCGAGCCGGTCGGCCTCGTGCTCGTTCTCGCGCGTGAAGTTGATCCGGCGTTGCAGGGCGGCGGCCTGGACGCCGACCATCGCGGCGGCCCCGGCATCGCCCGAGACCTGGGCGCCGAGGATGGCGGCGGCGACCATCAGGGCCATGGTCGGGACGGTCATCTTGCTCTGGTCCTCCAGCGCGCGCAGCAGATGGCGCTGGGTGACGTGTGCGATCTCATGGGCCATGACGGCGGCCAGCTCGCTCTCGGTCTCGGCGGCGAGGATGAGTCCGGCATAGACGCCGATGTTGCCGCCCGGTCCGGCGAAGGCATTGATCACCGACTGGTCGATGACGAAGAAGTTGAAGCGTCCCGTGGCGTCGCGGTCGGCGGCGACCAGGGTGTTGCCGAGCGATTCGATGTAGTCGGTCAGCAGCGGGTCGTCGAGGACCGGCAGCGACTCGCGCACGCGGCGCATGAAGGCCTGACCCAGACGCGCCTCGGCTCCCGTGGTCATGAGCGTGTCGGCCGAACTGCCCATGTCGGGGAGACGGTAGTCCTGGGCCTGGAGTTGGGGCAGGCCGACCAGCAGCAGGGCGCCGAAGGCGACCATCGGCCGTGCCAAGCGGGGGAGGGAGGCTATCCGTATCATCGATGAAAAAACGTCGTCTCGTGCCGAACGCGGTTCAATTGAGCTGAATACGCTGTCCCCAGGGCACTGGGGCGCGGCCCTTGACCAGCCAGATCACCGGATAGGACGGCTCGCGCTCGGGGAACTCGCCTTGGGCATCGGTGAAGTAGACCAGCAGATCGGGTCGTCTGTCCTGGCGGTCGATCCAGTCGAATACGGGTCTGAAGCTGGTTCCGCCGCCCCCCTGTAGACGCTCGGGACGCACGAAGGTTTCCCAGGGTTCGAACTGGAAGGGCGCTCCGGGTGCGAGAACGCGATCACAGGGCAACAGGGTGAGGCGCGCGCGGATCTGCCCCTTGAGCGCGTCGATCTCCCGGATGAACTCGCTCAGTTCGACGTCCTGGATCGAACCCGAGGTGTCGATCGCCGCCACCAGCTCGGCCTGCCGGCCGCGCAGTCCCGGCAGGATGAAATCGCCTTCGCGACGCGAGGGACGCTGATAGCTGTAGTCCTCGCGCGCGATCGCCGTCAGATGGCGGGCGAGCAGCATCCGCCAGGGCAGGCTGGGCTGGAGCAGATGGTCGATCTGACGCGCCAGCTCGCCGCCGAGCTTGCCGGCCTGGAGCGCCTGCTGGGCCGCTCCGGCCAGGCGTTGGCGCCATTGTACGGCCAGTCGCTCGCGTTCGTCGGCGCTGAGAGATTCGGGCCGCTGGGGCGTCTCGTCCGGACGCCGCCGGCGGCCGCCCTGACGCTCGTCGCGATCATAGGCATGGGTGTCGAGCGTCTCCGAGTCGTCACGTTCGTCGATGAGCGGATAGATCTCCTCGGCGGTCAGCCCCCGGTAGAGCGGCATCACCAGGGCGTTCGGCGGCGGTGTCAGACCGTCCTCGATCAGCAGCGGATTGATCGCATAGTCACAGGCCAGATCCCAGCGCCGGCGCTGACGATGGCCGCGCCGCGCGAAATGCGACAGGGCGCAGTGCAGGGCCTCGTGGGCGAGCATGAACTGGGTCTGCTCCAGGCTCAGTGCATCGATGTAGGCCGGGTTGTAATAGAAGGCGCGCGCATCCGTGGCCGTGGTGCGGCACCAGTCGCCCGCCGCCGCGCGCAGCGGCAGACGCAGCACCAGGGCGCCGAGAAAGGGCTTGTCCAGGATCAGCCGGGTGCGTGCCGCCGTGAGCTTGGTCTCGATGGCGACCGGATCGGGCGCGGTCGAAGGCAAGGGCTCAGGCATGGAGCATCACGTCCGCGACCGATTGCGCCCAGCCGGCGAAGGCCGGCACCTCGAACAGCCGTCCGCCGATCGCCCGGTGCAGATCCGAGACCAGCATCACGCCCATCTCGCGCTCGGGGAAGCGTCCGGCATAGTCGAGAATGTGGCCGATGACCCGCCGGCCGTCCGGCGTTTCGAGCGCACGGATCGCCCGTCCGACCAGCGCGGCGGCGACGGCGTACTGGAGATCGATCTCGCGCGGGACGGCGACCGGCTCGCCGCGCGTGATGGCGTCGAGATCCGGCATCTGGTCGAGGTTGTCGACGAAGGCGCTCAGCTCGATCCCGGCGGCCGGCCCTACGCAGGCTTGCAGCGCGCCCTGTAGCAGATCGCGCGCGTCCTCGAACTTCTTGAGCGCGCGATGGGCGAACTCCCAGGAACGCGGCGAGGGGAAGGCGACCGGATTGTGCGCCGGATCGAAGTCGAACAGCAGTTCGGGCCGAAAGCGCAGAAAGGCGATGACCCGCTCGTCGATGCCGCTCGCATAGGCCCAGGCCGCCCAGTCGTCGAGATGGGTCTCGACCTCGAAGTGCGAGAAGCGGTTGGCCAGCGGCGCGGGCATACTGTAGGTCACGCCGCGATCGCCCTGGCGGTTGCCGGCGGCGAAGATCGCCCAGCCGTCCGGGACGCGATACTCGCCGAGCCGTCGGTCGAGGATGAGTTGATAGGCGGCGGCCGAGACCACGGGCGGGGCCGAGGTGATCTCATCGAGAAAGAGCACGCCGCTCGGCCCGTGGCGCTCGACGTCCGGCAGCATGGCGGGCACGGCCCATTCGACCCGCTCGCCCTGGCGGAAGGGGATGCCGCGCAGATCGCTCGGCTCCATCTGCGACAGCCGGATGTCGATCACGGGCACGGCATGGCGCGCGGCGATCTGGGCCACCATCTGCGACTTACCCACGCCCGGCGGTCCCCAGAGCATCACGGGCGTATGATGGCCGTCGGCCGTGCTGAGGAATTCGCGATCCAGGACGCGGAACAGTTGGGCGGGGCGCATGATGGGTTCGAGTCCTCCGGTTGGGCAGGGGGCGGATTCCAGCCAAGATGCGTGCACCCTTGACGCTTCGCAAGTCCGTTCGCCGCGGTCGGTCCTGGAATCCTGGAGTCGGGCACGGCGCGCCATTCGTCCAAGCGTACTTGTCGCCTATTAGAAAAACGCTGTATTCTTATCGCTCTTCTCGTCCCCGTGATCGCGTCCCATACCCGGACGGCGTTGCGTCCGAGAGTTGCAGCGAGAGAGGACAGGGCGGCCGCAATCAGCGACGATCGGCCCGCCTTCATAACGACATCGAGTCGGCGAAGTCTCCCGACGACTGAGCCCTCAACCAAATGACATTGCTCGGAGACCGGAAATGAATCAGTTCTACTACGATGCCGTGACCAAGATGGAACAGTTGGGCGTCGACGACGAGTACATCCAAGGGTGGCAGTGCGGCTTTCTGCAGAACCCCAAGCGCGAGGAACAGCGCCTGACCGAGGCCTATGAGGCCGGTTACAGCGACGGCGAGGAAAAGAGTACCGACAACTTCGAGCAGTGGGTCACGGCCTGACCTCGATTCGGTTCGCCATCTTTCCCTCCCTTTCGCCTCAAACCGCGTTCGGAGCCGCGCCGCCGTGTGCGCGGCGCCCCTTGGCGGGGCGCGGTTCCATTCGACGTCTCCAGACCTCTCAAAGCGCCGTGATCTTGTCGCGCTGCGTTTGCAGATTGGCGATCGCCGCCGCGTGATCGGCGAGCTTGGCCCGCTCCTTGTCGACCACGGCCGCCGGGGCCTTGTCGACGAAGGCCGGGTTGGCGAGCTTGGCCTCGGTGCGGGCGACGTCGTCGGTCAGGCGCGCGATCTCCTTGTCCAGACGCTTCAACTCAGCCTCCTTGTCGATCAGGCCCGCCATCGGGATCAGGATCTTCATGGCCCCGACCAGCGCAATCGCAGACTCCGGGGCTTGAGCTTCATCGTCGAGCACCGTGATCGACTCGGTACGGGCCAGGAAGTCCAGATAGGGCCGCGCCGTCTCCAGCCAGCGGCGTTCCTGCTCGGTCGCATCGACGATCAGGATCGGCAGCGGCTTGCCGGGTGCGATGTTCATCTCGCCCTTGATGCGCCGGATGCCGAGGATGCACTGCTTGACCCAGTCGATCTCGCCGACGGCCTGAGCGTCTTCGGCGGACGGATCGCGCGTGGGGTAGGGTGCCAGCATGAGGGTGTCGCCCTCGACCCCGGCGAGCGGTCGCACCTTCTGCCAGATCTCTTCGGTGATGAAGGGCATGATCGGGTGGGCCAGACGCAGCAGGGTCTCCAGCGTCCGGATCAGGGTGCGACGGGTGCCGCGCTTGGCGGCGTCTGAGGACTGCGCGCCGGTCAGCACCGGCTTGGACAGCTCCAGATACCAGTCGCAGAACTCATTCCAGGTGAAGTCGTAGAGCGCCTGCGCGGCCAGGTCGAAGCGGTAGATGTCGATGGACTCGGTGACGGTGCCGATGGTGCGGTCGAGTTCGGCACGAATCCAGCGATCCGCCGCGCTCAGTTCGATCGGCTCCGACCCCAAGCCGCAGTCCTGTCCCTCGGTGTTCATCAGCACATAGCGCGAGGCGTTCCAGAGCTTGTTGCAGAAGTTGCGATAGCCCTCGGTGCGTTGCAGGTCGAACTTGATGTCGCGTCCGGTGGTGGCGAGCGCAGCGAAGGTGAAGCGTAGCGCATCGGTGCCGAACGCCGGGATGCCGTCGGGGAAGTCCTTGCGCGTGTCCTTGGTGATCTTCTCGGCCAGATGCGGCTGCATCATGCCCTTGGTGCGCTTCTCGACCAGGGATTCCAGATCGATGCCGTCGATCAGATCGATGGGGTCGAGGACGTTGCCCTTGGACTTGGACATCTTGTCGCCGTTCTTGTCGCGCACCAGTCCATGGATGTAGACCTCGCGGAAGGGCACGTCCCCCATGAACTTCAGCCCCATCATGATCATCCGCGCGACCCAGAAGAAGATGATGTCGAAGCCCGTCACCAGCACCGAGGTCGGATAGAAGGTCTTGAGCCGCTCGGTGTCCTCCGGCCAGCCGAGGGTGCTGAAGGGCCAGAGTGCGGAGCTGAACCAGGTGTCGAGCACGTCCTCGTCCTGGCGCAGTTCGACCTCGGGGCCGAAGCCGTGTTTGGCGCGCACCTCGTCCTCGGAGCGTCCGACATAGACGTTGCCTTCGCTGTCGTACCAGGCCGGGATGCGATGGCCCCACCAGATCTGACGGCTGATGCACCAGTCCTGGATGTTGCGCATCCAGTCGAAATAGGTGTTTTTCCAGTTGTCGGGGACGAAGCGGATGTCGCCGTTCTCGACGGCGGCGATGGCCGGCTCGGCGAGCGGGGCGACGCGCACGTACCACTGGTCGGTCAGATAGGGCTCGATGACCGCGCCCGAGCGGTCGCCGCGCGGTTGCTGGAGGCGGTGATCCTTGACGGCGGCCAGGAGTCCGGCGGTTTCGAGATCGGCGACGATGCGCTTGCGGGCTTCGTAGCGGTCGAGTCCGATATAGGCGGCCGGCAGCAACTGACCTTCCTCGGGCGCGTTGGCGCGGATGGCGGCGTCGGGGGTGAAGATGTTGATCAGGCCGCCGTGCGGCTGTTCGGCGATGGCGGTCTCGTCGCGATGGCGCAGCCAGACCTGATGGTCGTTGAAGTCGTGCGCCGGGGTGATCTTCACACAGCCGGTGCCGAACTCAGGGTCGGCGTGCTCGTCGGCGATGATGGGGATGCGCCGTCCGGTCAGCGGCAGCTCGACGAAGGCGCCGATCAGGTGCTTGTAACGCTCGTCCTCCGGGTTCACCGCCACCGCGCAGTCACCGAGCATGGTCTCGGGACGAGTGGTGGAGACGACCAGATATTGCGGCCCGGACGCGCCCGGCGGCTGGACGATGGGATAACGCATCTCCCACATGAAGCCGCTCTCTTCCTCCGACAGCACTTCGAGGTCCGACACCGCCGTGTGCAGCACCGGATCCCAGTTCACCAGCCGCTTACCGCGATAGATCAAGCCTTCCTCGTAGAGCCGCACGAAGACCTCGCGCACGGCCTCGGAGAGACCCTCATCCATGGTGAAGCGCTCGTGCGCCCAGTCGAGCGAGGCGCCCATGCGCCGCAACTGGCGGGTGATGGTACCGCCGGATTCGGCCTTCCAGTCCCAGATGCGCTCGATGAAGGCGTCGCGTCCGTAGTCGTGACGGGTCTTGCCCTCGGCCTCGATCAGACGCTCGACGACCATTTGCGTCGCGATGCCGGCGTGGTCGGTTCCGGCCTGCCACAGCGTCCGCTCGCCCTTCATGCGGTGGTAGCGGATCAGGGCATCCATGATGGTGTCCTGGAAGGCATGCCCCATGTGCAGACTGCCGGTGACGTTCGGCGGCGGGATCATGATGCAGTAGGCGCTGCTCTCGGCGGCGTCGTCGCGCGCGCTCGCGGTCGGGACGAAATGGCCGCGTTCCTCCCAGTGGCGGTACCAGTGGGCTTCCAGGGTCTGTGGGTCGTAGTTCTTGTCCAGCATGATGCTCAGGCTCGTGGTCGGGCGATGCGAGAATGAGGCAGTATAACCGATGGCTGAGTGGTACTCGGATCGCTGGAGATACGTTCTGAGCCCATAAGCCACCCGGACGCTTGAAGGGGTTGCAAAGGGCAGCGCCGAATGTTCGACTTCGATCCGAGATACCCCCCGCGCGTCGGATATGGCAGCATGTCACCCGGAGCGCCAAGCCCATCACACCAACCAAAGAGAAGAGGCGGACCCCACTGATGGACACCACGACTCAGTATGTCTTTGCGTTCGAGGACGGCGATGGAAAGGACAAAAAGCTACTCGGCGGCAAGGGCGCCAACCTGTGCGAGATGACCCAGATCGGGCTGAACGTCCCGCCCGGTTTCGTCATCTCCACGGCGGCCTGCCTGGAATATCTCGCTGACCCCAAGCGCGCCCTGCCGCCCGGTCTGATCGAACAAGTCCACGAGCAGATGCGCGCCCTGGAACAGAAGACCGGCAAGGGCTTCGGCGACCCGAACAATCCGCTGCTGGTCTCGGTGCGCTCCGGATCAGCCATGTCGATGCCGGGCATGATGGACACCATCCTCAACCTAGGTCTGAACGCCGACACCCTGCAAGGCGTGATCCGCGCCACCGACGATCCGCGCTTCGGCTATGATGCCTACCGGCGCTTCATCCAGCTCTTCGGCAAGGTCGCACTCGGTGTGCCGGACGAAGCCTTCGACAAGGAATTCGCCGCCATCAAGGAGGCCGCGCACGCCAAACAGGACGTCGACCTCTCCGCCGGCGACCTGCGCGAGACCTGCGAACGCTTCCTCAAGGTGGTCGAGGACGCCACGGGGCACCCCTTCCCGACCGACCCCTATCAGCAGCTCGAGATCGCCATCAAGGCCGTTTTCAACTCCTGGATGGGCAAGCGCGCGGTCGACTATCGCAAACAGTTCAACATCACCCCGGACATGGCCAACGGCACGGCGGTCAATGTCGTAACCATGGTGTTCGGCAACCGCGGCGACGACTCGGCCACCGGCGTGGCCTTCACCCGCAATCCGGCCACCGGCGAGAACAAGCTCTACGGCGAATATCTGGTCAACGCCCAGGGCGAGGACGTGGTCGCCGGCATCCGCACGCCCAAGCCGCTCGACCGGCTCAAGGTCGAGATGCCCGAGCTGGCCGACCAGCTCGACGAGCTGCGCGACAAGCTCGAAACCCACTATCGCGAGGTCCAGGACTTCGAGTTCACCATCGAGCAGGGTCGGCTCTACTGTCTCCAGACCCGCAACGGCAAGATGAACACGGTCGCCATGGTGCGCACCTCGGTCGAGATGGAGCGTGAGGGACTCATCACCAAGGAACAGGCGCTGTTGCGCATCGCGCCCGAGTCGCTGGAACAGATGCTGTTCCCGCGTCTGGACCCGAACGTCAAGGCCGAAGCGGTCGCTCAGGGTCTGCCGGCCTCGCCGGGCGCGGCCTCCGGTATCGCCGTATTCGACGCCGACCGCGCCGAGCAGCTCGGCAAGGGGCAGGGGCTGAAGGTCATCCTGGTGCGTGAGGAGACCAAGCCCGAGGACATCCACGGCTTCTTCGCTTCCGAAGCCATCCTGACCTCGCGCGGCGGCAAGACCTCGCATGCGGCCGTGGTCGCACGCGGCATGGGCAAGCCCTGTGTCGCCGGCGCCGAGGGCATCAGCGTCGACATCGACCGGCGCGAGGCGCGTGTCGGACTGACCAGCTTCAAGGAGGGTGACGTCATCACCATCGACGGCACCTCGGGCAAGGTCTATCTGGGCGCGATCCCGACCGTCGAGCCGGACTTCACGCCCGAACTCCACATCCTGCTCGGCTGGGCCGACGAAGTGGCCAAGCTCAAGGTGCTGGCCAATGCCGACACCCCGGACGACGCCCGCCGCGCGCGGCGCTATGGCGCGGTCGGCATCGGTCTGGCGCGCACCGAGCGCATGTTCAACGACGTCGAGCGCCTGCCGATCGTCATCGAGATGATCGTCGCCGAGACCCCGGAGGCGCGTCAGGAAGCGCTCGACCGGCTGCTGCCCCTGCAGCGCAAGGACTTCCGCGAACTGTTCGAGGTGATGTCGCCCAATCCGGTCACCATCCGTCTGCTCGATCCGCCGATCCACGAGTTCCTGCCCGACGAGCATGTGCTCGAACGCGAGCTGTCCGAGCTGCGGGTGCTGGCGCAGAGCGCGCGCGGCGTTGCCGTGCTGGCCGGCGCCATGGGGCTGCTGCATGCCTCCGAGAGTCTGCGCCGCGAGGTCGAGACCGCGCGTCACATGTTCGATCCGGCCGTGGTCGAGGAGGCGATCGCCAAGAAGGAGGCGATGCTCAAGAAGGTGCGCGCCCTCTACGAGACCAACCCGATGCTCGGACATCGCGGCGTGCGGCTCGGCATGACCTTCCCCGAGATCTACCGGATGCAGGTGCGCGCCATCCTGGAGGCGGCCGCCGAATGCGCCAAGTCGGGCATCGAGGTCCATCCGCAGATCAAGGTGCCGCAGGTCTGTACCGCTCAGGAGCTTCGCAAGGTCAAGGCCTATGTCGACAGCATCCATGCCGAGGTGGCCGAGCGCTACGGTAAGCCGGTCAAGTTCAAGTTCGGTACCATGATCGAGGTGGTCCGCGCCTGTATGCGCGCCGACTCGCTGGCCGAGGAAGCCGAGTTCTTCTCCTTCGGCACCAATGACCTGACCCAGGCGACCTTCTCCTTCTCGCGCGAGGATGCCGAGAACAAGTTCCTGCCGCTCTACAATCAGTCGGGCATCCTGCAGGACAATCCGTTCGATGTGCTCGACGTCAAGGGTGTGGGCAAGCTGATGCAACTGGCCGTGGACTGGGGGCGGGCGGTCAAGCCCGATCTGCATGTCGGCATCTGCGGTGAGCATGGCGGGCATCCGGGGTCGATCGCCTTCTGTCATCAGGCCGGGCTGGACTATGTGAGCTGCTCGGGTCCGCGCGTACCGATCGCGCGTCTGGCGGCGGCGCATGCGGCCTTGAAGTCAGGTTGAGGGCAAAACCGGCCGGCCTCGTGCCATCGTCTGACGATCGCGCGAGGCTCGGCTGATGATTTAGGCGCTCCACCATGAAAAGCGGCGATGTGATCAAGCGCCTGGAGTCCGACGGCTGGGTGCTGGTGCGCGTGAAAGGCTCGCATCATCAGTTCCGGCGGCCCGGACAGCCGGGATTGGTCACGGTGCCGCATCCGAAAACCGATATTCCGCTGCCGACCCTGCGCAGCATCTACCGTCAGGCCGGCTGGCCCTGGAAGTGAGTTATGCGATTGGCATTGGCCCTACATACTGATGATGGTGTGACCTATGGGGTCACGGTGCCCGATCTTCCGGGGTGTTTCTCGGCGGGTGAGAGTCTGGATCAGGCGATCGAGAACGCTTACGAGGCGATCGATGCCCATGTCGAGTTGCTGATGGATGATGGAGACGCCGTCCCCTGTCCGCGCCCGCTCGCCGAGCATCAGTCCAATCCGGATTTCGCCGGGGCGGTGTGGGTGGTGATCGATGCGCCGATCGAGCGCTATTTCGGACCGACCGAGAAGATCCATATCCGGGTGCCGCGACGGTTGCTCCAGCGCATCGATGCGCATGCCAAGGCTCGTCATCTGAGCCGTTCGGCCTTTCTGACCCAGGTCGCTAGCGAGGCGATGGGGCGCGAAGGGCCATGCCGGAACCAATGAGGCAAAATACATGGATCTCGATGCCCTGAATGCAGCCTTCGCACTCCCCAACGTCCTGCGCTTCGTCGAGGGGCAGGGCGGTCTGACGCTGATCGAGGTCGACAACGGCCTGGCGCGGGCGACCCTGACCGCGCATGGCGCTCAGGTGTTGTCCTATCGCCCGGCCGAGGCGCGCGACGATCTGCTGTTCGTCAGTGAGCGCGCCTATTTCGCGCCGGATCAGGAGATCAAGGGCGGTGTGCCCATCTGCTGGCCCTGGTTCGGGCGCGATCCCGACGACCCGGAGCGGATCATCCACGGTTTTGCGCGTCTGCGGGACTGGTCGGTGCCGGCGTGTGAGATGCGGCCTGATGGTGCGATCTGGGTGCGGTTCGGGCTGGCGGACGATGAGTCGACGCGCGCGCTCCGGCCGCATTACTTCAATCTCTGGGTCGAGGTGACGGTCGGTGCGACCCTGTCGGTGTCGCTCACGACCCGCAATGCCGGTGACGAACCCTTCACGATTACTCAGGGGCTGCACGCCTATTTCAAGATCGGCGACCCGGCTCAGACCCATGTCCTCGGACTCGACGGCTGCCGCTATCTCGACAAGGCGGCGGATGCGCCGCCGGATGCGGCCGGCGTCCAGTCCGGTTCGCTGGGACTCGAGGCCGAGGTCAACCGCATCTATGAGTCTGTGCCGCAGTGCCTCACAATCGAGGACAAGGCGCTCAGCCGACGTATCCGCATCGAGAGCCACAACAGTCACACCTGCGTGGTCTGGAACCCCTGGATCGTCGGCTCGCGGTCGATGCCGGACCTCGACGACGAGGACTACCGGCGTTTTGTCTGTGTCGAGACCGTCAACGCCGCTTCCGAAGTGATCCGAGTCGCGCCCCGGCAGGAGGTGCGGATCGGCGCCGAGTATCGCCTCGAATCCCTGTAACCGTTTGCACTGTGAAGCCAGCCATGTCCGATGCACCGTCCGACTCCCTGACCGAATCCCACTGGCAAGACTGGCTCAACTGGGCCGGCGAGCAGGGTCTGACCCCACCGGACGATCCCGAGTTCGAGTCGGCACGGCGGCGGGTGTGGGAGGCGAGCGAGTATGTCGCGATCTCGGCTGCACGGCATCCGGCCGATCTGGCCGAGCTGATCGCGAGCGGCGACCTCGCTCGGACTTATGCAGCCGATGATCTGGCGACCCGACTCGATGCGCGACTGGAAGGCGTCGAGGACGAGACCGCGCTCCACAAGGCGCTGCGCCTGTTCCGCCGCCGCGAGATGATGCGGATCATCTGGCGCGACATCGCCGGCCTGGCCCCGCTGGAAGAGACCCTGGAAGACCTGTCCGAGCTGGCCGACGTCTGCATCCGGGGCGCGCTCGACCGGCTTTATCCCTGGACCTGCGCCGAGCTGGGCACGCCGTGCGATTCGTCCGGCCGTCCTCTGCGGCTGCTGGTGCTGGCCATGGGCAAGCTCGGGGCGCGCGAACTCAATCTCAGCTCCGACATCGACCTGATCCTGGCCTTCGCCCAGCCGGGGATGATCGAGGGCGGGCGACGTCCGCTCAGCCACGAGCAATTCTTCGTCCGGCTCGGGCAGCGTCTGGTGCAGGCGCTGGCCAACAAGACCGTCGACGGCTTCGTGTTCCGAGTCGACACCCGGCTGCGGCCCTTCGGCGAGGTCGGGCCGCTGGCCATGAGCTTCCAGGCCATGGAGGACTACTACCAGTCTCAGGCGCGCGAGTGGGAGCGCTACGCCATGATCAAGGCGCGTCCGGTCGCCGGCGATCCCGACGATATGGAACAGCTGATGGCCATGTTGCGCCCCTTCGTCTACCGGCGCTATCTGGACTTCGGCGCCTTCGAGTCGTTGCGCGAACTCAAGCGCCTGATCGCCAAGGAACTCTACCGGCGCGGCATGGACGCCAACATCAAGCTCGGTCCCGGCGGCATCCGCGAGATCGAGTTCATCGGCCAGGCGTTCCAACTGGTGCGTGGCGGACGCGATCCCGAGCTCCAGGTGCGCCCGATCCGTGCCGTGCTGGCGCTGCTGGCACAACGCGAGCTGATGCCGGCCGAGGCAGTCGCCCAGCTCGATGCGGCCTATGTGTTTCTGCGTCTGGTCGAGAATCGGCTCCAGGCCCACCGCGACCAGCAGACCCATCGCCTGCCGGACGACGGCCCCGGCCGGCTACGGCTCGCCCGCTCGATGGGCTATGCGGATTGGGCGTCCTTCATCGTCGACCTGAACACTCATCGCCGGCTGGTCCAGGAGCAGTTCGACGCCGTCTTCGCCTTGCCGGCCACCGAGAGCGAGGTCGAGGACGCGCCCCTGAGCGCCGTCTGGCACGGCGACCGCGACCCCGCTCACGAGCTGGAACTGCTCGAACGCGCCGGTTTCGCCGATCCCGAGGGCGTCCGCACCCGCGTCCGGCAGTTCCGCGACGCCTGTGTGCGCAAGGGGCTGAGTGCACGCGGACACGAACGTCTGAGCCTGATCATGCCGCATGTCCTCTGTGTCGCGGCGGGATGCACCCATCCCGATCCGGCGCTGGAGCGCGTGTTGCGCGTACTCGAAGCCATCGTGCGCCGCAGTGCCTATCTGGCGATGCTCGCCGAACATCCGCTGATCCTCACCCATCTGATCCGGCTCTCCAGTCTCAGCCCCTGGTTCGCCGATCAGATCGGACGCCATCCGCTGCTGCTCGACGAACTGCTCGACCCGCGCCGACTCTATGCGCCCTTGCGTCGCGAGAGTTTGGAGGCCGAACTCGACGCGCTGCTCGCCCATGTCGATGCCGAGGATCTGGAACAACAGATGGAGCGGCTGCACCAGTTCGCTCATGGCAATCAGTTGCGCGTCGCCGCCGCCGATCTGACCGAAACCATTGCGCTGATGGTCGTCAGTGACTATCTGACCGAGATCGCCGAGGTCGCGGTCCGGCGCGTGCTCGATCTTTCATACGCCCATCTGGTCGCCCGTCATGGCCGTCCGACCGCCATCGAGGGCGAGGACAGCGGCTTCCTGATCCTCGGCTACGGCAAGCTCGGCGGCATCGAACTGGGCTATGGCTCGGATCTGGATCTGGTGTTCCTGCACGGCAGCGATTCGGTCAACGCCATGACCGACGGCCCGAAGGAGATCAGTAACGAGCAGTTCTATGCCCGGCTCGGCCAGCGCCTCATCCATATGATGACCACGCGCACCCCCTCGGGTCAGCTCTACGAGGTCGACATGCGACTGCGTCCGGACGGCACCAAGGGGATGCTGGTGCGCTCGCTGAAGTCCTTCGAGCATTATCAGAACGAAAGCGCCTGGACCTGGGAGCATCAGGCCCTGGTGCGTGCGCGTCCGGTCGCCGGAGATCCTGGACTGGCCGCGCGCTTTGAAGACATCCGCCGCGCCATCCTGTGTCGCGAACGCGATCCCGATCAGCTCAGGCGCGATGTGCGCGAGATGCGCGCCAAGATGCGCGAGAACCTCGACAGGAGCGGCGAGGGCCGTTTCGATCTCAAGCAGGGCGCGGGCGGTATTGCCGATATCGAGTTTATGGTTCAATACGCTGTCCTGCGCTGGGCGGCCGACCAGCCGGCGCTCGCGGACTGGACCGACAACGTGCGGTTGCTCGACACCCTGGCGCGGCTCGATCTGCTTCCGGGGCACTGTGCCCAGGATCTCACCGAGGCCTACAAGTCGCTGCGTGCGGCCTATCATCGCAGTGCCTTGCGCGAGCAGCCCAAAACCGTGGCCGACGACGAGCTGCGGCCCGAACGCGAGCGCGTGCGGGCGTTGTGGCAGGAATTGATGGACGACTGACGCCGGGCGCGCTGGTCGGTCCCGGACCCTTCTCAAAGATCGAACTCGGGACGCAGCATCCCGAGCCTAGCGGAGTTAAGACACATGGCGACGATGGCGGACCGTGACGGTCTGATCTGGCTGGACGGCGAAATGGTGCCTTGGCGCGAGGCCAAGATCCACGTACTGACCCACACATTGCACTATGGCATGGGGGTCTTCGAGGGCGTCCGGGCCTATCCGACGGCGGCGGGCACGGCCATCTTCCGTCTGGAGGAGCACACCAACCGCCTGTTCAGCTCGGCGCATATCCTGGGCATGCCCATGCCCTGGGATCGCGAGACGCTGAACGCCGCCCAGCGCGCCGTGGTGCGCGAGAACGGGCTGGAATCGGCCTACATCCGCCCCATGTGCTTCTACGGCTCGGAGGGCATGGGACTGCGCGCCGACAACCTCAAGGTCCACTGCATGGTCGCCGCCTGGTCCTGGGGCGCCTATCTCGGCGAGGAGAACATGCGCAACGGCATCCGTATCAAGGTGTCGTCCTTCACCCGTCATCACGTCAACACGACCATGTGCCGCGCCAAGGCCAACGGCAACTACATGAACTCGATGATGGCGCTCCAGGAGGCCCTGCGCGACGGCTACGACGAGGCGCTGCTGCTCGATGCCGCGGGCTTCGTGATGGAGGGGAGCGGGGAGAACATCTTCATCGTGCGCGACGGCGTGCTCTACACCCCGGATCTGACCTCGGCGCTCGACGGCATCACCCGCCGCACCGTGATGACGCTGTGCGAGGAACTGGGACTGAAGGTGGTCGAGAAGCGCATCACCCGCGACGAGGTCTATATCGCCGACGAAGCCTTCTTCACCGGCACGGCGGCTGAGGTGACGCCGATCCGCGAGATCGACGGACGCGCCATCGGTTCCGGTACGCGCGGCCCCATCACCGAGCGCTTGCAGATGCTCTATTTCGATCAGGTCCACGGGCGGCGCGAACAGCACCCGGAGTGGCTCGCACTGGTCTGAGGCCGTTGTCGGTCAAGCCCTGATTCGTCGGATGGGCAGAGCGTCGCGATGCCCATCGAACGCCCGAGGATCGGATCGAGACCGTCTCTGCATTCGCATCACAACGAGAGGAGTCGCAACCATGCCGAGCAAAGCCACGGCGACGCTCCAGGAGTCGCCGCCGATCGAAGTCACCCGCCGGGATCTCCCCCTGTGTTGTCCCCGTCCGGACGCTCCGGTCTGGAACATGCATCCCAGGGTCTATCTGCCGATCGAGGACGACCCGCATCACGAGGCCGTCTGTCCCTATTGCGGGGCCGGATACCGGCTCGTCGACTAAAAAATCCGGACACCTCGGGACGGCAGCGGATTTCCGCACCGAGGTGCCCGGATCTGTTGCTTCAGACTCGGCTGACGAAGCGGCGCCTTCGTCGCCGGGAACACGCTTCCTCGCTTACAGCAACACGCTGACCAGACGGAAGGCCGAGCGCTCGACGGCCTTGTTGACGACCGCCCCGACGAGCGCCTTGCCGAACAGGGCACCCGCCTTCGAGATCACAGCCTCACTCGCCGACGACAGATCGGCGCAGCCCGTCTCTTTGAGCATCTCCAGCAGTCGATGATGATCCAGGCGTGCCGGATCGTAATGGATGACCAGACTACCGGCGGCGCGGTTGAAGCGGATCTGCTCGACGCCGTCGAGTGCGCGCAGTTGCGCTTGTGCGGAATCGACTGTTCCGGGCCGGCACCGGAATGCCGCTGAACGGACACGCAAACGACCGGGGACATGATGGATCGAGTGATGCATGGAGACCTCGCTCGGTGATGCCTGGAAATGAAAATTAAATGCGATGCATTCTCATTTTATGAGCAAAAAAGGAGAATGCAAGTCCTGATTTCAGCGATCGCTCAACGCGCCTGGGTACGCTGCGTCGTCAGCTCATTCGTCCAGCAACGCCAGATATCGGCAAAGATCCAGCGCGCCAGCGTCAGTTTGAGCTGACAGAGCCGACAGACAGGTTTGGTCGCCGGTGTCGTCGCGACCTTGCGCGCGGCGGAGAGGCGCATCGGCAACGGCAGGCGCCAGGAGGTCGGCCGCACCAGCCGGGAACGCCAGTTCGCCGTTGTCTCGACGAGAGATTGCGCCCGCGTAGGGGAGGGGAGTCGTTTGGCGAGTGCTGTGCGTATCTTCAGCGCCTCGGGCGCCGCGCGGCTTGACTCGATCCGCGCCGGTCGGCGTGCGGCCGCGCGATGGAGCACTGGATACAGCACCTGATCCAATTCCGCCTGAGTCAGCGGCCCGGCTCGCCGGTGCCACACCACCAGACTGGAACAGGCCGGATTCCAGCGCACACCACGCACCCCTTCGATCTGAGTCAGTGCGCGCGTCAGACGCTCACTCAGCTGCGGATCGTCCCGCAGTGCCGGAACATGCAACCGAATCCGTCCGGGGATCTGGTGGCGGATCTCCAGTTGCTTGGGCTTTAACTCCATCGTCTTCACAGGACTCGGCATGACCAGGACACTCTCAAGGCGTTGAGGGCGAAAACCATGGAAGTTTTATAGTGGATTCGAAGCTGGATGTAAATAGCATTTAATCTTATTTACATTTTGCGAGCAGTCTGTTTAAGCTATGTCCCCTGTTGGATCCTGGTTGGCCGCATTGGGCGCCATCACGTCTGGGAACCGTCAACGACCCGCAGAGGAACCGATGAGCGAACACCATCAAGAAGCGAAGAACACGCCGGATTCCGGCTCCGGCTCGGATCATTGGAGTCAGGGGCAGGCCGGCGGCGCCGAGCCGGATGCGCGCCGGAGCGAAGCAAGCGCCCCCTATCATCAGGCCCCCGTCGGCGGTCCCGGACCAGGACCGGGCTACCATTCCGCGCCGCCCTATCCGTACCCCTATCCCTATCCGCCGCACGGCTATTATCCGCCGCCGAATGCCGCGCCCTATTGGTCAGGCGCCATGCCGCCTCCCGGATACGGCTATGTCGAGCCGACGCCCGGTCCGAGCGGAAACGCCGGACAGCCCGGCATGGGGCACGCGGGCGCAGGGCATGGTCACGGGGCCAGGGTGAGTGATCTGGTCAACGAGGTGGCCGGCGGCGGCAGCGGTCTGTCGAGTCTGACCCGGATGCTCGATCTCGACGACATCGATTTCTGGAAGGGCGCTCTGGTCGGCGCGGCGGCCGTGCTGCTCCTGACCAACGGCTCGGTTCAGTCGGCCCTGTTCGGCGCGGGCGCCAAGACCGACAAAACGGACGCGGCCCCATGAGTTCACATGACTACAGCCACGACAGATTCGATCCCCTGTATCCGGCCCCGCCAAACCCCGCCGGACCGGACTGCGCGAACCTGATGCGTCTGGCGACCCTGGGGGCGGTCGTCGGCGCCAGTCTCGCCGCCTCGCGTCAACTGCGCCAGGTGCAGGAGGGCGGGCAGACACCGCAACGTGCCGTGCTGGAGACCGGCAAGAGTGCGGTGGCGGCCGGTTTGGCGACCGCCGCCGGCGGCGCTATCGCCTCCAGCCTCACCGATCAGGGACTATCGCGGCTCGGTCTGCTGTTCCTGGCCGGCTCGGCGGTGCTCTATGGACTGTCCAATTGGACCGAAGGTCGGGAGAACCCTCATGCCTGATACACGTCAGCGCCATCAGCATGGCGTGCGCAAGAATCTCGTCGAGGGCATCGGCGGCGCTCTGACCGGCGCGGCGCTGGTTCTGCTGCTGCGCGGTCTGTTCCAGCGCCGTGCGACGCCCGCTTCCGCTGGTACGACGGTTCTGTCTACCACTGATCGCAAGACTTCCGGAGAATCCTCATGAATCAAGACAATCGTTCCTATGGTCTGGGTCAAGGCCCCTGGATGTCGCAACAGATGCCGGGACAGACACCGCCGCCGGCCGGCCAGGGTCCGGCGGCCGCTCCGCATTGGGGGCAGTCGGCCGGTTACGGCTATCAGGCCCAGATGTCTGTCTACCAGGGCCTGCCGCAACGCGCCCAGTCCTCCTCGATCCTGCCGCGTGACCGTTTCCTCAAGGGGCTGCTGATCGGCGCCGCTGCGACCTATCTGCTGACCAACGAGCAGGTCCAGCGCACCGCCATCAAGGGCGTGGTCCAGGCCTGGTCGCTGTTGCAGGGTGGTCTGGAGGAGATCAAGGAGCGCTTCGGCGACGCCCAGGCCGAGGTCCATCACGCCAGTCAACGTCAGGATTCCGACTGATCCGGCGTTCGTCGTTCATATCTAGGAAGTTGACCCGTGTCCCAAGCCGCCGCCGTGCTCTCGTATCGGATCGTTCATGAACTGCCCGGACGTCTGCGTCTGCGTCTGCCGCGACTCGGTGCGCCCGGCCATGGACCGGGCGATCTCGAAGCCTGGATGGAGGCGCTGCCCGGCGTGCTCGGCGTCCAGGCCAGCCGCGCGAGCCGTTCGCTGATCGTCGAGTTCGATCCACTGACGACGAACCGCGAGGCGGTGTTGCGGCGGCTCGACGACTATCGCGAGCCGGAGCCTGACGAGACCTTTGACACGGGCGAGGAGTCTGAGAGCGAGCTGGCGCCGCTGGCCGCTTCGGTGCTCACGCTGGCCCTGCTGCCGATCCTGCCGGCGCCCCTGAAATTGGGTTTGACGGCACTCAAGGTCGGACCGACGCTGGCGCGTGGTCTGGACACGCTGGTCAACGAGGGCGTCAAGGTCGAGGTGCTGGATGCACTGGCGATCGGACTGTCCGCCGCGCGCGGCGAGGTCTATGCCGCCACCGTCACCGGGCTGCTGCTCGAACTCGGCGCCTATCTGGAGCGGCGCACGGTGCGTCAGTCCGATCGTCTGTTGCAGCGGCTGTTGCATCCGGATCCGGCGCCGGCCTGGGTCGAGCGTGACGGTCGCTTGATCCGGATACCTGGTAGCGAAGTGCGCGTCGGCGATCTGGTGGCGGTTGGCGCCGGCGAGCAGATCCCGATCGATGGGCGCGTGGTCGAGGGGCTGGCGCTGGTCGATCAGTCCGCCATCACCGGCGAGCACACGCCGGTACGCAAGGAGCCGTTCCGCCGCGCGCTCGGCGGATCCGTGGTCATCGAGGGGCGCTTGCGAATCGAGGCCACCGAGGTCGGCGCCGACACCACGGCCGCGCGGGTGTCACGCTTCATCCGCGAGGCGCTCGCCAAGCGTTCGTTCTCCCAGCGCGAGGCCGAGCGGCTCGCCGATCAGCGCGTCAACCTGACTCTGGGCACGGCCGCCGCCGTCTATGCCGTGACGCGCGATCCGCGCCGGGTGCAGTCGGTGTTCCTGGTCGACTATGCCTGCGCGCTCAAGCTCGGTACCCCGATCGGCATCAAGTCCGGCATGGCGCGCGCGGCCGAGTATGGCGTGCTGATGCGCGGAGGCGATGCCATCGAGCAGCTGGCCGAGGTCGACACGGTCGTGTTCGACAAGACCGGCACCCTGACCCACAGCGAGCTGATGGTTACAGACGTTGAGGTGCTCAAACCCAAGGCCGGCTGCAGCGAGCGCGATCTGCTGGCACTGGTGGCCTCGATCGAGGAGCACGCCAGTCATCCCATCGCCAATGCCGTGGTCCAGGCCGCGCACGATCGCAATCTGCCGCACGTCAGTCATGGCGAGATCGAGTATCTGGTCGCGCATGGCGTCTCGGCGCAGTTGGCGAGCGGACGCCTGGTCATCGGCAGCCGTCACTATCTCCAGTCGCATGAAGGCTTCGATTTCTCGCCCTTCGATGAGCGGATCGAACGGCTTCAGTCCGAGGGCAAGACGCTGCTGTATGTCGCCAATGAGCGCGGTCCGGTGGGCTTGATCGCGCTGCGCGACACCCTGCGCGCCGAGACGCCGGCGACGCTGGCGCGTCTTCGGCGGTTGGGGATCGAGCGGCTGGTGATGATCTCGGGTGATCGGCGCGTCATGGCCGAGGCGCTGGGGCGTGAACTCGGGTTCGATGCCATCCATGCCGAGGTCGTGCCCGAAGACAAGGCTGCGCTGGTGCAGGCGTTGCAAGCCGAAGGAGCTAAGGTCGCCTTCGTCGGCGACGGGGTCAACGATGGACCGGCACTGACCGTGGCCGATGTCGGCATCGCCATGCCGCGCGGTGCGGATATCGCGCGTGCGACGGCGGATATCCTGCTGATGGACGATCGGCTGGATGCCGTGGCCGATGCGCGCGAGATCGCCGCCAAGACCATGGGGCTGATCCGGACCAATTTCCGCGCCGCAGTCGGGCTGAATACCGCGATCCTCGCCGGCGCGGTGAGCGGTCGCCTGCCGCCCCTGGGTAGCGCCGTGCTGCACAACGGCACGACGCTGGGCGTGTTGCTCAATGTGCTCAAGGGCGTGCAACTGGAGCGCTGATCGCCGCGCTCAGCCTGCCGTGCGTTTCTCGCGCCGCTTGAGCCAGACCTCCAGTCCCTGAGCGTTGAGTTCGGTATCGACGCTCAGCAACTCCTGGATATGGCCGTCGTTCAGATCCACGCCATGCTCGCGCGCGCGCTGCATCAGATGCGCCGTGACCGATTCCTTGATCCGCTGCCGTCGTCCGTCTTCGGGCCGTCCTTCCTCACGCAGGGCCAGTTCGGCCAGGTCGCGGATGCTCTGACGCACGGCTTCGACGCGCTCGGCCGGGCGGTCGACACGGCCATAGTGGGTCAGATACATGGCCTGGGGAGCGTGCGTCATCAGCTTGTCGAGACTGGCGATCCAGGTCTCCGGATCGAAGGCGACCGGCGTGGTCGGTGCGAACAGCCAGGGACCGTTCGCGGTGTCGAACTCGCGATAGGCGATGCCGAAGGTGTCGCCGGTGAAGAAGCTCTGCGTTCGGCTGTCGAGGATGCAGCCGTGATGATTGGCGTGCCCTGGGGTGTCGATGAAGGTCAGGGTGCGTCCGTTCAGGTCGAAGGTCTGTCCGTCCTCGGCGACGATGACGCGCTCGGCCGGAATCGGCAGGGGGGCGCCGAAGTCGCGCTCGAAGTTCTCTTCGCCATAGACGACGCTGGAGCCGGCGATCAGCTTGCTCGGGTCGATCAGGTGCGGCGCGCCCTTGGGATGGGCGACCAGACGTGCATTGGAACAGGCGGCCATCAGATGACCCGAGGCGCCGGCATGGTCCAGATGCACATGGGTCGGCATCACATAGTCGACGTGCTCAGGCGTCAGTCCGAGCGCGGCGACGGTCGCCAGCAGGTTCGGGGCCGCGTTGGCCGGTCCGGTGTCGACGAAGGCCAGACGCTCGCCCGAGCGCACCAGATAAGCGGCGGCCAGACCGTGGCGATAGAGTCCGGTCTCGATGCAGTAGATGCCCGCGGCGATCTCCTGGAAGTGGGGGTGTGACATGGACGATGACTCCGAAAGTGGGTTGGAATGAAAAGTGGATAGGTGTCTGAAACGCGATGATTGTATCCTGGAGACCGTGATCGGCGTGGTCGAGGGTCGCCTGGAGACGCCGCTCGACGCGCTGGAGCGGGCGTTGCGCTCGCGGTTGCAGAAACGCACGGATTCGGTGTCCGCCGATCGCAGACGCTGATCCTTCATTGACGCTCAAAGGGGCTTTACACGATGGAGATCGAAATCACACTCCAGGACGGTATCCACGTCCTGAAAGTTTCTGGCCAGCTCGATGCGCTGAGTGGCGCCGACTACGAGCAGGGAGTCAATCGTCTCGTCGCCGAGGGTGCGCGGCGGCTGGTTCTGGATTTCGGTCCATTGGTCTATATCAGCAGCGCCGGTCTGCGCGCCCTACTGAACACGAGCAAGCCGCTGATGGCTCAAGGCGGAGCACTGGTCTACGCCAATCTTCAGCCCAGTGTGCGCGAGGTCTTCGAGATGACGGGCCTGCCGTCACTGTTCAAGGTGTGCGACTCGTTGCCCGAGGCGATGGCCTTGGTGCAGGCCCCATGAACGCCGTGACCCAGCGTCTGCCGGCAACCGTCGAGCAACTGCCCGAAGCCCAGGCGTTCCTGAAGTCCTGGATCGAGCAGGCCGGACTCGATCCGCGTCTCGGCGGACGGCTCGCACTGGCGCTCGAAGAGGTGTTCGTCAATGTCTGTCACTATGCCTATCCGCCGGGTCAGCCGGGCGAGATCGAGCTGCGGATCTTGCCGGATGCCGAGCGATTCGTGCTCGATGTGCTCGACGACGGACAGCCGTTCGACCCAACCGACCTGCCGGAGCCGGATCTGGCCGCAACCCTGGAGCAGCGCACCGTCGGCGGTCTGGGCTGGTTCCTGGTGCGCCAGATGGTGACTGAACTGAGCTGTCGGCGCGAGCAGGGACGCAATCTGGTCTCGCTGATCATGTGCCAGCCCGCGGACGAGGATGAGCGTACCCCGGATGCCGCACGTGGTTGAGCGACGGTTTGGGTGGCGCCTGCTGTCCGGTCGGCTTGGGCGCTCGGCGCGATCCTGGAGCCTGGCGGCGCTGAGCCTGCTGATCGCGCGCTCCGGCTCGAATGTGCACCGTCTGTCCGATCTCGATGGGCGACGGCGTCGGGGTCTGGAGGATGGGCGATCCGTCCCGGCCGGTCGAGGCCCTGCTGCACACCCAGAGGCTAAAGGTCAAGCGCGTGCCGCAGTCGCAGACGGTCAATCTCTTCCTGCGCGGCGGGGTCGAGGCGATGTCGGGGATGCCGTACAACGAGCATCACCTGCTGATCGATGCCGGTCTGGAGCCCGAAGCGCTGACTATGTGCTGGAACAGACACAACGCGAAAAATCCGCCGCGATCGCCGCCTTCGTGGCCGTCACCCGGCGCGGTTGGGAGCAGGCCTTCGCCGACCCGGAGGGCGCACTCGATCTCGTGCTCCAGCACCAGCGCGCGGCGCATGTACCGGCCAATCGCATCCATCAGCGCTGGATGCTGGAACAGATCCGTGCAGCCATGGGTGAGCCGGGCGAACAGGGCTGGGATTGGCGACTGCACCCCGAGGATGTCGAGCGGGTCGGCGAAGCCTTGCAGCGTCTGGAGATGATCGACACCATGCCGGCCGATATCGAACGTCTCGGAGTCCAATGATGGCGCGTCTCTCTGGAATCGGAGCATGGCTGGTGCTTTCGGTGATGCTGTGCGTGACCATCATTCTCGGTACCGGCCTGGGTACGAGCTGGGGGCCGGCAACACCCAACTGATCGCGACCTTCTCACAGCCCGAGGACGAGCTGTTCGACGACATCAATCATCTCCGACCGGCAATGCCGCGATCGTCGCCGGCCTGGGTCTGTCGGCCTCACTGCTGATCGTATGGCTGATCGCGCGCTCCATCAGCCGCCCGCTGTGCGCGCTCGCCGACTCGACCGACCACATCGCCAAGGGCGATTTCGACGCCCCCTTGCCCGAGGTGAGGCGGCGCGACGAGGTCGGCACGCTGACCGGGGCCTTCGCGGCCATGCGCACGGCACTGCGCCGGCACATCGAGCGGCTCAGGACGACGACGGCGGTCAAGGAGCATATCGAGAGCGAGCTGACGATCGCGCGCGACATCCAGATTCGGAGGCGCGTCTGCTCGACACACTCGCGTCCGCGCCCCGACAGGATCTTGCGGACCTGATCCGGAGTCTGCTGAGCCGTGTCCAGTCCTGCGCCGGCGAGACGCCCCAGTTCGACGACAGCACCCTGCCGGCGATCGAGTATCGCGGCTCGGAATCGATCGCTCCCGGTTTTCTGCGGTCGAGCGTTGAACTCCGTCCAAGTCGTCCCCACCAGAGAACGACGCGCCTGTCCCAGGCTTTTAATGATATGTATTGTGTTCGGGCGCGTTCCATAACGATTAGAACACTCTGGAGGAGCCTGCCGATGCCACACGTCATGACGGCCGATCGATTCGACGGCCAAGCGGGTCTGAACGTCTCGACCATCGATTTCAGCCATCCTTGGGAATGGCTGCGCAAGGGCTGGTCCGATGTGCGTGCCGCACCCGGTTACAGCCTGACCTACGGCACCGGGATCGTGCTGCTCAGCCTGCTGATCACCACGCTGATGATCGTCGGCGAGCTGACCTTTCTGGTGCCCTTCCTGATCGCCGGGTTCTTTCTGATGGCGCCGATGCTGTCGATCGGGCTCTATCAGATGAGCGCCCATCTGGAGCGCGGCGAGTCGCTGGAGTCCTGTCAGGCGCTGGAGGCGTTCAAGCGTAATCAGGGGCAGTTGGGGATGGTCTCGGCCTTTCTGTTCGTGACCCTGCAAGCCTGGCTGGTGGTCTCGCTGGTGTCGATCGCGTTGCTGTTCAATGATCCCTTCCCGACGCTCGACAACTTCCTGCCGGTCGTGTTCTTCTCGGGGGATCACCTGCTCCTGCTGGCGACCATCACCGTCATCGGCGCCGGCTTTGCGGCCGTCGTCTTCGGCATCATGGCCATCACCGTGCCCTTGCTCACCGACCGGCACGTCGACGCCCTGACCGCTATGCGCACCAGCGTGCGCGCCGTGACGCAAAATCCCGGCCCCATGCTGCTCTGGGCCGGGTTGATCGTGCTGATCGTGGGCGCGGGGCTGGCGACCTTCTATCTGGGACTCTTCATCGCCATCCCGCTCGTGGGGCACGCCAGTTGGCATGCCTATCGCGATCTGGTGCCCAGTCCCTGATCTCAGGGATCGACGGGATCGAAGCGGTAGTCGAGCATCCGGATGTCGCGCGCGAACCGGCGCGCGACCAGCTCGGCGGTTTCGTCGTCGTAATAGCTGCGGTAGTCGCGCTTCCGATCCCGAGCCTGACGTTCGTGGGGTAGGGCGGGAGTGCGGATGCCGATGCGCTCGCAGACGGTCGCGAAGTCATCATGCAACCGCTCGTAGCGCCCGATGAAGTCGACGACGATCGTGCCGCCGAGATCGATCAGATAGTCGGTCTGGAGCGTGATCGAGGTATCGATGTGATACTGATAGGGCCGCTCCGGATCGAGCTTCCAGCGCAGAAAATCCTCGAAGGTCTCGTGTCCGCCGAGATACTGCGGCCGTTCGCGCCGGATGTGATGGAAAGAGCTGACCTGGAGATCCCAGGGATTGCGCACGAAGGCGAACTTGAACAGGCTGTCGAAATACTCTTTAGGCAGTAGCTCCTTGGCCGCGACCACCTTGGCGTGACGCGGCAGCTTGGCGGCGATCCGGTGTCCGCTCAGATGGCTGAAGCGGCTGCACAGGAACATCGGGTAGTACCAGGGATCGCGCCAGCGTAGCCCTTCGAGTGCGGCGCGCACGCTGGTGCCGCCGGTCTTGGCGATGTGGACGAACAGGAAGCGGTATTTGGGTGACAGGAGCATGGTGGATTCGTCGCTTCGATCAGGTCCGCTCGTCCGGTTTCGATGACTTCCGGCGCGCGCGCGGATGCGCCTGATCATAGACCTGAGCCAGATGCTGGAAGTCGAGATGGGTATAGATCTGGGTCGTGCCGATGTCGGCATGGCCGAGTAGTTCCTGCACGGCGCGCAGGTCGCCGGAGGATTCCAGCAGATGGGTCGCGAAGCTGTGTCTGAGCAGATGCGGGTGCAGATGTTGACTGGCGCCCCGTTCGACCGCCCAGCGTTCCAGCCGCTTCTCGACCGTGCGCGGATGGATGCGCCCGCCGCGCAGACTGACGAACAGCGCCCGCTCGTCGCGATCGGCCAGCGCCGGACGCACCGCCAGCCAGCGTTCGATCGCCTCGCGTGCCTTCCGACCGACCGGAACCCGCCGGCTCTTCGACCCCTTGCCGATCACGCCCAGCTCGCCGTCGCGCATGTCGATGTCGCCCAGATTTATGCTCACCAACTCGGCCAGACGCAGACCCGAGGAATAGAACAGTTCGACCATGGCCGTGTCGCGGATCATGAGCGGATCTTCGTCCACCGGATCGAGCAGGGCACCGAGCTGATCGGCGTCGAAGGTGTGCGGAAGCTTGCGCGGACTCTTGGGCGCGCGGAGGCCGACGGCCGGATTGGCCACGGCCTGATTCTCGCGCAACAGCCAGCGATAGAACCCGCGCAGGCTGGAGAGTTCGCGCTGGAGCGTCTTGCCCGAGACGCCCTGACGATGGCGCCAGGCGGTATAGCGTCGGATGCCGGCCTCGTCGAGCCGCTCGATCGACCCCGCGTCCCGCTCGCCCTGAGCGGCGAGCCAGGCGGCGATCTGGGTCAGATCGTGCCGATAGGCGCGGACCGTATGCTCGGACAGCCGTCGCTCGTGCGCCAGATGCGCGATGAAACGCTCGATCCGAGTCGTATCGATCGCGGTTTGCGCGGTCGGTTCGTCCGGGCGTGTGGGCATGGTCGGCGGCGGATCAGTGCGGTGCGCAGTCGCCGAGACGCACCGTCCTGAGCTTCCGGCTGATGACCTCGCCGAGCCGGTTCAGGAAGTCGGTGCCCATCTCGGGGCTGAAGCGGGTGGCATCCGAGCTGCCGATGGCGATGATGCCGGACTGGCCGTCGGCCTGGATCGGGATGATGGCGGCCGAGTGGATACCCGCGCCGCCGTCGCCGAAGAGGGCGAGCGCGCGTTCGGGACTCAACGGACCGCAGAGTGCGTTGCGACGGTCTATGAAGTCGGCAAAGGCGTTGACCAGTGGATCGTGCGGCCGGCTTTCGAGGGTCGCAAGCGAGAAAAGCTTGAACGCCAGTGCCTCGGCGTGGAACTCGCGCAGCAGGGTCTCGCGTAGCAGGCGACAGAGATGCTCGGGGTCATCGACCGTCATCAGTTGCAGGAACAGACCATGCAGACGGATCGCCAGGGCTTCGTTCCGGCGCGCACGCGCGATGAGATGGACGAGCCGGTTGCGCTCGATCGCGAGCTGGCGGCGCAGGACGCGAACCTGATACTCGATCAGCGACACCGCGCCCCGGATGCCGTGCGGCACCTCGATGATGCTCAGCACCTCGGGGTGACGGGCGAGGAAGTCCGGATGGGCGATGAGATAGTCGACGACCTGTCGTTCCTGGTCGAACGCCTCGTCCCGGCTGTGTTCGGCCTGATGCATCATGCAGGTTCCCTCATCGTTCGATCTCGCCCTCGAAGACATTGACGGCCGGCCCCGTCATCCAGACAGGATGCCCAGGACCGCGCCATTCGATCACCAGTTCGCCGCCGGGCAGCGCGACCCGCACCCGCTCATCGAGCCGTCCGCGCCGGCGTCCGCTGACCACGGCGGCACAGGCGCCGGTGCCGCAGGCGAGCGTCTCGCCCGCGCCGCGCTCGTGCACGCGCAGCCGGATCGCGTTCGGTCCGAGTATCTGCATGAAACCGACGTTCACCCGGCGCGGGAAGTCCGGATGATGCTCGATCAGCGGGCCGAGCGTGGCGACCGGCGCCGAGTCGACGTCGTCGACGATCAGGACGGCGTGCGGATTGCCCATGGAGAGTACGCCGATGGTCAGCTTCCGGCCTCCAGCCTCCAGCGGATAGGTCGCGTCCGGCGTCTCGGTTTCGGTCTCGACCGTGAAGGGGATGCGCGCCGGCCTGAACTCGGGCGCGCCCATGTCGACCCGAACCTGGCCATCCGGCTCCAAATAGAGCCGAATCGCGCCGGCCGCCGTGCCGACCGGGATCTCGTCCTTGTCGGTCAGACCCTGATCGCGGACGAAGCGGGCGAAACAGCGCGCGCCATTGCCGCACTGTTCGACCTCGGAGCCGTCGGCGTTGAAGATGCGGTAGTGGAAATCGGTCTCGGGCAGACGCGGCGGCTCGACCAGCAGGATCTGATCGCAGCCGACGCCGAAACGCCGATCGGCCAGACGTCGCGCGAACTCCGCATCCGGGTCGACCCGCTGGCGCACGCCGTCGAAGACGACGAAGTCGTTACCCAGTCCCTGCATCTTGGTGAAGCGCAGTCTCATGCCGGCAGATGCCCCATGACGGCGAGATGCCGATCGCTGACCACCGCGACCTCCAGCGTCTCCAGACCGGCGGCGGCGAGCTGCGCGCTCACCTCGGCCGGCTCGAAGGCGGCATAGAGCGAGTTGCGGAAATCGGTGCGCAGGATCTCGGACTCGTCGGCGGCATAACTCTCGACCAGCGCCTCGACCCAGCCGGGCGAGGCCGGGCGCATCAGATCCATGACCAGCACGGGCGCGCCGGGCTTGGCCGTCTCACGCAGCGTCCGCCACAACACGGCCGGGTCGGGCAGGTGATGCAGCAGGCTGTTGGAGATCACCAGATCATAGTGCCCACGTTCTAGCTGTTCGGACGGGATGACGTCATGCAGCAGTCGGGCGCGCGCGGCGATCTCAGGCCGGGCGTCGAGCGCACACCGGGCCAGATCCAGCATCGGGCGCGATCCGTCGAGCGCATCACAGGTCGCGCCCGGATAGGCACGCAGAAAGCGGATCACGATGTCCGCCGGCCCGCACCCGAGATCGAGCGCCGTGGCCCCGGCGAGCGATCCGGGCACCAGTCGGCGCAACAGCTCGATGAAGAGCCTGTTGGAGGCGTTGAAATCGGCCTGGGCATAGGCGAGCGCCTGGGCCTCGCCATCCATCAATTCGGGTTCGGGACGACGTTTCATGCGGCGGCGGTCAGTGTCTCGGACGGCAACAGATGTTCTCCCGCGTAGAGATCCGCGACCTGCTCGCGCTCGCGCACCAGATAGACGCGGTCGCCGTCGACCATGACCTCGGCGGTGCGCGGACGGCTGTTGTAGTTGGAACTCATGGTGAAGCCATAGGCCCCGGCCCCGCGCACCGCGACCAGATCGCCTTCCTCCAGCGCCAGGGTACGGTCCTTGCCGAGGAAGTCCGCCGTCTCGCACACCGGGCCGACCAGATCGTAACGGCTCGGATCGGCGTCGGTCTCCCGGACCACGCGCACGATCTCGTGACCGGCCTGATAGAGCGCGGGCCGCATCAGGTCGTTCATGGCCGCGTCGAGGATGGCGAAATGCTTGTGCGACCCGTGCTTGAGATACTCGACCCGCGTCAGCAGCACACCGGCGTTGCCGACGATGGCACGTCCCGGTTCCAGGATCACTTCATAGGGGCGATCGGACAGCAGATGGCTCATGGCGGCGGCATAGGCGGCCGGTTCCGGCGGATGCTCCTCACGATAGCGGATGCCGAGTCCGCCGCCCAGATCCAGATGCTCGATGGCGATCCCCGAAGCGCACAGCCGGTCGGCCAGCGCCAGCACCCGTCCGAGCGCGTCGATGAAGGGCGCCAGATCCGTCAGTTGCGAGCCGATGTGATAGTCGATCCCAATGACCTTCAGGTTCGGCATCGCGGCGGCGAGCGCATAGATCGACTCGGCCTCCTGGATGTCGATGCCGAACTTGTTCTCCTTCAGGCCGGTGGAGATGTAGTGGTGGGTCTGGGGATCGACGTCCGGGTTGACGCGCAGCGACACCGGCGCCCGAACCCCGAGTTCACCGGCGATCCGGTCGATCCGGGTCAGCTCGGACTCGGACTCGACGTTGAAGCAGCGGATGCCGACCTCCAGCGCGCGCCGGATCTCGTCGGCACGCTTGCCCACGCCCGAGAAGACGACCCTGGCCGGATCGCCGCCGGCGGCCAGCACCCGTTCCAGCTCGCCGACCGAGACGATGTCGAAGCCCGACCCCAGCCGCGCGAGCACGTTCAGGACCGCGAGGTTGGAATTGGACTTGACCGAAAAGCAGATCAGGTGCGGATGATCGCGAAAGGCGCGTTCGAAGGCGTGCCAGTGGCGTTCGATCGTGGCGCGCGAATAGACATAGCAGGGCGTGCCGAAGCGCTCGGCGATCTCGGTGAGCGGCACCTCCTCGGCGTGGAGGAGTCCGTCGCGGTCGTTGAAGTGATCCATGCGTGTCGGGGAATCTGAGTGTTAGGGTTGAGAGGTGTCGGCATTCACCCCGGACTCCGGCGGCACCGGCAGCGGGGTTGGGACATCGGTGCCCGGCGGCACGTTGGATCTGGTGGACTCGGACGCCGGTTCGGGCAGGTAGAGGTCGCCCTTCTGACCACAGGCGCCGAGCATGGCGAGCGTGCCGAGTACGACGACGATGAGGATGAAGAGATTGTTCGCCCAGCAGCGCATGACCGGCCCCGATCCGTAAAGCGTGGTTTGGACGTGTGAGTATACCCGAACGTCCTGCGATGTTTCGGTTCGACGCCCGAGCCGATGCGAAGGAATACGAGGGTGCGGGTGTCACTCGGCAGGCGCGGCCCGCAGACGTGCCAGGGTCGTGCCCTTTGCATCCAGCAGGAGCAGACGCCCGTCCTCGATCCGATAGGCACTGACCCGCCCGAGCAACCCGGCATAGGCCCGCGCCTGCTCCGCCCGGCCATCGGTGGCGGGGCAGGCCATGCGCGTGGTCGCGATCGGCCCGAACGACAGCGACGACTTCGCGCGCGTGAAGCCGCTCAGATAGCGATTGCAGCCGTCCGAACCGCTGATCCGTCCGCGCGGGTCGAAGCTCAGGTCGATCGTGGTGCCCCGGATCGGGCCGACCAGCGTTCCCTGAGCATCGGCATAGGCTTCGAGCACCCAGTTACGTCCTTGCAGCATGTCATCCGCTCCGCTCGTCGGTGCGCCGATCCGGGTGAAGCTCAGCACAGTCTCGTCCCGATCATCCGTCAGTTCCAGGCGATCCGGCACATAGCGGTAGCCTGTCACCCTTTGGAGGGCCTTGAAGATCGCCGTTTCCTGCTTCATCAGCGGCTCGGGGCAGGCCATACGGGTCGCGGCCAGGCCCTCACCGAAGCGGAAGTCGGTACCCTCGACCTCATAGCCGCCCTGAACCCGGTTGCAGCCGGTACTGCCTGAGAATCGGCCGGCCTCGAACCTGAACTCGGTCGGGCGCGAGCGGGGTTCGACCGCGGTCGGACCGGAGTCGCTTCGATAGGTCGTCAGATGCCAGTCGAGTCCCTCGAATGGAACCGGAACCGGCTCCGGACTCGATTCCTCCTCGATCGGAGCGGATGGCGCGGAAGATTCGGGCGTCTCGCTTTGGGCCCGGACCAGCCCGGTCGACGCCAACAGCAGTCCACATCCAATGAGTGCGCGCAAGGGGTCGGGCATGATCGGACTCCGCGTTTTCTCGACGTTGCGATGAAATATAGGCCCCTGCATTGGGCAGCGCCCCTATAATCGAACGAACGATTCTCCATGCCCCCGACGACCGATGCAACACGCCCGCAGCGGTCTGGGACACCCTATCCAGAGAGACGGCGAGAGACTCGCCAAGGCGACCCGCATGCAATTCATCGACCTGAAGACCCAGTACGCCCGCATCGACCGCGATGTGAAGGCCCGCATCGAAGCCGTGCTCGACCATGGCCTGTTCATCCAGGGGCCTGAAGTCCAGGAACTCGAGGAACGGTTGGCTGAGTTCGTCGGTGTGCGTCACTGCATCGGCCTGTCGAGCGGCACGGATGCACTGCTCGCGGCCATGATGGCACTCGAGATCGGCCGTGGCGACGAGGTCATCACCACGCCCTTCACCTTCATCGCCACCGGCGAGATGATCGCGCTCCTGGGCGCGCGTCCGGTGTTCGTCGACATCGACCCCGTCACCTACAATATCGATCCGAGCAAGATCGAAGCGGCCATCACCGGACGCACCCGCGCCATCATGCCGGTCTCGCTCTATGGCCAGTGCGCCGACATGGACGCCATCGCCGCCGTCGCCGCGCGCCATCGCCTGCCGGTGATCGAGGATGCGGCCCAGAGCTTCGGTGCGAGCTATCACGGACGACGCTCCTGCGCACTCTCGCGCATCGGCTGTACCTCCTTCTTCCCGGCCAAGCCGCTCGGCGCCTATGGCGACGCGGGCGCCTGCTTCACCGACGACGACGCGCTCGCCAAGTCCCTGCGCGAGATCCGCAATCATGGCCAGGACCGGCGCTACCATCATCCGCGTCTCGGGCTGAACGCGCGTCTGGACACCTTGCAGGCGGCCATCCTGCTCGCCAAGATGGCGATCTTCCCCGAGGAGGTCGAGGCTCGCGCCCGGATCGGTGCGCGCTATACCGAACTGTTCCAGGCGCGCGGCGCGGTCGGCACGGATGTCGGCGGCGCGCCCGTGCTCACGCCCCATGTCCATCCGCACAACCTGTCGGTCTATGCCCAGTACACCATTCAGGTCGAGGATCGCGACGCCGTCGCCGCCAAGCTCAACGAACAGGGCATCCCGACCGCCGTCCATTACCCGATCCCGCTCAACGAGCAGCCGGTGTTCCATGTCGGTCTGCCGGGCGAGGACTATCCGGTCAGCGCCGCCGTCGCCCGTCGGGTGATGAGTCTGCCCATGCACCCCTATCTGGATGGGGACACCCAGGTGCGTGTCGTGGAAGCCGTGGCCGAGGCGACCGGACTCTAGCCGCCAGGCCCAACCATCCGCGCCGAGCACCCGGCGCCCCTAGGAAACCGACAACGATCGAGGTGATGTCGACGTGATGCCCACGATACCCAGCTCAACCGAGGTCGACGTCGAAGCGTCGGTTGCGGGCGAGCGTCTATTGCTGATCGACGACAGTCAGGCGATCAGCCGGTTGCTGCGTGCGCGCTGCCAGGATCTGGCCGGCGTCGAGTCCGAGATCGCCGGTTCGCTGGCCGAGGCCAGGGCTTTGCTGGCCACAGAGCCGGAGCGCTTCTTCGCGGCCGTGGTCGATCTCAATCTGCCCGACTCGCGCGAGGGCGAGGCGATCGATCTGGTGCGTGCACACGGCATCCCGGCGATCGTGCTCACGGCCCACTACGACGAGGAGATTCGCGAGCGTATGCTGGCCAAGGAGGTGGTCGACTATCTGCTCAAGAGCAGTCTGCACGAAATCGATCACGTCGCGACCCTGGTGCGGCGCATTCACCGCAACCAGCACATCAAGGTGCTGGTGGTCGATGATTCGCACTCCTTTCGCGCCTATCTGGCCAAGCTGCTCGAACTGCATCGTCTCCAGGTGCTCCAGGCCGAGAACGGGCGTGCAGCCCTTGAGATCATGAAGTCCGATCCGGGGGTCGACCTGGTCATCACCGACTACAACATGCCGGAGATGGACGGACTCGCACTCATCGGTGCGCTACGGCAGCGTCAGCCGCGCTCGGAACTGGCCATCATCGGGCTATCGGAGCAGAACTCCTCGGCGCTCTCGGCGCGACTGCTCAAGAACGGCGCCAACGACTTCATCGTCAAGCCCTTCCTGGTCGAGGAGTTCTATTGCCGCGTCATCCAGAACATCGAGCAGATCGAGCTGGTGCGCGCCATCCGCGACTCCTCGGTGCGCGACTATCTCACCGGGCTCTACAACCGTCGCCATTTCTTCAATGCCGGCGAGACTCTCCATGCGGCGGCACGGCGGCGTCAACTGGCGCTGGCGGCCGTCATGCTCGACATCGACCATTTCAAGCGCGTCAACGACACCCACGGCCATCTGGCCGGGGATCGGGTCATCAAGCAGGTGGCGAGCCTCCTGGCCTGCGGCGTGCGTCAGGCCGATCTGCTCGGGCGCTATGGCGGTGAGGAGTTCTGTATCCTGCTGACCGGGATCGATCAGGAACATCTGGCCGTGATCCTGGAGCGGCTGCGGGCCGCTGTCGAATCAGCATCCATCGCGCACGAGGATCTGTCGCTGTCGGTCACGATCAGTCTGGGCGCGACCCTGGCGTTGGGCGACAGTCTGCAAGCCATGATCGACCGCGCCGATGCCTGTCTCTATCGCGCCAAGCAGGGCGGGCGCAATCGATTCGTGATCGACGATTCGGTCGAATGATCCTGCAACGCGCGTTCGAATGTCACAGCCCCAGCTCCTTCCAACGCGCCTCGATGCGTTTGACCGACACCGGACAGGCGGTGCCAAGCTGCTGGGCGAAGAGCGAGACGCGCAATTCCTCCAATAGCCAGCGGATCTCGTCCAGACGCGGATCCTGACGACCGGCCGCGCGCGCCGCCGTCTCGCGTTCGCGCCAGCGTGACTGGATTCCGGCCATCTCGCTCATCCAGCGTCGGTCGCGATCGGGCGCATGGGCCAGACGCTCGATGCGCTGTCCGATCGCCTTGAGATAGCGCGGATACTCCTTGAGATGGACATAGGGGATGGTCTGCGGAAAACCCCGGAACACCAGTGCGTCGAGCTGATCGCGGATGTCGAGCACGGAGGGCATCCAGTTGACCTGGTTGATGCTGGCCAGACGTTTGCGCAGTGCCTGGTATTCGCCCAGGATCGTCCCGATGAGCCGGCAGACCGTGTTGGCCGTCGGAAAAAGCTGAGGCTTGCAGACGGCCAGACGCTGCTCGAAGACAGCTTGGGCGCGGATCGGCAGCTGATCTTCGATGAAGGTCAGATCCAGGATGAGCGCGATCAGCTCATCGGCCAGATCGGCGGGCTGAGTCGTCGGCATCGGCGCCTTGGCATATTGCAACCGCATCCGATCCAGATCCGGCAGTTGCTTACGCAGTTGGCGAATATCGGCCCCCAGATGCAGCATGATGAGCCGCCGCAGTCCCGCCCGATGCGCGGCCGCCGCATTCTCCGTCGAGTCGAGCACCCGGATCGCCACGCTCTCGCCCTGATCGACCAGCGCCGGATAGCCGCGTAGCTTGATCCCGGCGCGCGTCAGATCCACCGACTCGGGTAGGTCGCCGAAGGTCCAGCGTGTCACCCCCTCGCGCTCCAGAGCGGGGGCGGCACTCGGAATCCGGGTGAACCCCTGAGCACCCTGCGCCGCGAACCGCCGCTTGAGCGCCAGCGGATCGTCGCCCACGGCCAGCGCCTGCCCCGACTCGTCGACCAGCCGGATCTTCATGCGCAGATGCGGCGGGATCACCGACTGATCCCAGGCGTCTTCCGGGATCCGGACGCCGCTCATGGCCCGGATCTCCTCGGCCAGCGCCTGGATCAGCGGCCGGTCGGACGGTACCAGCCGCGCCGCCAGCCGCTTGGCCGTGTCCGGGATCGGCACGAACGCCTTGCGCAGCGTCTTGGGCAGACCGCGCAGCAGGGCCGTGATGCGCTCCTCGATCAGCCCAGGCACCAGCCAGTCGAGCCGGTCGGGCGAGACCTGATTGATCAGCGGCAGCGGCACCACCAGAGTCACGCCATCGGCCGCCGCGCCCGGCTCGAAGCGGTATTCGAGCGGCAGTGCGGTGGCGCCCACCTGGAGCTGATCGGGGAAGGACTGCGCACTGATCTCCGACGCCTCATGGCGCATGAGATCGCTCAGCCGCATATGCAGGATCCTGGGCGTCCGGCGCGTGACCTGACGCAGCCAGCGCTCGAACTGAGGCGTCGAGTAGATCCCCGCCGGTACCCGCTCGGCATAGAAGGCGTAGATGGCTTCCTCATCGACCAGGATATCGCGCCGGCGCGACTTGGACTCCAGATGCCGGACGTACTCGATCAGCTCGCGGTTGTGACGCCAGAAGGGTGCGCGGGTGTCGAAATCGCCCTCGGTGAGCGCAAAGCGCAGAAAGATCTCGCGCGCCTCGGCCGGGTTGATCGGGCCATAGTTGACGCGCCGTTTGGGCACCAGGGTGACGCCGAAGAGCGTGACCTTCTCGAAGGCCGCGACCTGACCGGACTTGGCCTGCCAGTGCGGTTCGGAATAACTGCGCTGGAGCAGATGGCCGGCGGCGCGCTCGATCCAGCCCGGCTGGACGGCGGCGGCGATGCGTCCGTACCGGCGCGTGGTCTCGACCCGCTCGGCGACCATCACCCATTTCGGCGGCTTGGCGAACAGGGCGGAACTCGGATGGATCAGGAAGCGGCTGTTGCGCGCGCCCTGGAACTCGCGCTCGGCCTCGCGGAAACCGATGTTGCCGAGCAGGCCGGCCAGCAGGGCGCGGTGGATCTTTTCGTAGGCGTCAGCATCCAGTGATGGCGCTTGAGAGGCGGTAGCGGCGGATTCCTTGAAGCCCATCTCCAGCATCTGTTCGCGCAACTGGGCCTGGATGTCGCGCCACTCCTGCACCCGGTTCCAGGACAGGAAGTGACGCTGACAGAGCTTGACGAACTTGTTGCGCGAGAGCTGCCGGCGCTCTTTGTCGAGGAAGTGCCAGAGGTTGAGAAAGGTGATGAAGTCCGACTCGGGATGGCTGAAGCCGGCATGGATCTCGTCGGCGGCCTGCTGTTTGTCGTGCGGACGCTCGCGCGGATCCTGCACGCTGAGCGCGGCGGCGATCACCAGCACCTCGGAGAGACACTGATGCTCGCCGGCCGCCAGCAGCATCCGCCCGATGCGCGGATCGACCGGCAGGCGCGCGAGCTGACGTCCGAGCGCGGTCAGCTCGCGCGCCTCGTCGAGCGCCCCGAGTTCCTCCAGGGTGCGATAGCCGTCGTTGATGAGCCGCGAATCCGGCTTGTCGATGAAGGGGAAGTGCTCGATGGCGCCGAAGCCGAGCAGCTTCATCTGCAGGATGACGGCGGCCAGATTGGCGCGCGCGATCTCGGGTTCGGTGAATGCGGCGCGCGATTGGAAATTGTCCTCGCTGTAGAGCCGGATGCAGACACCGGCCGCCACGCGCCCGCAGCGTCCCTTGCGCTGGTTGGCGCTGGCCTGCGAGACGCGCTCGACCGGCAACCGTTGGACCTTGGTGCGATGGCTGTAGCGGCTGATGCGCGCGAAGCCCGGATCGACGACGTAATGGATGCCCGGCACCGTGAGCGAGGTCTCGGCCACGTTGGTGGCCAGGATCACCCGGCGCGTGCCGTGCGGCTGGAAGATGCGCGCCTGCTCCTGCGGTCCCTGACGGGCGAACAGGGGCAGGATCTCGGTCGAGGGCGGATGATGCTTGCGCAGCGTCTCGGCGGTGGTGCGGATTTCGCGCTCGCCCGAGAGGAACACCAGCACGTCGCCGCGCCCGACCTGCGCCAGCTCCTCGACCGCGTCCGAGATCGCGCGCTGCATCGGCTCGTCGCACTCGGCGGCGCTCTCTTCCTCGGGCGGACGGTAGCGCACCTCGACCGGATAGGTCCGACCCGAGATCTCGATGATGGGCGCGGGCCGACGCTCGCTGTCGGCGAAATGGCGCGCAAAACGCTCGGGGTCGATGGTGGCCGAGGTGACGATCAGCTTGAGATCGGGCCGGCGCGGCAGCAGTCCCTTGAGATAGCCGAGCAGGAAATCGATGTTCAGCCCACGCTCGTGGGCCTCGTCGATGATGAGTGTGTCGTACTCGTTGAGCCAACGGTCCTGCTGGATCTCGGCCAGCAGCATCCCGTCGGTCATCAGCTTGATCGCGGTCTCAGGGCGCACGCGATCATGGAAGCGCACCTTGTAGCCGACCAGTCCGCCGTTCTCGACCCCCAGTTCCTGCGCCACCCGACTGGCCAGACTGCGCGCGGCGATGCGCCTTGGCTGCGTATGGCCGATGCGTCCGAACCGCCCGCGTCCCAGATCCAGACACAGTTTGGGCAACTGGGTCGACTTGCCCGAGCCGGTCTCGCCGCAGAGCACGATCACCTGATGGCGCTCGATCAGTGCCGCGACCTCGTCGCGCCGCTCGCTGACCGGCAGTTCCGGCGGATACTCGATCCGGGGCACCAGTGCCTGACGCTGGGCGACCACGCTTTGGGAGGCCCGGATACAGTCCCAGAGCTTGCTTAGACCATCGTCGATCGGCTGACCGGCTCGCGCGCGTCGGCGCAGATTGCGCAGACGCGACCGGATGGAGTGACGATCGCGGATCAGACAGCCCGCGATGTCCTGGTCATTGGGTAGATCCATGAAGCCGATCTCAGATTCTTCGATTGATAGTATCCGCTGTCGGCATCAGCGGGCAGAGCGGTCCGGGCATCCGGATCGTCTTCCGCTCGGTAGCCATCGAACCAAGCCGCGCGCGTGGTGATTACAGTGAATCTCTGGGTTTGGCGCAAGATGTGCCCCGGATCTGCCGTATCGGGTCGGGCATGCGCTCTCATGCCGACTATTGAACACCCGCCACTGAAAACATATTCTTGGGACTCAATAACACTGAGCGCTCGCGCCTCTCAAGCCCGAACGACTCAGGAAGTCGGAGCCGTGCGGGCGGATACGCCCCCGAGGTCGTCTCCCAGGCTCCAGTGAGGAGAGACAGACGTTCGTTCGGAGTCAGTGCGATGGAAAAAAGACACAGAGAATTGGACGCTTGGGTGGCTTCCAAGGTGCGTGGCAATCTGGGCTACACCTATATCCGCCTCTATGCCGATGCCCCGAGCTGGGTGCGCGATGTCGCGGTCAACCGCTTCGGCAAGGGCACGGTGTTCCTGCCCCCGGAGCAGTCCAGGCCAAGGGCGGCCTGAACGCTACGAGCGAGCGCGATCAGGTGGCCGTCTCTTCGGTCGCGATCCGCTCGGCCTCGACACCTTGGGCGAGTAGTGCCGCGCGCGTCGCCCTGACCGGCTCGGCCGGCCCGGCGACATAGAAGCGCGCCCCGGTCGGCTCGGGCAGATCGGAGCGAATCAACGCGATCAGATCCTCCGCACGCCCACTCACCAGCGGCGTGAAACCGAAGTTGTCCAACGCATCCCGCAGCGCGCGTCCCCACTGGGCCTGATGATGGGCCTCCGGATACGATGTGTCCCAATAGAGCTGGAACGACTCGATGTGGTCGATCGAGACCGCATGCTCGATCAGACTCTTGATCGGCGCGATGCCGTCGCCGTGAGCGATGAAGATCGCCGGTTCCGACGCCTCGTCGTGCAGCACGAAGTCGCCGAGCGGTCCGCTGACCGTGACGAGCTGTCCCGGACGCAGCCCGCCGAACACCGCCTCCGAAAAGGCATCCGCCTGACGCCGGACATAGAACCACAGATAGCGCCCATTACAGGGACAACTGGCGATCGGCAGCTCGCGCGACTCGCCGCTCTCCAGGGTCAGGATCGCCCGCTGTCCGGCCATGAAGCGCAGCGTCTGGGTGCGCGGGGTCTGGACGTTGAGCGCGACAAGATCCGGCCCGAGCCGTTCGAGCTTGCGCAGACTCGCGCGGACTTCCTGGTAGGGCAGATCCTCGACCCGATTGGCCTCGGCGGCCTCCAGCACCAGATCGGTCACAGCCGTGTGCGAGCAGGTCAGGATATAGCCCATGGCCTTCTCGCGCTCGCTGATCACATAGTCGTGCTCACGCAGACGCCAGGTCTCGCCGCTGACCACGCGCGCCTTGCAGCCGCCACAGTTGCCGCTGGAGCAACCGTAGTTGAGCGTCAGGCCGGCGCGCACCGAGGCCTCGAGAATGGATTCGTTGCCCTCGACGAAGAAGTCGTGCCCGCTGGGTATGAGTTTGACGTTGGCGGCCATGAGTCGCAAAAAGGCATCTTTGACGATGAGTCGGGCGCGCCGGTCCGGATCGGCGTCGGCGGCCAGCCGCGCGCGTTCCCCGCGCAGCCAGTCGCGCAGCGCGAGCAGGGACTCCTCGAGCCGACCGCGCGGCAGCCGGCAGAGTTCGTCGACCTGCTCGCCGACCTGGTCCAGCAGTTCCGTGGCCGCCTCCAGCCGCGCGGCACGGTCGGCGAGACCGGCGCTCAATCCCTGGAGCCGTGAGAGCAGAACGGAGGGATCGGGCAGTGTGGTTTCGCCGGTGTTGTTGAATTTGGGGTGGGCAAGCGTCTTGATGCGGGTGGTCCGCTCCAGGGCGTCGTCGTTGGCGAGGCTGAGGCTCGGATAGGCGCGCAATAGATCGTTGATCGCCACCGCGCCCTCGAAGGTCGGGATCTCGCCGCGCCGGATGCGGGCCTGGAGTTCGGCGCGGGTGACGCCCACGAGCCGCGCGGCGCGTGAAAGGCTCAGATAGTCCATGCTCGAATCGCCTGACTGGTTGCTGAAGGATTCCTCCCCGATGTGGTCGCTCGTCGGCGATTTTCAAACCGCGATCGCTCGAACTCAGGGGACGATCAGGGTGCGCAGGCCGGTCGTCCGGAGCTCGCCCCCTGCGCCTTCCCAGCGAGCGACGACCCGGACCTCCTCAACGCCGGGCTGTGCGCCGGGCCGGATGATCCAGGAACGCGCGAAACTGGTGCTGTCTCCCGGTCGCTCGGCGGCGACGTCCTCCCCGTCCTGGAGCGTCTCGCCGCCGGCGGCCAGATCACGCAGTTCCTCGACCTTGTCGAGCACCAGATTGATGGCCGTGGTTTGGGCCTTGGTCCGGCGCCGGTGCCTGGACATCGCCCTCCCACAGAACCGCGCCCTGAAGGCGGGCGCCGCCCCAGCCCTGACTGGCACGGGCCGTGCCCGATTCGTAATAGACGATCCCATGCACCCGGATGTCCGGGGCGAAGCGCGGACAGCCGGCCTCGCTCGGGACGTCGTCAATAAGTCAGGGTTTCAGCTTTTCCATAGAGGATTTAGATAGACCATCTCCCCGGATCTGTCCAGTCGAGCATCCAGGCATAATGTGTTCATGTCGATCGGGGCGTGCTTCGAGTATCATGCTCGGTCTGAAATAGACGATGCGCCCAGGGCTTGCAGACCGTGGAGGAGACTGTCCTTGCTTGAACTCATGTATGCCGGCGGCTGGCTGATGGTGCCGATCCTGGCCTGTTCGGTGTTGGCGACCGCGATCGTGATCGAGCGCGCCTGGACGCTGCGCCGCTCGCGCATCATGCCGGAGCGGCTGGTCGAGCGGATCTGGCGCCTGCATCAGGAGCAGCGGCTCAACGAGGTCGCCATCGCCCAGATCCGTGACGGCTCGCCGCTCGGGCGCATCCTGGCCGCCGGTCTGGTCAACCGTCATCACTCGCACGAGGTGATGAAGGAGGCCATCAACGACACCGGACGCCATGTGGTGGCGCAGCTCGAACGCTTCCTGAATACGCTCGGCACCATCGCCGCGATCGCGCCCCTGCTGGGTCTGCTCGGCACCGTGCTGGGCATGATCGACGTCTTCGGGGTCATCATGGAGGCGGGCGTCGGCAATGCCGGTATCCTGGCCGGCGGCATCTCCAAGGCGCTCATCACCACCGCCGCCGGACTCTCGGTGGCCATCCCGGCGTTGATGTTCCACCGCTTCTTCGACAGCAAGGTCGGGCGGATCGCGCTCGACATGGAGGAACAGGCACTGCGGCTGGTCGAGGTGCTCAAGGGCGAGCGCGAGGCGACCGGCGAGGCGTCGCGATGAATCTGCGTCCGCAGCGCCGACCGCCGGTCGACATCAATCTGGCGCCCCTGATCGATGTCGTCTTCCTGCTGCTGATCTTCTTCATGGTCTCGACCACCTTCAAGGACGAGGCGCGTTTGCGCGTGCAGTTGCCGCAGGCCCAGGGCGAGGACATCCCGGCCCGGGAACCGGCCATGATCCGGATCGTCATCGACCGGGCCGGGCGCTTCTTCGTCGACGATCGGGAGGTCAGTGATACCCGGACGGCGACCCTGGTGCGTCTGCTCGCCGAACGCCGTGGTGAGGACAGCGCCATCCCGGTGCTGATCCAGGCCGATGCCGCCACGCCGCATCAGGCCGTGATGACCGCCATGGACGCGGCCAGTCAGGCCGGTCTGACCCGCCTCGCCTTCGCCGCGACCCGCTCGGACGGCGCCGCGCCATGAGTCGGGACGCGGTGATCTCCCCGAAAGACGCGCGTGTCGTCTATCGGCGGTTGCTCGGCTATGTCCGGCCCTATTGGCGCATCTTCGGGCTGTCGATCGCCGGGATGCTGGTGTTCGCCGTCACCGAGCCGTTGTTTGCGGCCATGATGAAGCCGTTGATCGACGGCAGCTTCGTCGATCGCGACATCGAGATCGTGCGGCTCATGCCCTGGCTGCTGGTGGGGTTGTTCGTGGTGCGCGGCATCGCCGGGTTCGTCAACACCTACTTCCTGAGCTGGGTCGGGCGGCGGGTGGTGGCCGATCTGCGTCAGGAGATGTTCGAACATCTGCTGCGCGCCCCGGCGCGGTTCTACGACACCCATGGCTCGGGGCACATCCTGGCCAAGCTCACCTACAACGTCGAGAACGTGGCCAATGCCGCGACCTCGGCGGTCACGACCCTGGTGCGCGACGGCTTCACCGTGATCGGGCTCATGGCCTACATGCTCTATCTGAACGCCGGGTTGTCGCTGATCTTCCTGGTCATAGGCCCGGTGATGGCCGGCGCGGTCAAGTACGCCACCAAGCGCTTCCGGCGCCACAGCCGGCGTATCCAGGATCGGGTCGGGGATCTGACCCATGTCGCCCAGGAGGTGATCGACGGTCAGCGGCTGGTCAAGGCGTTCGGCGGTCAGGCGCGCGAGTCGCAGCGCTTCCGGCTCATCAACGAGAAGACCCGCTCGCTCCAGATGAAGATGATCGCCACCGAGGCGGCGAGCGTGCCGCTGGTGCAGCTGATCTCGGCGGCGGCGATCGCGGTGGTGGTCTATCTCTCGACCATGCAGGGGCTCAAGGAGAACATCTCGGTCGGCACCTTCATGTCGTTCGTGGTCGCCATGGGGCTGCTGCTGCCGCCGGTCAAGCGGCTGACGGCGGTCAATGGTCAGTTGCAGCGCGGCATCATCGCCGCCGAGAGCCTGTTCGAACTGATCGATGCCGAGAAGGAATCCGACACCGGCACCCGGAGCCTGGAGCGCGTCGAGGGGCGGGTCGAATATCGCGGCGTCAGTCACCGGTATTCGGAGGACAAGGCACCGGCGGTGCAGGGGCTGGATCTGGTCATCGAGCCGGGCGAGAAGGTGGCCTTGGTCGGGCGCTCCGGCAGCGGCAAGAGCACCATCGCCAATCTGCTGCCGCGTTTCTATGATCCCACGGTCGGTGAGATCCGCATCGATGGCGTCCCGATCCGGGAGCTGACGCTCGCCGGCCTGCGTGCTCAGATCTCGCTGGTGAGTCAGGACGTGGTGCTCTTCAACGACTCGGTCGCCAACAACATCGCCTATGGGCGTGCCGAGCCGCCGAGCCGTGAGGCGCTGGAGCGGGTCGCGGCCAGTGCCCATGCGCTCGAATTCATCCAGGCGCTGCCCCAGGGGTTCGAGACCCTGATCGGGGACAAGGGCGTGCTGCTCTCGGGCGGTCAGCGCCAGCGTCTGGCCATCGCGCGCGCCATGCTCAAGGACGCGCCCATCCTGATCCTGGACGAGGCGACCTCGGCGCTGGACACCGAGGCCGAGCGTCATATCCAGGCGGCGCTGGAGACGCTGATGGCGCGTCGCACCACGCTGGTCATCGCGCATCGGCTCTCGACCATTGAGAGTGCCGACCGCATCCTGGTGTTGCAGGACGGGCGGATCGTCGAGCAGGGGCGTCATCCGGAGCTACTGGCGCTCGGTGGGTATTACGCGCGGCTGCATCGGTTGCAGTTCAACGAGCTGCCTGCGACGTGCTTCTCTTCATAGAGCCGCGCGCCTGGGTCGACCACGATCCGCTTTGATCGGGATGTGTTGGCGTATTTCCAGTCGTCCGGTCCCGGCTGGCAAACGCGCATGAATGCCGCCCTCAAGGAATGGATACAGGCGCAGCCGCGCGCTTCGAGACTCTGACAGACTGCGATACGCATGCCGCCTGCATCAACCGAGGAAAGCAACGATCAAGCCGAATCCAACAGACATCTGGTATGGTCGCCGCCATCCGCTCACCTGGCTCCTGCTGCCGCTGTCCTGGCTCTACGGCGCCATCGTCCGTGTCCGACGCATCGCCTACCAAAAGGGCTGGCTGGCCAGCGAACGACTGCCCGTGCCCGTGGTTCTGGTCGGCAATCTCACCGTCGGCGGAACCGGCAAGACACCCTTGGTGTTGCGTCTGGTCGAACTGTTGCGCGCCCAGGGCTGGACACCGGCGATCATCACGCGCGGCTACGGCGGCCGAGCCGAGCATTGGCCGCAACGGGTCACGCCCGAGTCCGATCCCGACCGGGTCGGCGACGAGCCGGTCCTGCTCGCGCGTCGCTCGGGCTGTGTCGTGGTCGCGGGGCCGGATCGGGTCGCGGCCGGACGTCTGGCCATCGAGCTGAGCGACTGCGACATCCTGGTCAGCGACGACGGTCTCCAGCACTATCGGCTGGCGCGCGACCTCGAGATCGTCCTGATCGACGGCATGCGCGGCTTCGGCAATGGACACTGCCTCCCGGCCGGTCCGTTGCGCGAGCCGCTCGAGCGACTGGACAACGTGGATCTGGTGCTCCACAAGGGCGGTGCGGGACCGGGCCACCACATGCAGCTACACCCCGGCGAGCTGGTGAATCTGCGCGATCCGACCCGACGTCGCCCGCTGTCGGACCTGAGCGAACAGCGGGTACACGCCGTCGCCGGTATCGGTCATCCCGAACCCTTCTTCAGGCAACTGGAGGCGGCGGGTCTGGCGGTCGAGCGCCGGCCCTATCCGGATCATCATCGCTACCGCGCGGAAGACGCCGACCACTGGCGCGGCCTGCCCGTCGTCATGACCGAGAAGGACGCCGTCAAGTGCGCGCCCTTCGCCGCGAGCGATCACTGGATGCTGCCGGTGACGGCAATCCTGGACCCGGATTTCGAGTCGCACCTTCTCCGCAAAACCGATCAACTCAGAGCGAGTCACTGAATGGACAGAGAGTTCAAGGTCGTCATCCCCGCCCGCTACGGCTCGACCCGTCTGCCGGGCAAGCCGCTGCTCGACATCGACGGCAAGCCGATGATCCAGCGCGTCGTCGAGCGCGCCCAGGCCAGCGGTGCCGGTGAGGTCTTGGTCGCCACCGACGATCGGCGCATCCGGGAGGTCTGCGAGACGTTCGGCGTCGCCGTCGAGATGACGGCGTCGACCCATCGCAGCGGTTCGGATCGGGTCGCCGAGGTGATCGAGCGTCGCGGCTGGAGCGATGACACCATCGTCGTCAATCTCCAGGGCGACGAACCCTGCATGCCGTCGGCGCTCATCGATCAGGTCGCGTCCAATCTGGCCGCGCGAGGTGAGATCGGCATGGCCACGCTCGCCCATCCGATCGAGGACATCGACACGCTCTTCGATCCGCACGTCGTCAAGGTCGCCATCAGCTCGGCCGGCTTTGCGCTCTATTTCTCGCGCGCCCCCATCCCCTGGCATCGCGATGAGTTCCTGGGCAACAAGGCCCACCTTCCCACATCGGTCGACTTTCTGCGCCACATCGGACTCTATGCCTATCGGGCCGCCTTTCTCGCCCGGTTCGTCAGGCTCGCGCCCGCGCCGCTGGAGATCGCCGAGTCGCTCGAACAACTGCGCGCCCTCTGGCATGGCGCCCCCATTCATGTCGGGCTGGCCGCCGAGGCGCCCGGACCTGGGGTGGACACCCCGGACGATCTGGCGCGCGTGACGGAGTACCTGTCGGCCGGACGGGCATCGCTAAAGCCATCGCTCGATTAGATTGTCGAGTCCCCGGATGCTCTCTCGCTCAGAGTTCAAAAGATCGAACGGCCCGGGTCAGAAAACCGTCGATGGCGGCCAGGAAGGCCTCGGGGCGTTCCTCCTGCGGCAGGTGGCCGGCGTCGGCGATGACCTGTAGCTCGGCCCCGGCGATGGCCTTGGCCAAACGCTCGCTCTCCTCCGGCTTGACGGCGCGATCGTGCTCGCCGGTCACGACCAGGGTCGGGATGGCCAACCCGCCGAGCCGGGCGTCCAGATTCAGCCGTCGGGTAGCGAGAAAGAGTTCGAGAAAGGCTTTGTCCCAGGGGCCGAGCATGAAGTCGCGCTTGAACTCGGCGAGGGTCGCGTCGCTTAGGCGCTCCTGGCGGTACCGGAACTTGCGGATCGCCTTCTCGTAGAGCCGATCGATCATGAAGCCCATGAGACGGGTGAAGGCCGGCTTCAGCGCGCGCATCATCGCCAGCACAGGCGCCGGAACCTCGCTGGTGGCATAGCCGCTGTAGACCATGGCATCGACCAGGATCAGGCCCTGGACGCGCTCGGGCCGGCGCAGCGCCGTCATGAGTGCGATGGTGCCGCCGGTCGAGTTGCCGACCAGGATGGCGCGCTCGAAGCCCAGCGCCGCGATCAGCTCCGCGACCAGTTCGCCCTGCGCCTCGGCGCTGTAGGGCGATGGCCCCCTGTCGCCACGTTTGGGCAATGGACGCGAGGTCAGTCCGCACACCGGCCGATCGAAGGCCACCACAGTGGCCCGTTCGGCCAGGGGAGCCATGACGGCGGACCAGGACTTGAGGCTCAGGAAGCTGCCGTGCAGCAACAGGATCAGGGTTTCACCCGATCCCTGGCGTTTGTAGTGCAGCCGGAAGCCGCCGACCTCGATGAACCGGCTGTCGGGGTCGGCGAGCTGGGTTTGATAGGATTCGAGGGTATCCATGGCGCGAGGATCGTCTCCTGTGTTGGCGCGGCGACCCGTGATCGCCCTGTCGTGTCGACGGTTGGGCGCGCGTGACGTCCCGGCGGCGGATGCGGGGCATCATGCGCGCTGTGATCAGGCGCTAGCGATAGGCGCGATAGCGTTCGATGCAGTTGTTGTAGTAGACGTCATAGACCTGCTGGGTGTTTTGCAGGGTGCCCTGACTGAGCGCCGCCCCCGTGGCTGCGCCGGCCAGGGCGCCGGCGCCGGCCATGTCATGGGTTCTGGGGCGACCTGGGCCACCGGGGCCACCGGGACCACCAGGTCCGCCCGGTCCTCTTGGTCCTGGACCGCCATGGCTCGGGACTTGGATCTGATTGCCGATCACGGCGCCCGCAATGGTACCGATGGCCGTGAAGGCGACCTCCTTGTTGACATTATCCTGCTTGGCCTGCTCGGCGGCCTGATAGGCCTGTTGGCGGCAGAGGCTGTCGGCCTCCATCGAGACGCCGCCCCGGCCGCCGACCTGGGCGGGGTAGGTCGGCATCATGGGCGTGGGCTGCATACCCGAGCAGCCGGTCAGGATGGCCAGACCCATCGCTGACGCGATCAGGGGACGCGCAAATTCGGTCGTGCTTGTCATGCAGGGCTCCTGAAGGTGTTTTGGAGATAGGGACTCGGTCGAGACAGGCATCCGGCGAAAAAGTAGCCGGCCATTGGTTTACAAGCAAATCGCGACGCCATCGTCAAAACTCGATACACTACACTGCTTTTCGGCGCCCGAGGCGACAGACCATGTTCGAGAAGACCCAACAGATCAGCGATTACGACCCGGAACTCTGGGCGGCCATCCAGGACGAGGAGCGTCGACAGGAAGAGCATGTCGAGCTCATCGCCTCCGAGAACTATACCAGTCCGCGCGTCATGCAGGCGCAGGGCAGCGTGCTGACCAACAAGTATGCCGAGGGCTATCCGGGCAAACGTTACTACGGCGGCTGTGAGCATGTCGACGTCGCCGAGCAGTTGGCCATCGACCGTGCCAAGCAGCTCTTCGGCGCCGATTATGCCAACGTCCAGCCGCACTCCGGCTCCCAGGCCAATGCCGCCGTCTACATGGCCCTGTGCGAACCGGGCGACACCGTGCTCGGCATGAGCCTGGCCCACGGCGGACATCTGACGCATGGGGCCAAGCCCAACTTCTCGGGCAAGATCTACAACGCCGTGCAATATGGCCTGAATCCCGAGACCGGCGAGATCGATTACGCCGAGGTCGAGCGTCTGGCCCATGAGCACAGGCCGCGGATGATCGTCGCCGGCTTCTCGGCCTATTCGCGCGTCGTCGACTGGCAGCGTTTCCGCGACATCGCCGACAGTGTGGGCGCTTATCTACTGGTCGACATGGCGCATGTGGCCGGTCTGATCGCGGCCGGACTCTATCCGAGTCCGGTGCAAATCGCCGACGTCACCACCACCACGACCCACAAGACCCTACGCGGCCCGCGCGGCGGTCTGATCCTGGCCAAGTCCAACCCCGAGATCGAGAAGAAGCTCAACTCGCTGGTTTTCCCCGGCACTCAGGGCGGTCCGTTGATGCACGTCATCGCCGCCAAGGCGGTGGCCTTCAAAGAAGCGCTGGAGCCGGGCTTCAAGACCTATCAGGCCCAGGTGCTCGCCAACGCCCGCGCCATGGCCGAGGTCTTCATCGCGCGCGGCTACGACGTCGTCTCCGGCGGCACCGACGATCATCTGTTCCTGGTCAGCTTCATCCGCCAGGGGCTGACCGGCAAGGACGTCGACGCCTGGCTGGGCGCGGCCAACATCACGGTCAACAAGAATGCCGTCCCCAATGATCCGCAATCGCCCTTCGTCACCAGCGGCATCCGCATCGGTACCCCGGCCATCACCACCCGTGGCTTCGGCACTGAGGAAGCGCGTGAGCTGGCCGGCTGGATGTGCGATCTGATCGACGCGCGCGGCGAACCGGCGGTCATCGAAGCCGTCAAGGCCAGGGTGCTGGATCTCTGCCGGCGTTTCCCGGTCTACGGCCATTGACTCCATCGCTGACGCGATCCCGCCGGATGCAGGTATGACATCAGGTTCGTTGCCATTGCCTTCCCATGCCGTCGTGCCGACCGGTCGCCGGTCGCCGACGGCTGGAGGCTGACCCATGCGCTGCCCCTTCTGCGGTGCACAGGACACCAAGGTCGTCGACTCGCGTCTGGCGGGTGAGGGCGATCAGGTGCGCCGACGGCGCAAGTGCGAGCTGTGCGGCGAGCGCTTCACGACCTATGAGACCGTCGAGCTGAATCTGCCGCGCATCGTCAAGCGCGACGGCAGTCGCGTGCCCTTCGATAGCCAGAAGCTGCGCGCCGGCATGATGCGGGCGCTCGAAAAACGCCCGGTGAGCACCGAGGAGGTCGACCGGGCGGTGGCGCGCATCCAGCGTTCACTGATGTCGAGCGGCGAGAGCGAGTTACCGGCACTGCGGGTCGGTGAGTTGGTCATGGACGAGCTGCGCCGGATCGATCAGGTCGCCTATGTCCGCTTCGCCTCGGTCTATCGGCATTTCGAGGACGTGGCGGCCTTCCGCGAAGAGATCGAGCGTCTGGAGCGCCAGCCGGCGCCCGAACTCAGTCGCCGGCAGCTCGATCTGCTCGGTGATCTGGAGCCGGACGACTGATGGCCGGTCCACGCCCGGTTCCGGACGGTGAGGGTCGCGACCGACTCCATATGGCGCGCGCCATCCGGCTGGCCGAGCGCGGGTGCTACACCACGGATCCCAATCCGCGCGTCGGCTGTGTGCTGGTGCGCGATGGGCAGGTGGTCGGTGAAGGCTGGCATCGTCGTGCCGGTGAGCCGCACGCCGAACCGCTGGCGCTGACGCAAGCAGGCGAACGCGCGCGCGGCGCCACGGTCTATGTGACCCTGGAACCCTGCTCGCATCACGGGCGCACACCGCCCTGCGCCGAGGCCCTGGTCGGCGCCGGCGTGGCGCGCGTCGTCTGCGCCATGGTCGATCCCAATCCGCGCGTCGCCGGTCGCGGGATCGAACGTCTGCGTCAGGCGGGCATCGCGGTCGAGGTCGGCTGTCTGGAGTCCGAGGCGCGCGCGCTCAATCCGGGCTTCACCAAGCGCCATGAGCAGGGGCGGCCCTATGTGCGCTGCAAGCTGGGTGCCAGTCTCGATGGCCGCACGGCCCTGGCCACGGGCGAGAGCAAATGGATCACCTCCGAGGCCGCGCGGCGCGACGTGCAACGCTGGCGTGCGCGCAGTTCGGCCATCGTCACTGGACTGGGCACGGTGCTGGGCGACGATCCGAGCCTGAACGTGCGCTTGACCTCTGCCGAGCTGCCGGGTATGGAGCCGGACGAGCCGGTCCGTCAACCCTGGCGCATCGTGGTCGACAGCTATTGGCGCACGCCGCCCGAATCACGGATGCTCGGGCTTCCGGGCCGCACGCTGATCGCCGGGATCGGCCTCATGAACGGGGCCGCGACCGCGCTCGAGGCGGCCGGGGCCGAGTTGATCCGTCTACCGGAGCGCGGCGGTCGGGTCGATCTGGCGGCCCTGATGACGGAGCTGGCGCGGCGCGAGATCAACGAAGTCCTGCTGGAGGCCGGATCGACCCTGTCGGGCGCGGCCGTGCGCGCCGGGCTGGTCGACGAGATCCTGCTCTATCAGGCGCCCTGTCTCATGGGGCAGGCGGCCAAGGGGCTGTTCGATCTGCCGGGGATCGATACCATGGCCGATCGCGTCGCCCTGGAAATCCTGGAGGTCCGGCGCATCGGCGTGGATCTGCGCATCCGGGCGCGTCCGAATCTATGAAGCCTTTCCTGTGACGATCTCCGTCGACGCCGGTCCACGCGAGATCCCCATACCGAGAAGACCCAATCCACCCATGTTCACAGGCATCATCCAATCGGTCGGTCTGATTCAGCGTCTGGAGCCGCGCGGCGGCGACGTGCGACTCGGCATCGATACCGGCAAACTGCCGCTCGACGGCGTCGTCCTGGGCGACAGCATCGCGGTCAATGGGGTCTGTCTGACCGCCGTGGCGCTGACCGAGCGCGGCTTCGCCGCCGACGTCTCGCGCGAGACCCTGACCCTGACCACGCTCGGCGCGCTCAAGCCCGGCTCGCGGGTCAATCTCGAAAAGGCGCTGACCCTGTCGACACCGCTCGGCGGACATCTGGTCAGCGGACACGTCGATGGGGTCGGAACGCTCCTGGAGCGTCATGAGGACGCGCGCTCCTGGCGATTGCGCATCCAGGCGCCGGATGAGCTGGCGCGTTACATCGCTCACAAGGGCTCGATCTGCGTCGACGGCACCAGCCTGACCGTCAACCGGGTCGAGGGCGCGATGTTCGAACTCAACATCGTGCCCCATACCATCCAGGAGACCATCATCGGCGACTATCGCCCCGGCACGCGGGTCAACCTGGAGGTCGACCTGATCGCCCGTTATCTGGAGCGTCTGCTGCTCGGCGAGCAGGCCGCCAACCCACAGGCGTCGGGCCTGACGCTGCAATTCCTGGCCGAGCACGGCTTCGTCAAGTGACGGGGTCTCCGGCCTGCCTACACGAACAACCGAATGAACCAAGACCTATGAGCAGTACCGGCCTGAACACGACCGAGGAGATCATCGACGACCTGCGTGCGGGCAAGATGGTCATCATCATGGACGACGAGGACCGCGAGAACGAGGGCGACCTGCTCATGGCGGCCGATTGCGTCACACCCGAGGCCGTGAATTTCATGGCCAAGTACGGGCGCGGCCTCATCTGTCTGACCCTGACCAAGGAGCGCTGCGAGCGGCTGCACCTGCCGCTCATGGTCAGCGACAACCAGGCCGCCCATTCGACCGCCTTCACCGTCTCCATCGAGGCCGCGCGCGGTGTGACCACCGGCATCTCGGCGGCCGACCGCGCCACCACCATCCGCGCCGCCGTGGCGCCCGACGCCGGTCCCCGTGACCTGGTCCAGCCGGGCCACATCTTCCCGCTCATGGCCCAGCCGGGCGGGGTGTTGGTACGGGCCGGACACACCGAGGCCGGTTGCGATCTGGCACGGCTGGCCGGGCTGACGCCGGCGGCGGTGATCGTCGAGATCCTCAACGAGGACGGCACCATGGCGCGCCGGCCCGATCTGGAGGTCTTTGCCCAGACGCACGGCATCAAGATCGGCACCATCGCCGATCTCATCCACTACCGGATGCGCAACGAGACGGCGGTGATCCGCGAGTGTGAGTGCGAGCTGCCGACGGTGCACGGCACCTTCGATCTGGTCGCCTATCGCGACACCATCGACAACGAGATCCATCTGGCCCTGACGCTCGGCGAGATCAGCCCCGAGCGTCCGACCCTGGTGCGTGTGCATTTGCAGAATACGCTGTGCGATCTGTTCGACACCACGCATAACGCCTGCGGCTGGCCGTTGCGCGACGTCATGCGCCAGGTGGCCGAGGCGGGGGAGGGCGTGATCGTGGTGCTGCGCACGCGCGACCATCCCGCCGATCTGCTGTGCCGGCTCAAGGACTTCCAGTTCCACGACAGCGACGATCCGGTGCCCGTGCGACAGGATCGTGGTGAGTTGCGCACCTACGGCATCGGCGCCCAGATCCTCGCCGATCTCGGGGTGCGCAAGATGCGGGTGATGAGCGCGCCCAAGGCGATGCATGCCATTTCCGGCTTCGATCTGGAAGTGGTCGAATACACGGGTGGCCGGTCCGCTTCGTAAAGGTTTGTAGCGATTTTCAGGAATCAGGTGATGAGTATCACAACGATCGAGGGCGCCCTGCGCGCCGACAAGGCCCGCTTCTGTCTGGTGGTGTCCCGCTGGAACAGCTTCGTGGTCGAGAGTCTGGAGAAGGGCGCGATCGACGCGCTGCTGCGTCACGGCGCGAGCGAGTCGGATCTGACCATCGTGCGCGTGCCCGGCGCCTTCGAGATGCCGGTGGCCATCGAGCGGATCGCGACCAAGGGCGGCTATGACGCCATCATCGCGCTCGGCGCCGTCATCCGCGGCGGCACGCCGCACTTCGACTATGTCGCCGGCGAGTGCGTCAAGGGCATGGCTCAGGTCAGCCTCCAGCATGGCCTGCCGGTCGCCTTCGGAGTGCTGACCGTCGACAGCATCGAACAGGCCATCGAGCGCGCCGGCACCAAGGCCGGCAACAAGGGCGCCGAGGCGGCCATGTCCGCCCTGGAGATGGTGAATCTGCTGAGACAGATCGAACTGACATGACCAAATCCGAGAACCCGCGTCCGATCAGTCCGCGCAGTCAGTCGCGCCGTTATGCCGCGCTCGTGCTCTATCAATGGCGTCTGACCGGCGACGATCCCATGTCGATCAAGCGCCATCTGCTCGACGACCCCAAATGGCTCGATGCCGTCGCCGCCTCGCTCAATGGCGTGAGCGACGAGGACGAGCTGGCCACCGAAGATCGCTTCAACTTCAACGTCGAACTGCTCGACGAGCTGTTGAGCGGCGTGCCGGCCCATATCGAGGCGATCGACGCCCAGCTCGACCGCTTCCTCGACCGTCCGATCAGCCAGGTCGATCCGGTGGAGCTGGCGATCCTGCGGCTCGGCGCCTATGAGATCCTGTTCTCGGACAACATCCCGGACCGGGTCGCCATCAATGAGGCCGTCGAGCTGACCAAGCTGCTCGGCGCACACGAGGGGCACAAGTACGTCAACGGCGTGCTCGACAAGATCGCCCGATGCAAGGCCGGCGACATGGATCGCAAGCTCTGAGCCGGTCGCTGTGTCCGAGTTCGATCTGATCGGCCGCTGTTTCGCCGCGCTCGGCCCTGAGCGCCCGGACGTTGTGCTCGGCGTGGGTGACGACTGCGCGTTGCTGGAGATCCCGTCCGGACAGGTGCTGGCCGTGAGCATCGACACGCTCTCGGCCGGCGTGCATTTCTTCGCCGACTGTGATCCCGAACACATCGGGTACAAGTCGCTGGCGGTTGGGCTCAGCGATCTGGCGGCCATGGGCGCGGAGCCGGCCTGGGCGACCCTGGCCCTGACCCTACCCGCCGCCGATGAAGATTGGATTCGCGCCTTTGCCGTCGGCTTCGGGCGATTGGCGAGTGCGCACGGGATGCGTCTGGTCGGCGGCGATACCACGCGCGGTCCGCTGAGCGTAGCGGTTCAGGTGCATGGTCTGGTACCGACTGGAACGGCGATCCGGCGCTCGGGCGCGCGTCCGGGCGATGCCGTCTTCGTCAGCGGTACACTCGGCGATGCCGGTCTGGCACTGCGCCGGATGCTGGCCGGCGAGCCGGTCGCGCCCGAACTGCGGCACCGTCTCGAATGCCCCGAGCCGCGGGTCGAACTCGGTCGGCATCTGCGCGGCATCGCCTCGGCGATGATAGATCTCTCGGACGGTCTGGCGGGCGATCTCGGGCATATCCTCCGCGCCTCCGCCGTCGGCGCCGATCTGGAGCTGGAGCGCCTGCCGCTGACACCCCAGGTCGCCGGGGTCGTCGCCTTGACGGACGACTGGTCGCTGCCGCTCGCCTCCGGCGACGACTATGAACTCTGCTTCTGCATCCCGCCCGCGCATATTCCGAACGTCGAGCGACTGGCCGGGGAACTTGGACTGCCGCTGACCCGAGTCGGCTGGATTCGCGCTGACGCCGGCTTGGACTTCCGTCGAACCGATGGCGGTCGACTGATGATGCCGGCGCTGGGCTATGATCATTTTCCTGTCGCCAACGACCGCACCGATTAGAAGCCGCCTCATGCCAAAGGTCACGGATTCCAATGCATCTCGTTCCACGGGCTTCGACAGTCGCAAGCTCCACCACTGGATCGCCTTCGGTTTCGGCTCCGGACTCGCACCCAAGGCGCCCGGAACCTTCGGCACACTGGCCGCGATCCCGGTCTATCTCCTGATGAGTCCGCTCGCCTGGCCCTATTATCTGGGACTGGTCGTCCTCTTCACCGTCATCGGTCTCTGGGCCTGTGATCGCACTGCCCGCGAACTCGGCGCCAAGGATCCCTCGGCCATCGTCTGGGACGAGTTCGTCGGCTTCTTCATCACCATGCTGGTCGTGCCCTACAGCCTGTTGACAGGCGCCCATGGCTGGCTCTGGGTTCTGGCCGGTTTCCTCGCCTTCCGTCTCTTCGATATCTGGAAGCCCTGGCCGATCCGGGTCATCGACGAGCGCGTCGAGGGCGGACTCGGCATCATGCTCGACGACATCCTGGCCGGGATCATGGCGGCCCTGACATTGCTGGTCTTGCGGCTCCTGTTCTGACGTCTTGGACGATCATTGCACTCAGGCGCCGAACACGTAAGCGATGCGCCGACCTCGTGAGGACATCCCGGCTATTCC